>JBBDYO010000042.1:0-27036 GCA_040901495.1 Solirubrobacterales bacterium
GGAAGAGGTCGATGCCCCCGACCGAGACCGAGCCGATCGTGTCGCCGTGGTAGGCGTCTCGGAGGTGGACGAAAGAGGTGCGCCGGGCGTGTTGACCGCCGCGCTGCTGCTGGTACTGGAAGGCCATCTTCAGGGCGATCTCGGTCGCGGTCGAGCCGGAGTCCGAGTAGAAGACGCGATTCAGTCCCGGCGGCGCGAGGTCAACCAGGCGGGCGGCCAGCTCGGCGGCGCTTGGGTGGGTCAGCCCGAGCATGGTCGAGTGGGCGACCCTGCCGATCTGGTCGCATACGGCCTGGTCGATGGTGGGATGGCGATGGCCGTGAACGTTGCACCACAGCGAGGAGACGCCGTCCAGATAGCGGCGACCGTCCGTGTCGATCAGGTGCGAGCCCTCAGCGCACTCGATTACCAGTGGCTCTTCCGCGCACCACCCCTGCTGCTGGGTGAACGGGTGCCATAGATGATCGTGGTCGAGTTGCGCTGAGTCCGTGTACATCGCCCGCGAACGACACTAGACCCGGGCTCGGCTGGAATTTTTGGCCTCGGAAAGGCGGTAGATGCGGACTGTGAGGGGGCCCGCCTTCCGTGATGTGCATCACACGAGCAAATATTGCGGTACAGAAATAGTTGTGCGTATGCAACTATTTGGACATGCAAGCGAGTGAGGTCGCCACAATCGCCGAGCAGGCGGGCATTCCGGAGATGAGCCCCGAGACCCAGGAGACCGCGGCACGGCTCAGTGCGCTGCTGCGCCATCTCTTCCTCTATGACCGCGGCAATCTGCTGCGGTTGATCGAGGAGTGCGGCCTCTCGATAACCCAGTGCAAGGCTCTTCTTGAGCTGGGCGGGCTCGGCGAGGCAACGGAGCCGCGGCAGGTGAGCGACCTGGCGGAGACGTTCGGCGTCTCGGTCCCCTCGATGAGCAGGGCGGTGGACGCCCTGGTCAGGGAGCGCCTGGCAACGCGCGTCGAGGACGCCGAGGACCGCAGGGTGCGACGGGTCGCGATCACCGAGAAGGGCAAGAAGCTGGTCGAGACCCTCCTCGTCGTTCGCCAGGCGGGGATGGAGGCCTTCGCGGCCAGCCTCACCGCCGCGCAGCGGCGCAAGCTCGACGCCGCGATCGACTCGCTGATGGACCGCGACGACATCGCGGTCGCCTTCGATCACCTCAAGGGGGTTGGGGCGCCATGACCCGCTACCGGCACCTGATCACCGACGACAACCGCAAGTGGTGGACGCTCGGGGCGATGTGCTTCGCGCTGTTCATGATCATGCTCGACAACACCGTCGTCAACGTGGCGCTGCCTTCGATCCAGCGCGACCTCGGCGCTTCGCTCTCGGCGCTCGAGTGGACGATCAACGGCTACACGCTCTCCTTCGCGGTGCTGCTGGCGACCGGTGGCCGGCTCGGCGACATCTTCGGCCGCCGTCGCATGTTCCTCTTCGGCGTCGTCATCTTCACCCTCTCTTCGGCCACCGCCGGCCTTGCCGCTACCCCGACCGATCTCGTGATCAGCCGTGTCGTCCAGGGCATCGGCGCGGCGCTGATGATGCCGGCGACGCTCTCGATCGTCACCGACGCCTTCCCGCCGGAGGAGCGCGGCAAGGCGATGGGGACCTGGGCCGGGGTCTCCGCCCTTGCCCTGGCGGTCGGCCCGGTGCTGGGCGGCTTCCTCACCGAGCACGTCAGCTGGCGGGCGATCTTCTACCTCAACATCCCGGTTGCGGTCGGCGCTGTGGCGGCAGCGCTGTTCGCGGTCCGCGAGTCGCGCGACACCACTGTTGGCCGCGAGGTCGACTACCTCGGCGTGGTGGCGCTGACCGCTGGGCTGACGGCGCTGATCCTGGCTCTGGTCGAGGGCAACGCTTGGGGCTGGGGGTCACCCGAGATTGTCGCCCTGCTGGTCGGTGCCGGCGTCGGCCTGGCCGCCTTTGTTGCGATCGAGCTGCGGGTCAAGGTCCCGATGGTCGAATTCCGCTTCTTCTCGGACCGCAATTTCCTCGGCGCCGTCGTCGTGGCGCTGATCGTCTCCTTCGCGATGCTCGGCGTCTTCTTCTTCCTCGCTCTCTATATGCAGAACATCCTCGGCTACTCGGCGCTGGAGGCTGGGGTCAGGTTCCTGCCCTCGACCCTGATGATCGTCGTCATCGCGCCACTCGCCGGGCGAATGGCGGATCGGATCGGCCCGCGCTGGTTGATCACCAGCGGTCTCGTGGTGGTTGCCGCTTCGCTGTACAGCTTCAGCGGCATCGCCGTCGACTCCAGCTATGGCGAGCTGCTGCCCGGCTTCATGCTGCTGGGAATCGGGATCGCGTTGACGATGTCGCCGATGACCACCGCGGCGATGAACGCGGTCCCGGTCGAAAAGGCTGGGATCGCCTCCGGTGTGCTCTCGATGTTCCGAATGGTCGGCGGCAGCCTCGGCGTCGCCGTTACCGGGGCAATCTTCCAGGGTGCGGTTGGCAATCCCGCCACTGCGACCCCTGTGGAATTCGTCGACGCGCTGGGCCACGCGATGACCGTCTCGGCTGCGGTCGCGCTGACCGGGGCGGCGATTGCGGCCCTGGCGATCCGGGCGAAGCGGAAGTCGATCAGCCCGCTAGGGGCAGAGGCAGCGCTGGCCACGACCCTGGATCCGCAAGATCCAACGCCGGCAGCGTCTCGACCCTGACGTCGCCGAGCGCCTCGATCGTCTCGCGGTTCGACTCCTCGAGCCGGCTTGGCTGCGATGGCCAGGGTGTGAGCACGACCGCGACGACATCGAGCCCTGCCGCTCGCGCGGCCTCGAGGGTCAACAGCGTGTGGTTGATCGTGCCCAGCTCGGGCGACGCCGCGATTGCCAGCGGCAGGCCGAGGTCGACGGCGAGGTCACGCACCAGATAGGGCGGCTCGGCTTTTTCGGGCGGGTCGACTTTGTCCCCTATAGGGGTACAAACTCGCCCAGCCCGGAGAGGGACGAGCAGGCCGCCGACCCCCTCGCAGACCAGAGTGCCGGCGCTTGCCGCCGCGGATCGTGCGGCACTCAGCAGCCGTTCCGGGTCGATCTGCTCGCCGTCCATCTCGGCGGCGAGGTGCGGCGACGCGGGGGGCCCGTAGCGGTAGGGCGCGATCTCCTCGTCGCTCTGCGCTGAGCCGGCGGCGCGGCGCAGCAGCGCGTGGTCTGTCTCGCCCTCATCGTCGAGGCCTGTCACAGCGGGCTTGAAGACCGCGACCGCCTTGCCGGAGGCAGCCAGCGTCCGGGCGAGCACCGCGGCGACGATGGTCTTGCCCACTTCGGTGCCGGTGCCGGTGACGAAGACGCCCCGCACCGTCTCAGGCGGCGTGGGCCAACGCGGCCGGCGCGGCGATGCCCAGCTCCCGCGCCGCGAGGCCGGCCAGCCTGGCGGCGCGTTTCAGCTCGTCCGCGCCGTGCGTGGACATCACCGTGAAGCGCAGCCGCGAGGAGCCCTCCGGCACGGTGGGGGGACGGACCCCTTGGGCGAAGACCCCGTCGGCGAGCAGCCGCTCGGTCAGCTCCATCGTCCGGGTGGCGTCGCCGACTTCGACCGGGACGATCTGGGTGTCGGAGCCGCTGACCGCCAACCCGTGGATGCCGAGGGCCTCGCGCAGGACGGTTGCGTTAGAGCGCAGCTGCTCGACCCGCTCGGGCTCGGATTCGAGCAGCTCGAGTGCCGCGAGGGCGGCGGCGACCGAGGGCGGCGCCGGCGCGGTGGAGAAGATGAACGGGCGCGCCGTATTGATCAGGTACTCGATGAGCTCGTGGCTGGCGCAGACGTAGGCGCCGTAGGAGCCCAGCGCCTTGCCGAGCGTGCCGACGACCAGGTCGACCTCCTCGCCCAAGCCCGCCGCGGCGACAGAGCCACGTCCACCGGGGCCCACGGCGCCCGTCGCGTGCGCCTCGTCGACCATCAACCGGCAGCCGTGGTCGCGGGCCAGCCTCGCCAGCTCCTCCAGCGGCGCCACGTCGCCGTCCATCGAGAAGACCCCGTCGGTGACGATCAGCGCGCCGCGTCCCTGGGCCTCGCGGAGCCCCCAGGCGAGGTGCTCGACGTCGCCGTGCCTGTAGACGAACGTCTCGGCGTGGGAGAGCCGGCAGCCGTCGATGATGCTGGCGTGGTTCAGCTCGTCGGAGAAGACGACCTCTCCGCGCCCGGCGAGGGTGGAGATCACGCCCGTGTTGGCGAGATAGCCGGAGCCGAACAGCAGCGAGGCCTCATATCCCTTGAACGCGGCGAGCCGGCCCTCGAGCTGGCGGTGGGGCGTCATCGTCCCCGAGATCAGCCGTGATGCGCCGGCACTGGCGCCCCAGCGCATCGCCGCCTCGGCGGCCGCCTCGCGCACCAGCCGGTGGTCGGCGAGCCCGAGGTAGTTGTTCGAGCAGAGCAGCAGCACCGGCTGCCCGTCGAGCAGGACCCGCGGTCCTTGCGGCCCGCCGATCAACCTCAAGCGCCGGTAGAGCCCCCGGTCCCGAAGCTCCTCCAGCCGCTCTGCGATGTCGGTCATGCCGCCTGTGGGTAGGGGGGAGGCTTCTTCGTCTTCTTGATCACGCGCAGTTGGGTCGAAGGATCCCAGAAGTCGGCTTCGTCCTGGCGATCGATCAGGGCGTCGATCGGCGTCACCGGCGCTTCCCCCTCCAGCCATCCGGAGCGGTTGTCGGGCCGGGGGTTGGCGCCGTTGTCGGACTGGCGCGCCACGTTCAGCCCAAGCTCCTCGAACATCGCCCGGTCCTCCTCAGGCTCGGCCCCCAGGGTGGTGAGGAAGTTCCCCATCATCACGCCGTTCAGCCCGGCCTTTACCGCCAGCGGCTGGAGCTCCCCGAGGTTCTCGACCCGCCCGCCGCAGAGGCGGAACAGCGCGCCGGGGATGATCAGCCGGAAGATCGCGACCCACTTGACCACGTCCCAGGGGTCCATCAGCGGGCGGTCGCCGAACTTGGTGCCATCGCGCGGGTTGAGCAGGTTGATCGGAACTGAGGTTGGGTTCAGCTCGGACAGCTCGAAGGCCATCTCGACTCGCTGCCGCGGCGACTCGCCGAGGTTGAGGATGCCGCCGACGCAGGTCTCGAGGCCCGCCTCCTTGACCGCGTCGATGGTGCGCAGCCGGCCCTCGTAGCGGACGGTCGTCGAGACCTCCGGATAGTAGGAACGGGCCGACTCGACGTTGTGGTGGACCCGCTGGACGCCCGCTTCCTTCAGCTGCGTCGCCCGCTCCGCCGACATGTGGCCGATCGAGGCGCAGCGCTTCAGGTTGGTCTGCTCGGCGACCAGCTTCGTCCCCTCGAGGATCTTCTGAAAGTCCCGCTTCGAGAGGCCCTGGCCCTGGGTGACCATGCAGAAGCGGTGCGCCCCCGCCGCCTCGGCGGCCTTTGCGTGCTCGAGGATCTGCTCGGGCTCCATCATCGCGTGCATCGGCGTATCGGCCTCCGCGTAGCGCGATTGGGCGCAGAACCCGCAGTCCTCGGCGCATCCCCCCGACTTCGCGTTGACCAGCGAGCACATGTCGGTCGAGTCGCCGAAGTTCTCCCGGCGCACCTCCCAGGCGCGCTCGACCAGTTCGCCGATCTCCTGGTGGTCGGTCTGCTCGCCGAGGGCCAGGGCTTCCTCGAAGGAGATCAGGGCTGACATTCGGCTGCAGGCTAGGCACCGGGCCGGACGCCTGGCCTGGCCCGCGATGGGTTCTAAGATCGGTTCGCGTGGTGGCGGCGATATCCAGAAGGAGGCGGCTGGTGGCCGGAGTCGCCTGCGGTTTGGCGGCAGGCGCCTTCGCGTTTGGCGCGGCGCTCGGCGACAGCCCTTCCGCGCCGACGCCAAGCGCGGCCAGCCAGCTTAGCCTCGGCCAGCTCGCCGGCCAGAGGATCGTCGTCGGCTTCGAGGGCACCGAAGTGCCGGCGTCGGTGCGGGGGATGGTCCGCGAGGGTCGCGTCGCCGGCGTGATCCTCTTCGCCGACAACTTCCCAAGCCGCTCCGCGGGAAGGGGCCTGGTCGATGACCTGCAGGCGATTCCCCGTCCGGGCGGGTTGCGCGATCCGCTCCTGGTGATGATCGACCAGGAGGGCGGGCTGGTGAAGCGGATCGGCGGCGCCCCCGACGCTTCGGCTCGCCAGATGGGCGCTCGCGGCGCCACCTTCAGCCGCGAACAGGGCGAGCGCACCGCCCGCAACCTGGGCAACGTCGGCGTCAACGTCGACCTGGCGCCCGTCCTCGACGTCGCCCGTCCCGGCGGCACGATCGCCGATACCGACCGTGGATTCGGCTCGACCCCCACGCGGGTGATCGCGACCGCCGTGCCCTTCGCCGAAGGGCTCGAAGCGGGAGGGGTCGCCGCCACCGCGAAGCATTTCCCGGGCCTCGGCGTAGCCCGGCTCAACACCGACTTCGCGGTCCAGCGAATCGACCTCTCGAAGGCGGAGTTGCGGCGCCTCGACGAGGCGCCCTACCGTCGCTTCATCGCCGCCAGGGGCGCGATGGTGATGCTCAGCACCGCGACCTACTCCGCCTTCTCATCGAAGCCCGCGGCCTTCGTTCGCTCAATCGTGACCGGCGAGCTGCGCACCCACCTCGGCTTCGCAGGCGTCTCGATCACCGACGCGCTCAACACAGTGGCCGTGCGGGACTTCGGCGGCCCGGCCAAGGCGGGCCTTGCCGCTGCCCAGGCCGGCGTCGACCTGCTCCTCTACGCCGACCCCAGCAGCGGTGCCCGCGCCCAGGATGCCCTGCTGCGGCGGTTGCGCTCCGGCTCGCTTTCGCGCTCCGCAGCTGAAGAATCGGTGGGCCGCGTACTGCGCCTCCGCCACCGGCTCAGCTCGGGTTAGAGCCTCAGGCTCGGCTCTCGTCGGCTGAGGCCATCCGCACCGCGTCGCGGCCGGCCTCCTTTGCTTCGTACATCGCCGCGTCCGCCTGCTGTTGGACCGACTCGAAGGTGGCGGATGATCCGGTGCCGAACATCGCGACGCCGATGCTGGCGGTGATCGGGGGGACGCCCTCCTTGTGCGGCACGTGCTCGCGGATTCCGGTGGCGATCGCCTCAGCCACACCGAGTGCCTCGGAGATGTCGCAGCGTGGCAGGACGATCGCGAACTCGTCGCCGCCCAGTCGCGCCAGTACGTCGGTCTCTCGCATCCGCTGGCTCAGGACATCCGCGATCTCTTCGATTACCCGGTCGCCGATCGGGTGCCCCAGCGTGTCGTTGACCTGCTTGAAGTTGTCCAGGTCAAGCATCAGCAGTGCGGCTTCCGTGCGATCGCGACGGCTGCGTGCCAGCTCGGCCCCCAGGTCTTCCTCGAAGCGCCGCCGGTTCTTCAAGCCCGTCAGCGAATCGTGACTGGCCTGTCGTTGCAGCTCCTGCATTCGCTCATTGCGACTCCAGATCACGATCAGAGCGCCGAGCAAGGCGGCCAGCAGGACGCCGAAAACAGCTATCAGCAAAGGAAGGCTGATATCCGGCCGATTGGGGTCGCGGATTACCAGCACCCAGACGCGGTCGGCGACCTGGATCGGGGCGCTGGCGGGATCGTCGAGCTCTCCAGACGCGCCGGCGAGCGTCCTGCCCTCCTCCCGCAGTTGCACCTCAACCTCGGGCGATACGGCGGCGGTCGTCACCGCCGCCAGCTCACGAATCCGGAAGGCGCCGGCGGCGAAGCCGATCAGTGCGGCTTGGCGTTGAGCCGCGGTCGCTGTCGGTGCCCCGTCGCGATAGACGGGGCGGTAGACGTTGATGCCGGAGCCTCCGCTCAGCAACGGCAACGCCGGCGTTGCCGTTGCCCTGCCGCTGACGCCTGCCCGCTGCAGGTAGGGCGCGCGGGCCGGGTCCGAGCCGATGTCGTAGCCGAGCGGCGCCGCCGCGCCGGTTTCGTTTTCGGCTGCCGCGGCGTCGACGACCGGGAAGTAGACGGGATGATCTTCGGCCCGCCGTGGTATGCCGCCAGGCCCCCTTTCGAAGATCTCAAAGCCCCGCTCGCGTTCGAAGCGACGGCGTTCGGCATCCGGGATCCGCTGCACCAAAGCCGTGCCGGTCAGCGCGCCCTGCTCCAGCAACGGGGCGGCGATCAGGTCGAACTCATGCTCGGTGATTTGGCCTGTCGACTGGTAGAAGGCCACGGCGCTGGCAAGCTGTCCGACCGATAGCCCCGTGACCGCCTCGGCCTGGCGTGCTGCCCGCGCAGCCTGTTCGCGCTGCAGGCGATGGAAGTCATCGAAGTCGTTGGCGCGGACCGCCAGCGCGAGGGCGATCGAGCCGATGGCGACGAGAGAGACGGCGGCGAGTCCTAGCCAGAAACGCAGTCGCATGGCTCTAGGCCGGGACCGCCGCCAGTGACTCCCATAGGTATAGGGAGGCGAGGCTGCGGTGCGGTCGCCAGGGCTCGCCGATCTCGAGCACATGCTCGGGGGTCGGCATCTCCTCGAGCTCATACTCGATCTGCACGGCTTTGCGGATACCCAGATCGCCGCCGGAGAGCACATCCGGCCGTTCGAGGTGGAAGAGCAGGAACATCTCGGCTGTCCACTGGCCGAGGCCGCGCACCGCGACGATCTCTTCGATCGCCTCCTCGTCGGAGAGCTCGCCGAGCTTGTCCAGCTCCAGCTCGCCGCTCAGCACATGCTTGGCGAGGTCCTGGATGTACTCGACCTTGCGTCCGGAGAGGCCGGCGCCGCGGAGGTCCTTCTCGCTCGCCGCCAGGAGCTCCTCGGGTGTCGGTGTCTTCCCGTCGAAGATGTCGAGGACGCGCCCGTAGATCGTCCGCGCCGCTTTGGTCGACAGCTGCTGCCCCACGATCGCCCGCAGCAGCGCCCCGTAGGCGTCGGCGGGTCGCTCCTCACTGCGCCGCTTCAGCCTCGTGGCGATGTCGATCTTGCCGACTCGCTCGATCAGCACCGCCATCGTCGGGTCGGCGGCGGCCAGTTTTCGCCGCGCGGCGGCGCTCATCAGATCGGGTTGCCCCTCATCGCCCGGTCCACTTCGGCTTGCGCTTCTCCGCGAACGCGCGGATTCCCTCGCGCAGGTCCTGCGATTCAAAGCAGGCCTCGCGCAGGGCAATCAACCCGCCCTCCTGTTGGTCGGTCAGCACCGCGTTCTGGTTGAGGATTTCGATCGCGCGTTTGTTGCCCTGCGTCGAGAGCGGGGCGTTGGCGGCGATCGTGGCCGCCAGTTCGACGGATGCGTCCTCCAGCGCCTTGTCCTTGACCACTTCGTGCACGAGCCCAATCTCCTCGGCGCGCGAGGCCTCGAAGTTGCGCCCGGTCAGGAACAGCTCCTTGGTCCGCGCCAGCCCGACCGTGTCGAGGAACTTGCGCAGGCCGGTGTGTCCGTAGACCAGTCCGAGCTTGGCCGGCGGCATGCCGAGCTTCGCCCCCGCCGCGCAGATGCGCAGGTCGCAGGTGATAGCCAGCTCCAGGCCACCACCGAGGCAGTGGCCGTTGATCGCCGCGACGGTGGGCCAAGGATGGCTCCCGAGCACCTCGAGCGCGTTGTGGAACGGATGGGCGACCAGTGCCTCGGCGTCGCGTTCGAAGGTCTCGGACGGGATTGAAGCGATGTCGTAGCCGGCGGAGAACACCGGCGGCGCCCCGGTGATCAGCACACAGCGGGTCTCGATGCCGCGGCTGAGCTCCCGCAGGGCTTCGGCGAGACCGTCGAGGACCTCGTGGTCGAGTGCATTGCGCCGCTCGGGGTTTGAGATCCGAATTCGGGTGACCGCCTCGGCCGGTTCGTCGAGTAGGAGCTTGCCGCCGGCGAGCTGTCGCTCCACGGCCTGTCTTACTCCAAGACCACGAGGACGTCGCCTTCGCTGACCGCCTGCCCCTCTTCGCAGAGGATCTCCTTCACGGTCCCATCGTCCTCGGCCTCGACCGGGATCTCCATCTTCATCGACTCGAGGATGGCGACGGTGTCGCCGTCTTCGACCTTGTCGCCGACCGCGACCTCGATTTTCCAGACGTTGCCGGTGATGTGCGCCTCGATATTCGCCATGGGTGGGGGACAATAACCGCGCGTGAGGACGGAGGGGTGACAGTCGATGTCTAATGGGGAGGCGGGTTCTCCGCTCGCCGTGGTCGTCGCCGCTCGCAACGAGGCGGACCGAATCGGCGCCACGCTCGCGGCCCTTCGCGAGGCCTTCCCAGGCGCCGCGCTCTGGGTGGCCGACGACGCCTCGACCGACGGCACCGCTGAGGTGGCGATGGCCGCCGGGGGCCTGGTGGTCAGCCGCGGCCGCCCCCACGGCAAGGGCGCCAACATGACCGCCGCCGCCGAAGCGGCGCTCAGCGCCGAGCCCTCGCCGTCTCTGGTCCTGCTCTGCGACGGCGACCTCGCCGCCTCAGCCGGCCGCCTCGACCCCCTGGTCGCGGCCGTGGAGCAGGGGGAGTGCGACCTTGCGGTTGCCGCCTTCAGCCGTCGTCTCGGCGGTGGCTTCGGCCTTGCGCTCGGCTTCGCTCGCTGGGCGATTCGCCGGCGCTGTGGGCTGGAGACGACGGCTCCGATCTCCGGCCAGCGGGCGATGCGGGTCGAGGTGCTTCGCGCGGTGCTCCCCTTCGCCCGCGGCTACGGGATGGAGGTTGGGATGACCGTCGACGCGGTTCGCGGCGGCTACCGGGTGCGCGAGTACGAGCTGGACCTGGAGCACCGCGCCACTAACAGAACGCCCGCCGGCTTCCTCCATCGGGCGCGCCAGCTCCGCGACTTCGTCCGCGTTTACGCGTCGCGGCGTTAGTCGATGCCACGGCGTGACATCAACCATCTAGCCTGAGCTGGGATGAGGAAGAGGCGGACGCGGATCGGGGTGCTCGCGATCGTGGCCTGTGCCGCGGGGGCGTCGCTTGCCCATGCCGAGCTGACCGCCCGTGGCGACCTGTTCGTCAAGTTCAACGGCGGTATCGCTCCCAACGCGCTGCCGCGCCATGCGCGGGCGCCCATCTCGGTCAGCGTCTCGGGCACTGTCAAGACCCTCTCCGGTGAGCGGCCGCCGGCATTGCGGGAAATCGCGATCGCGATCAACAGCGGCGGTGAGCTCAACGCCCACGGCCTGCCGATCTGCCGCCGCAGCCAGCTCGAGGCGACCTCCAGCGAGCAGGCCAGGGCCAGCTGCGGCCGGGCTCTTGTCGGCGAAGGCCGCTACCTGGCCAACACTGCCTTCCCCGAACAGTTGGCCTTCCCCGCCAACGGCAAGATTCTCGCCTTCAACGCCATCGTCGATGGTCGCGAAGCCATCCTCGCTCACGTCTACGGGACCAAGCCTTTGCCCATCACGCGCATCATCGTCTTCAGGATCCGCCGCACCGGTGGCACCTACGGCACCACCCTTACCGGCTTCCTGCCGGCCTCGGTCAACCACTATGGATACGTCAGGCGCATCAGCCTCACCTTGCACCGTGAGTTCGTCTACCGCGGCCAGCGCCGCAGCTATCTCAGCGCTGCCTGCACGGCGCCTACGGGGTTCACGGGTGGCCTCTTTTCCTTTGCCCGCGCGTCGATGACGTTTGCCGACGGCCGCAAGCTTTCCTCCACCCTGACCCGCAGCTGCAAGGTGCGGGGCTGACCGGAAGCCCCCTGCCGTGATCCTCGCCATCGACCAGGGGACGACCGGGACCACCTGCCTCGTCTTTGACGCGGCAGGCCAGGTCGCGGGCCGGGCCTACGCCGAGTTCGAGCAGCATTTCCCGCAGCCGGGATGGGTCGAGCACGACGCGACGGAGATCTGGGAGACGACACGCAGGGTGGCGGCTGAGGCGATCGCGGCAGCCGGGATCGGGGGCGCGGAGCTGGACGGGATCGGGATCAGCAACCAGCGCGAGACTGTGGTCGCCTGGGACCCGGCAACCGGGGAGCCCGTGCACCGGGCGCTGGTCTGGCAGGACCGTCGCACCGCGGAGCGCTGCGACGAGCTGCGGGCGCAAGGCCACGAAGCGCTGGTCCGCGAGCGGACGGGGCTCGTCCTCGACCCCTACTTCTCCGCCACCAAGATCGAGTGGCTGCTGCGCAACGTCGAGGGGGCCGACCGCGCCGTCTTCGGCACGATCGACTCCTGGCTGCTCTACAAGCTGACCGGCCGGCACGCGACCGACTACACGAACGCCTCGCGGACGATGCTGTTCGACATCCGCCGGCTGGTCTGGGACGAGGAGCTCTGCGAGATGCTCGGCGTCGACCCGGCCCGCCTGCCCGAGCCGCTGCCCTCGGCGCACCTCTACGGGACGACCTCGGAGTTCGGCGGCGAGGTGCCGGTGGCGGGGATCGCCGGTGACCAGCAGGCCGCCCTCTTTGGCCAGGCCTGCCACGCCCCCGGGATGGCCAAGAACACTTACGGGACCGGCAGCTTCGTCCTGCTCAACGTCGGCGCCAGCTGCCCCGAGCCGGCCGAGGGGCTGCTGACGACCGTCGCCTGCGGGGGCGGGGAGGAGGCGGCCTACGCCCTGGAGGCCTCGATCTTCGTCACCGGCGCCGCGGTGCAGTGGCTACGCGACGGCCTCGGCACGATCGAGGATGCCGCCGACACCGAGGCGATCGCCGCCTCGCTGGACGGCAACGACGGCGTCTACTTCGTCCCGGCGCTGACCGGGTTGGGGTCTCCCTACTGGGACCCATATGCCCGGGGCACCATCGTCGGCCTGACCCGCGGGACCGGCCATGCCCATCTGACGCGGGCCACGCTCGAGGCGATCGCCTACCAGACCGTGGACGCCGTGCGGGCGCAGGAGGCGGCTGCCGGGGAGCGTCTCGCGGTCCTCAAGGCGGACGGCGGCGCGGTTGCCAACCGCTGGCTGATGCAGTTTCAGGCGGACGTGCTGGGTGCGCCGGTGATCGTGCCGGAGATCGCCGAGACCACCGCGCTCGGCGCCGCCTACCTCGCCGGGATCGCGACCGGGCGCTGGAGCTTCGAGGAGCTGGGCGGGATGTGGCGGGAGGCCGCTCGGTACGAGCCAGGGATGAGCGTCGAGGAGCGGGAAGCGCTGTACACCGAGTGGGGTCGCGCGGTGGAGCGGGCGAGGGGATGGGCCCGCCCCAGCAGCGCCGAGAAACCGGCGTAACCGCCCGTTGGATGGGGGGTAGGCACAGCGACGGCCGGCTCCACCGGCGTCCCTCCCATGTCCGACATCAAGCCACAGGTCTACAAGGACGATCGGCCCGCTGAGTACTTCGACCAGTTCCACACGGCGGCTCGCAAGGGGGTCGGGTGGACGTATCCCCTCGTCCGAGCCATCGTCTCGCCGCCGACGCTGCTGTTCTACAGAACCCGCGCGATCGGCGTCAAAAACGTGCCGAAGACCGGGCCGTTGCTGCTCGCCCCCAACCACTTCAGCCAGATGGACCACTTCTTCACCGGCCTTTACCTGCGCCGCCAGATCCGCTTCATGGGCAAATCGCAGCTCTTTGGCCCGCCGGTCCTCACCTACATCTACAAGCACGGCGGTGTTTTCCCGATTCGTCGCGGCCACCACGACGACGAGGCCTTCAAGACCGCCTTCACGATCCTCGACCAGGAGGGGATGCTGCTCATCTACGCCGAGGGCGGCCGCTCGCGGAGCGGCGAGATGGGCGAGCCAAAACGGGGGATCGGACAGATCGCTCTTGAATCGGGGGCGCCGGTTGTCCCGGTGGCCATCCACGGATCCGACAGCGTGCGGCGCTGGAAGCGGTTCCGCTTTCCCAAGGTCACCGTCCAGTACGGCAAGCCCCTTTCTTTTCCCGTCGAGAAGGACCCCAGTCACGAGCGCCAGCTCGAAGTGGCCACCGAGGTCTTCGACAAGGTGCGGTCGATGTACACGGCGCTGGAGGAGCAGGGCCGTCGCAACGTGATTCGCGCTTTGCGGGAAGGCGTAACGCCCGAGCCCGGCAAGGCATCGCCAGAGGGCTAGCGCTAGTAGCGGTAGCTACTCGTAGCGAGCGTCGAGCCCGGCGAAGAACTCGGGGTCGTGGCCCGGCGTGACGATCGCGTCGGGGTACTGCTGGCGGAAGAGCTTCAGCTCCTGCAGGGAGCGGCGGTAGTTGTGGGCGTCGAAGGGGCGGGGAGGCAGCGGGGCGCTGCCATCGAGCTGGCCCTGGGTGTAGGTGGCGTCACCACCGATCACGAAATCGCGATCCTTGAGGTGGGCGATGACCGACATGTGGCCGGCGCTATGGCCCGGCGTGTAGGCGAGCCGGATCGAGCCGTCTCCGAAGAGGTCGAAGTTGCGGCCGAAGCTCGCGTAGGAGTCGCCGCCGCGGTCGAAGTCGATCGTGCGGTAATCGAAGGCGTAGTCGAAGTGGGCGCGGCGGTAGCCGTTGAGGGTGGGGCGGGGGCCGACGGTGGCGGCCTCCCACTCGGTCTCGCTGACGACGAAGGTCGACTTGGAGAACTCGGAGATCGCCGAGGCGTGGTCGGTGTGCAGGTGGGTCATCACCACGACCGGAATCTCGCCTGCGTCGAGTCCCCGAGCGCGGAGCTGCGCGGCGACGTCGTTGCCGGGCTCGAGCGACGGTTCGAGTGCTCGGGAGATGAGCCGGCCGAAGTTCTCCCGCCCGTCGGTTGCGATCGAGGGGTGCAAGCCGGTATCGACCAGGATCGCCCCCGCACTGGGATGGCGGATCAAGAAGGTGGGGCAGGGGACAGTCATCGCCGGCTCGCCGCTGAGCAGCGCGCGCAGCAGCTTCAAGGTCTTGAAGCGACCACCCGGCCACTCCATCATCGTGCGTGCCCAGGTGACGTGCCCGGCGACGATTGGTTCCACCGTCACGGTCGCGCCCGGTGTTCCCCCCGCCAGCGGCTCGTGCAGCGGTTTCGCCTCTACGCGCACCTTCATCGCGGGGACACTACCTGGGAGTAGGCCGGATATAGGCTTGCCGGCGTGGGGGATAGTTCGCAATCGCGCGTCTTCAGGCCAGACCTGCTCGACGGCCAGGTCTGCCTCGTTTCCGGCGCTGGAAGTGGTTTGGGGCGGGAGACCGCGCTCGAGTTGGCCCGGCTTGGGGCGGTGGTGATCGGCTGCGGCCGGCGCGCCGAGCCGCTGGAGGAGACGGCAGCCCTGGCCAAGGGCCTCCCCGGCTCCTTCGAGCACGAGGAGATGGACATCCGCGACGAGGAGGCGGTTGACCGGCTGATGGACGGCGTCCTCGAGCGCCACGAGCGGCTCGACGTGCTGGTCAACAACGCCGGCGGCCAGTTCCTCAGCCCGGCCGAGGCGATCACCCCAAAAGGCTTTCGCACCGTGATCGAGCTGAACGTGCAGGGGACGTGGCTGATGACCCACGCCGCGGCGACCAAGGCGATGATCCCCCAGGGGGGCGGCAAGGTGATCAGCGTCACCCTCTCCCCGCACAACGGGATGCCGGGGATGGTCCACTCGGGCGCCGCCCGTGCCGCGGTAGAGAACATGATGCGGACGCTGGCGACCGAGTGGGCGCGGTTCGGGATCAAGACCTGCGCGCTGGCAGCGGGTCAGTTCAAAACCGAGACCCTGATGACCAAGTATCCGCAGGTGATTGTCGACAACCTCGAGCGCTCGATCCCGATCGGGCGGGCGGGGCGCTCCGAGGAGATGGGCTGGCTGGTCGCTTACCTCGCCTCGCCGGCCGGAGACTTCTTCTCGGGCACGACGATCACGATCGACGGCGGCCGCGACAACTGGGCCGGCCCCTGGCCGCCAGAGGCGATTGTCAATGAGGGCGGCGAGCCGGTCGCCGAGGAGCGCCGCCCCCGGCAATCCTGACCGAACTGCATCAACTTCTCTATCTGGCAGGCTGAGAAGTTGATGCAGTTCGGTTGTTTTGTGCCTGTTAGCGCGGCTCGAGGATGACCAGCGGGATTTCGCGGCCTTTGCTGCGCGCCTGGTAGTCGGCGTAGCCGCTGTACTTCTTGACGACGACGGGCCAGAGGCGCTCCCGCTCCTCCGCGTTTGCAGTGCGGGCGTGGACCGGCCGGTGCTCGGTGCCGATCTGGGCCGTTGTGTCGGGATTGGCCATCAGGTTGTGGTACCAGGCCGGGTGTTTGGGGAAGCCGCCTTTGGAGGCGACGATCACGACGTCCTCGCCGTCACGGAAATAGAGCAGCGGCGAGGTCCGCTTGGTGCCGCTCTTCGCCCCGACGTGGTCGAGCAGGAGCATCTTGCCGCCGACGCCGGGGACCGAGTGGCCGAGGCGTCCACCCGTCCTCTTGTAGAGGAACGTGTGGACGCCCATCAGGCGGCGCGTGAATGGCCAGACTCGGTCCCCGATGTCGAGGTAGAGGACCTTCGACCTGCCCTCTGGGGTGCCGGTGTCGCTCAGGTGTACATCCCCCCGAACATGCCGCCGGTCACGTTGAGGACCTGCCCGTGCATGTAGTTGGCCAGCGGCGAGGCGAGGAAGAGCACCGGCCCGGACGCCTCCTCGGGTGAGGCTGGACGGCCAAGCGGGATGATCGCCGAGGCCATCGCCCGCATCTGCTCGGGGATGCCAAGCTCGATCTTCTCTCCGGTCGGCGAGGTCATCTCGCCGCCCTCCTCCTTGGCAGCGGTAAGACGCGTGTCGACAAAGCCGAAGGCGACGGCATTGACGTTGATCTTGAACTGACCCCACTCCTTGGCGAGGGTTTTGGTCAGGCCGACAACGCCCATCTTCGCGGCCGAGTAGTTGACCTGGCCGGCGTTGCCCATCGTCCCCGAGGTCGAGGAGACGTTGATCAGCTTGCGGAAGACCTCCTTGTCTTCGCCGCGCTCAGCCTTGGCGGCCTCGCGCCAGTGCGGAGCCATCGCCCGGGCAACCCGGAAGGGGACGACCGTGTGGATGTCGATCATCGCCTGGAACTGCTCGTCGCTCATCTTGTGAGCGACGCCGTCCCAGGTGTAGCCGGCGTTGTTGACGACGATGTCGATTGCGCCGAAGGCGTCCACCCCGGCAGCAACGAGCTCGTCGGCGGCACCGGTCTTGGTCAGGTCACCGGCGAAAACCGCGGTTTCGCCGTCGATCTCGCCGGCTGTCTGCTCAGCAACATCGCCGTCGAGGTCGTTGATCAGTACCTTGGCGCCCTCGCTGACGAACAGCTCTGCGGTGGCACGGCCGATCCCACGGGCGGACCCGGTGACGATTGCCGCTTTTCCATCGAGAAGTCCCATCGATCTGCGTTCTCCTTAGTTCGTCGGAAGTCGGCCCGGGAGGCTACAAGGAATGGCGTAATCCTGGTTGACCGGCCAGTCAGCCCTCGGAGTGACATTAGCCGCCCTGCAGAGCTTGCTGGACCACCGAGATCGCTCAGGGCGGCGGCGACATCAACAGCCGGTACTCGAAGATGGTCTCGTAGCCCATCGCGGAGTAGATCGGCTTTCCCATTGGCGATGCCTGCAGCGAGGCGAGCTCCGCGCCGAGGTCAAACCCGGCATTAGTGGCTGCTGCGGTTATCGCCCTCCCCAGGCCTTCGCCCCGCGCTTGCTCGAGGCTGCCGACCCAATAGATGCCAGCGACGCTGTGGCTGACGATCGTCATCGCGATGCTGACCGGCTCGTTGTCGAGATAGGCGATGAAGGCAACGACGTTGTCCGCCGTGAGGCCGTCGGCGCCCTCGTAGAAGCCGAAGACCTCCGGCGGCCAGCCGATGTCGACGTAAGAGGCGGCTGCGATTCGCCAGTAGTCCTCGGCCTCCTCGTCGGAGGTAAGGCGTCGTATCTCAGCCCCGTCGGGCAGGGGCCGAGCCTCTGCCCGACTATTCAGAACCATCTCCGGCATCGCGTAGACCTGGCTCAGGCCAGCTGAGGTGGCCGCGGCGTCTAAGTCCCGGTCCTCGGGCTCCTCGCCGCGTACCCAGACGGTGAACCCACGACCTCTCTCGCCGAAGAAGCTCTTGGCCCGCGCGATGAATTCCCCAGCATCCACGCTGTCGTCGGTCCGGAACGCGGCATTGGAGATGACCGGGTGCTCGGGACTACCCGCACCGAACAGCCAACCGGGCCCGGCCTCGACGGTCGCGCCAGGGTCGAGCTCGAACAGCTGCCGGGAGCTGTCGACCAGGTTGAGGTGAGCGCGCCGGTGAGGCAAGTCAGCTCAGCCTCACGCCGCCGCCGTCGGTGATCGTCCAGTGCGGATTGTGGGCGATCTCCCAGGGATGGCCGTCAGGGTCGAGGAACACCGCGCTGTACCCACCCCAAAACGTCTCCGCGGGCTCACGGCCGATCTTCGCACCGGCGGCACGGGCCTCCTCGATTACCGCGTCGACCTCCTCGGTCGAGCCGAAATTGAGCGCCAGCGTCATCCCGCCCCAGCCGCCGCTGTCCTCGACGCAGCTGTCCTCGGCCAGCCGGGCACGATCCCAGAGAGCCAGCACCATGTCACCGGCTTGGAAGAAGACAACGTCAGCGTCCGGCTCGGCGCCCGTCTCCCAGCCGAGGGCTTCGTAGAACCGGCGCGCCACGCCGAGGTCGGCGACGCCCAGGGTGATCAGGCTGACCCGCTGCTTCACCCGCCTAGTCTGGCACTGGGTTGGTGACGCGCGCCGCTACCCCATCTCGCGCTCTTCGACCACCTCAAAGATGCCGTCGGCGCCGACCGATTCGACGAGCTCGTCGACCGTGGCCCGCCGCTGGTCGTATTCGCCGTCCTGCTGGCCTTCGCGCAGCTGCTCGAGCGTGCCGTCGAAGAGGCCGAAGGTGATCACCTCGTTCTCGTCGTTGACGTTCTGGAGGGCGTAGAACTTCTTCCAGCCGGCCGGGACGTTTGATGTGTCATCGGGAATGAAGGCGCGTTTGAAGTCCTCCATCGACCCGGGCTTCAGCTTGCGGACCGTGAGTGCACAGAGCATTTGCTCTCCTCTTTTTGTGTCGCCTGCCTCGCGCCGATCGTACGCCTCTGGGGCGGGGCCGTCCGGCTGGTCTCAGAGAGGTTGGTCCGCTTGGACCATGAAGCCGTCCGGCTCGGCGACGACCTCGTTGCGCAGCTCGCCGATGCCGTCGATTTCGATTCGCACGACGTCGCCGACTTTCAGCAGCCCCTCGGGGAAGGGCTGGATCGTGGCGCCGATGCCGGCCGGGGTCCCGGTCCCGATCACGTCGCCCGGCTCGAGTGTGAAGGCTTCGGAGAGGTGGGAGACCTGCTGGAAGCAGTCGAAGACCATGTCGCGGGTGTTGCCGTCCTGGCGCTGCTCGTCGTTGACGAAGGTGCGGATGCCGAGCTGCTGGGGGTCGCCGAGCTCATCGCCGGTGACGAGCCAGGGGCCGAGCGGGCCGTGGGTGTCGAAGGACTTCCCGATCGTCATCGTCATCGCGCGCATCTGCCAGTCGCGAACCGAGACGTCGTTGGCGATCGTGTAGCCGGCGATCACCTCGGTGGCGCAATCGACCGGAACGTGCCGGCAGCGCTTGCCGATCACAATCGCCAGCTCCCCCTCGTAGTCGAGGCGGTCGGAGACCTTCGGTTTGTGGATCGGCGCGTCGGGGCCGATCACACAGGTCACCTGCTTGGTGAAGAAGGTCGGCACCTCGGGCGCCTGCATGCCGGTCTCGGCGATGTGGTCGGCGTAGTTGAGCGCGATCGCCAGGTACTTGCGCGGCTGCGCCGGGCTGAGCAACTGCACCTCCTCCAGCGGGTGTCCCTCGCCGGCACTTGCCTTTAGTCCGGCCAGGCCCTCGACACCGCCGCCCGCCTCGAGCGCGGCCGCCGGCTCGGCAGGCAGCTCGGGGGCCACCCCTGAGAGGTCGACCACGCGGCCATCCTCGACCACGCCAAGCCTCACGTCTGCGCCTTCCAGGAACCGGCAGAGCTTCATCAGAGCATCCCGGTCGACGCCAGGTACTCGTCGAGCGCTTTGCTTTTCTGCGTGTCCTCGTAGACCTCGTACTCGCGCAGGAGCCCCCAGGAGATGCGTCCCCAGATCACGTAGCGGTTCTCGTAGACCCGCTCGCCGTCGGGGGTGTCGAGGTAATCGGTGCCGCGGATGCAGATCGTCTGCTTCCAGGGGAAGCCCTGGAGCACGACCTCGTCGGGATAGATCTGGATCCCGATATCCGCGAAGCGGCGCAGCCACGGCTCCAGCTGCTCCTTGCCTTCCAGCTCCGTTGCCCAGGAGCTGTCACCGGGGAATTTGAACCTGACGTCCTCGGCGTCCATTTTCAGGGTCGGCTCAATGTCGCCTTCCCGTGCCTTCGCCATGTTGCGGGCGATCATTCGCTTCGCAAGCCAAGACAGCATTCGAGCCTCCTTGCCTAGAACGACAGCGCCTACATAGCCGGAGCGATCTCGCCCCAGAAGCTTTCTATCGTTTCCCTTTGCCTTTTGCTTTGGGCTTGACGGTCAGCTTGACCTTGGTGGTCTGGCTGTTGGGTTTGCCGCCGGTCGGGGTGAAGGTGACTTTCACTTTCACCGTCAGCTTGCCCTTCTGTTTGAGGGCTTTCTTGCCGGCGGCTGAGGGCTTGATTGTCAAAGTCACCGGCCCGGCTTTTTTGGCGACGACTTTCGCGGGCTTGATCAGCGCCGGCTTTTTGCCTTTTCCTTTTCCTTTGCCTTTGCTGGCCGAGGCGGTTGCTTTTTTGGCCGTTGTCGCGTCCTCGGCGGTGAGCACACCGGGGCCCGGAACGGTCACGGTCAGTTTCGCGCTGCCGTCTTTGCCCGTTTTGACTTTGCCGACTTTGAATGAGTTGTCCGGCAGAGGTGGGGGAGGGGGCGGGGTGGGATTGGTGCCGGGCAGGCTGAGGTCGAGCGCCCACAGCTCCCTCCCTTTCTCGGCTGTTTCGGCGGAGAAGAACAGTGTTGAGGCGGACTCGATCATCCCGCTGGGTTCCGAGGAGGCGGCGCCGGGAGCGATGTCAAAGGCAAAGGTCCCCGCTTCGGTCCCGTCGCTGCGCCACAGCTCGAGGCCAGTTTTTTCGTCGTCGGCGTTGAAGTAGAGGTTGCCTCCGGCCTCAACCAGGCTGACGATAAAGGGGAGCCCGTCTTCGGGGCCGGGCACGAGTGCCTTGACCATGTGGGTCCCCGCTTCGGTGCCGTCGCTTACCCACAGCTCCTCGCCCTCGGCGGCGGTCTCGCCCTTGAAGAACAGCCTGCCTCCCGCGACTACCGGCCCATCCACCATGCCCGAGTTGACACCGCCCGGGTAGATGTCTTTGACGATCGCCGTGCCACCTTCGGTCCCGTCGCTGCGCCACAGCTCGCGGTCGTTCACGCCGGTGCTGCCTTCGAAGTAGAGCGCGTTATTGAAGAGGGTGAGGTCGCTGACCGCTCCCAAGGCTTTCACTTTCACGGTGCCGCCTTCGGACCCATCGGTTTTCCACAGCGAAATTCCGGAGCCGTCGTTGGCGCTGAAGAAGAGCTCGTTGCCTAGCTTGATCATCGGAGCGTTGCCGAAGCCGAACCCATCCGCGCCCACGCCTTCGTTGATGTTTTTCACCATCGTCGTGTTGCCTTCGGTGCCGTCGGTCCGCCACAGCTCGTCCCCGTTGGTGCCGTCCTCGGCGACGAAATAGACGAAGCCGCCGAGCGCCGTGAAAGCCCTCGGTTCGGAATTGCCGGCGAGGGGGTTGATGTCTTTGACGATTTCGGTCCCCCCGGGCGTGCCGTTGGTTTTCCAGAGCTCGACGCCTTTGACGCCGTTATTGGCTTTGAACAGTGCGTAGTTGCCGGCGTCGAAGCTGACGCCGATGCTCGCCGAAGCGTTGTTCGGGTTGATTTTTTTCAGCAGGGTGGTGCCGGCTTCGGAGCCGTCGGTTATCCAGAGCTCGCGCTGGATTTCTCCGCCTTTGACGCTGTCGGCGGCGAACAGGTTGAACGAGCCGAAGGGCGAGATCACGTGGGGTCGTCCGCTTTCGGCGCCGGGGGCGATGTTCTTCACCAGTTTCGTTCCCGCTTCGGTGCCGTCGCTGCGCCAGAGCTCCTTGCCCAGCGTCGGCGTAAAGGGCGAGAAGTAGATGCCGAACGGGGCGATCGCGATGGCGTCGGGAACGCTCGATTCCGGTCCGGCGACGATGTCTTTGACCAGCCGCGGCGACCCTTCGGCGGCAAGGACGCCCGGTGCCAGGACGGCCATGTGCGCGCCGAGCACGGCTGTGGCCAGGATCACGGCAAGCCGTGCGCGTGTGCCAACCCGGAGCACACCTCGATGGTATCCCGGCTGTTCGACCCCTACAACCCCAGCTGCTTGCCGAGGATCTCCTTCATGATCTCGTCGGTGCCGCCGCCGATTGGGCCGAGGCGGGCGTCTCGGACGGCGCGCTCGATGCCGTACTCGCGCATGTAGCCGTAGCCGCCGTGGATCTGCAGACACTCGTCGGCGATCTGGAGGACGCCGCGCTGGGTGATGAGCTTGGCCATCGTCACCTCCTGGATGCAGTCCTGGCCCTCGTGGAAAAGGCGCAGCGCGTTGTAGGTGATCGCTTTGGCGGCTTCGGCCTGGGTCGCCATCTCCGCGACCTTGTGGCGGATCACCTGGAAGTTGCCGATCGGTCGGCCGAAGGCTTGGCGCTCCTTGGCGTATTCGACGGCCCTCTCGACCAGTCTCTGCATCGCACCGACGGCGCCGATCGCCATCAGCAACCGCTCCCAGGCGAAGTTGAACATGATCAGTTTGAAGCCCTCGTTCTCCTCGCCGAGCAGGTTCTCCTCGGGCACCTCGACGTCAGTGAAGGCCAGCTCGCCGGTGTCGGATGAGTGCCAACCCATCTTCTCCAGCTTCGCCGCCACCTCGTAGCCCGGCATCTCTCGCTCCAGCACCAGGAAGGAGATGCCGTGATGGCCGCCCTCCTGGGTCGTCTTTACGGCGCAGACGAGGAAGTCGGCGCGGACTCCGTTGGTGATGAAGGTCTTGGAGCCGTTGACGATGTAGCCGCCGTCTACCTTCTGCGCGAAGGTTGAGATGCCGGCGACGTCAGAGCCGGCACCCGGCTCGGTGATCCCCAGCGCGCCGATCTTCTCGCCGGCGATCCCCGGCACCAGCCAGCGCTGCTTCTGATGGTCGGTGCCGAAGTTGAAGATCGGCGGCATCGCGATCGAGGTGTGGGCGTTGAGCCCGGCGGCGACGCCACCGGAGCCGCCCGAGCGCGCCAGCTCCTCGACCCAGATCGCGTCGTGCAGGTGGGTGCCGCCCTGGCCGCCGTACTCCTCGGGGAACTTCAGCCCGAGGAAGCCGAGCTCAGCGCAACGCCCGTAGAGCTCGCGAGGGAATTCCCGCGCCTCCTCCCACTCGTCGACGTTCGGCGCGATCTCCTTGGAGACGAAGCGCCGCACGGTCTCGCGCAGCTCCTCGTGCTCCTCGCCGAAGGGCGGAAGGGTTGCCCGCTGCCCACTGTCCTTGACCACCGTCATGGCAACATGCGAGAGGTATTGTCTGCAAGATGAATCATCTGGACGAGCCCTTGAGCCGTATTCACGAGGAGTTCCAAAGCCTGCGGGTACTCGCGATTCGACTCTGGGCAGCCAACATGGTCGCGATCTTCGCCCTGTGGGCAGCAGTCCTGATCACCAACACCTGATCAGCCACCGGTCGGCGCCTGCCAGTCGGCGAGCATTGTGTAGCTGCGGCCCTCGTGGTCGAAGCCGAGCAGGTCACCCTGGGGGTTCTTCTTGCCGCCGTGGTGGTAGGCGCGGACCTCGGCGATCTTGCCGTCGCGGATCAGGAACCACTCGGTCCCTCGGTCCAGGCGCTTCTCGCCCGACTCCGGCGCCCGCCACGTCATCGTCCACTCGATGACCACCTGGTCGTCCTGCTCGATCGCGTTCTCGATGTACCACTGCGCGTCGATCGTCTGGACACCCAGGGCCGCGTAGTCGCCGATCGTCTTCGCTCCCTCATGAGGCCCGAGACGCGTGTAGTAGTGGGTCGCGTCCTCGGTGAAGTGCGCCGAAACCGCCTCGGCGTCACCCGTGTTCAGTGCCTCGTAGTAGGAGCGAATGTGGTCGACGTGCGACACGCCGCGGTCCCCGGCCGTCCTAGATTCCGTAGCTGCGACCGATTACCTCGAGCATGATCTCGTCGGTGCCCGCCCCGATCCGGTTGAGGCGGACGTCGCGGTAGGCGCGCTCGATCTCGTACTCCTTCATGTAGCCGTAGCCGCCGAGGATCTGGACGCAGTCGTCGGCGACCTCGCAGCAGATGCGGGAGGCGTAGAGCTTCGCCATCGTGATCTCGCGCACCGGGTACTCGCCGTTGGCGAAGCGCCAGGCGGTCGAGTAGGTGAACTGCTTCGCCGCCTCGGTCTTGGTCGCCATCTCGGCGAACTTGTGGCGGATCGCCTGGAACTTGCCGATCGGGCGGCCGAAGGCTTCGCGCTCCTTCGCGTACTCGAGGGTCTTCTCGATCATCCGCTCCGCCCCCGCGTGGCAGCCGGCGGCGGCGACCAGCCGCTCGCCCTGGAGCTCCCAGGCGATGTGGTAGAAGCCTTTGCCGACCTCGCCGAGCACGGCGTCGGCCGGGACCCGGACGTCTTCGAAGGCCAGCTCGCCGGTGTCGGAGGCGTGCATCCCCATCTTCTCCAGCTCGGCGGAGACGGTGAAGCCGGGCACGTGCTCGCCCTTCTCGTCGCGCAGGTCGACGACGAAGAGCGTGATCCCGGCGTGGCGCTCATCCGGGTCGGTCTTGCAGACGAGGACGATGAAGTCGGCGCGGGGGCCGTTGGTGATGAAGGTCTTGGAGCCGTTGATCACGTACTCGTCGCCGTCGCGGATCGCCGTCGTGCGGATGCCGGCGACGTCGGAGCCGGCGCCGGGCTCGGTGATCCCGAGGCTGCCGACCTTTTCGCCCTTCAGGCCCGGTTCGAGGTACTTGCGCTTCTGCTCCTCGGTGCCGAGCAGGTGGATCGGGGGGAGGACCATGTCGCTCTGGACCGCGAAGCCCATGTTGGTGCCGCCGGAGCCCGAGTAGCTCATGCACTCGGCCCGGACCAGCGAGTAGAAGTAGTCGCCGCCCTGGCCGCCGTACTCCTCCGGGAAGCAGAGGCCGAGGAAGCCGAGGTCGCCGGCGCGCTTCATCGCCGAGGTCGGCCAGTAGGTGTCCTCCCACTCGTTGCGGTGCGGCCACAGCTCCTTTTCCACCCACGAGCGCATCGACTCGCGCAGGTCTTCGTGCTCCTGGGTGAAGATGAAGTGCTTGCGCCCGGCCTCGTGGTCGGGCTTGATGACGTTGGAGCCGTCGCTCGTCGCGGTCGCCACTGGTTCTCTCCCTTGCTCGTGATTGGGCCGGGGTATGGCGCCCCGGAAGCGGGTAGACAGTAGCACTTTCCACTTTCGACAGAGTTCGGATATTGTTGCCGGCGCGATGACCCAGCCAAGCTACGAGCAGGTCGCCTACGAGGTCGCCGACGGCGTCGCCACGGTGACGCTGAACAACCCGGAGAAGCGCAACATGCTCTCCGGCCAGATGCTGTCGGAGCTGGTCGACGCGATGAAGACCGCCCGCGACTCCGACGAGGTCCGCGCGGTTGTCCTCACCGGTGCCGGCGACAAGGTCTTCTGCGCGGGTGCTGACCTCGGCGGGTTCGCCGCCGACGCGCCGCTGGTCGCCAAACACTTCGCCACCGACCTCTTCCTCGATTTTTTCCGGCTGATGCCGCGGCTCGGCAAGCCCTCGCTGTGTGCGGCCAACGGGCACGTGCTGGCGGGGGGGATGGGGCTCGCACTCTCCTGTGACCTGCTGATCGCCAAAGAGGGCGCGACCTTCGGCACGCCGGAGATCAACGTCGGCGCCTTCCCCTACATGATCATGGCGATCATCTACCGCAACGTCCCGCGCAAGAAAGTCAACGAGATGATGCTGCTGGGCGAGCGGCTGAGCGCCGAGGAAGCGGTCGAGTACGGGTTGGCGAACAAGGTGGTCCCGGCGGGGGAGTTCGACGCCGCGGTCGCGGACTGGGCGGGCAAGCTGGCCTCGAAGAGCCCGGTGCTGATGCGGCTCGGCCACGACGCGATGTACCGCCAGCAGGACATGGCGGTCGACGACGCGCTCGAGTACCTGCGCTCCCAACTCTCACTGACCTTCTCGACCGAGGACATCATCGAGGGCGTCAGCGCATTCTTCGAGAAGCGCGACCCGCAGTGGAAGGGACGGTAGGCGTGGCAACTGAGGAGAGCGAGGAGCAGAAGAACCTCCTGCCGGGGACCGCACCGCTTGGTGCTCTGACCGAGCAGCTGCACGAGCGCCGCGAGAAGGCGAAGCTTGGCGGCGGCGAGGAGAAGATCGCCAAACAGCACGAGCGCGGCAAGCTGACCGCGCGCGAGCGGATCGACCTGCTGGTCGACGAGGGCACCTTCGTCGAGATGGGGATTCACGGCCGGCCGCATTTCGCGCAGCGCGCGATGGATGGGGTGGAGGCACCTGCCGACGGTGTGGTCACCGGTTGGGGCGACGTCGACGGCCGCCCCACCTGCATCGCCGCCTACGACTTCACCGTGATGGCCGGCTCGATGGGGATGACCGGCGAGCTGAAGGCCACCCGCCTGCGTGAGATGGCCCTCTCCAAGCGGATGCCGTTCATCTGGCTGCTCGACTCGGCCGGAGCCCGCATCCAGGAGGCCTCCGGCTCGCTCTTCGCCGGCTCCGGCCACCTCTTCCGCGAGGAGGTCGAAATGTCGGGGGTGATCCCGATGGTCGCGGCGATGATGGGCCCCTGCGCCGCCGGCACCGCCTACATCCCGGCGCTCGCGGACTTCGTGCCGATGGTCTCCGGCCAGGGGGCGATGGCGCTGGCCGGTCCGCACCTGACCAAAGCGGTGACCGGCGAGGACATCTCGATGGAGGAGCTCGGCGGCGCCAAGGTCCACTGCCGCAAGTCCGGCGTCGGCGACCTCGAGGTGGCCGACGACGCGGAGTGCATCGCGGCGATCAAGACCTACCTCTCCTTCTTCCCCTCCAACTGCGAGCAGAAGCCGCCGCTGGCCGAGAGCGCCGATCCCGCCGACCGCATGTCGGAGAAGCTGATGGAGATCGTCCCCGAGTCCTCGCGCAAGCCCTACGACATGTACGACGTGATCCGCGAGATCGTCGACGACGGCGAGTGGTTCGACCTGAAGCCGAAGTTCGCGAAAACGCTGATCACCTGCTTCGCCCGCTTCGGCGGCCAGCCGGTCGGGATCGTCGCCAACCAGCCCAAGCAGCTGGCCGGCATCCTCGACAACGACTC
>JBBDYO010000043.1:0-14073 GCA_040901495.1 Solirubrobacterales bacterium
TGCCAAGTCGCTCCTTCGCCCAGTTCGCCGCCTAAGCGTGGAATCAATCATCTAGTGTCCTGAGTCGTCCAGCTTGGGTTTGGGCTAGCCGGCCCTGAAGGGGCCCGAGCGGGCTCGCTTCGGATCTCGGACCGAGGTCTCGGGCTCGGCGTGGATCAGCACTTCGGACCCCGGAATAGCGGCCTCTATTGAATCGCGCAGCTGATGGGCCAGCTCGTGGGCTCGCTCGAGACTCGTGCCCGAGCGGTACTGGACGTGGAGGTCGATGTAGCGGCGCCGGCCGGCCCGACGGGCCCGCAGCTTGTGGTAGCCCGCCACCTCGGGGGTGCGGGCGGCGGCTATCGCGGCCTCGATCCGGTCCATCTCCGGGTCGGGCAGCGCCTCGTCGATCAATACACCCGAAGAGCGGCGCAGGATCCGCACCCCCGCGACGACGATCGCCGCTGCCACGACCAGCGCCGTAATCGAGTCGAAGGCGACGACCCCGGTCACCTCGACCACGGCGAGCCCCACAAGGACGCCGGCCGAGGTCAGCGCGTCGGCACGAAGGTGCGCCGCATCGCCTTCGAGGGCGGGCGATTCGTGCGCCTTCGCCTGGCGCGCGAGAACCGTCGAGACCACGAGGTTGGCAACGACGGAGAACCCCATCACGGCAATGCCCACCCCCAGCGCGTCGACCTCGGCGCCGATCGCCAGCCGCCGGGTCGCCTCGAAGACGATCACGCCGGCGCCGACCAGGATCAACATTCCCTCGATCGCCGCCGCGAAGCTTTCGACCTTCTGATGGCCGTAGGGGTGATCCGCATCGGCCGGTTCGTCGGCTTTGCGCACCGAGACGAAGGCGACGACCGAAGCGACGAGATCGATCAGCGAGTGGATCGCCTCGGTGAGGATCGCGATCGATCCGGTGATCGCCCCTGCGGCCAGCTTGATCGCGATCAGGATCGAGTTGGAGACGATTGAGAGCGCCGCGGCGCCGCTCTTGGTGCGGATCATCTCGCTTCCGACTCCCCGCCAGCGCCGAGATGCTCGGCCAGCAGCCGCGCCGCGAGCCCGCGATGGCTGATCTCGTTCTTCTCCGCCTGGCTCAGCTCCGAATACGTGCGCGTGTCGTCGGGGCCGGTTGCGTCCGGGACGAACGCCGGGTCATAGCCGAACCCCCCCTCCCCACGAGGGGCCTCGATCAGGTGGCCCTCGCAGTGCGCTTCGAAGACCCGCTCGGCGCCATCCGCTTCGACCAGGGCCAGCGCGCAGGTGTAGGCGGCGCCCCGCTCCCCGCCTGCACTCGCCACCTCATGCAAAAGCTTTTCGAGGTTCTCCTCATCGGTCGCTCCCTCGCCGCCGTAGCGGGCTGAGTGGATCCCGGGGCGACCGTCGAGCGCCGCGGCGCCGATCCCCGAGTCGTCGGCGATCG
The DNA here is from genome assembly GCA_040901495.1 of Solirubrobacterales bacterium. Taxonomy (GTDB): domain Bacteria; phylum Actinomycetota; class Thermoleophilia; order Solirubrobacterales; family 70-9; genus VRUE01. The sequence continues at coordinate 1,415 of JBBDYO010000043.1, forward strand.
CGGCCTTCCCCGTGGCGGCGTGCGCCGTGCGCGCCTTGCCGAGCGCGATCGTGGCGTAGCTGTCGCCCTCCTCCGGCGGCAACTCCACCCCCTCCGGCAGCGGCTCCAACTCGACCCCCGGCAGCAGTTCGCGCATCTCGCGCAGCTTGTGCTTATTTCCGGTGGCGAAGATCAAGCCCGCTGCCTCAAGCTCCGGCTACCCGCTCCTGTGCCTCTCGCAACTGGGCGATCCCCGCCTCGGCAAGACCAAGCAGCTCATCGAGTGAGGCACGGGAGAGCGGCGTCCGCTCCGCCGTCGCCTGGACCTCGACAAGGCCACCGTCGCCGGTCATCACCACGTTGGCGTCGACCTCTGCGGTGGAGTCCTCGCTGTAGTCGAGGTCGCAGAGGGCCCGCCCGTCGACCATGCCGACGCTGATCGCCGCAACCGATCCGTTCAGCGGCATCTCGGTGATCTTCTTGGCGTCGAGCAGCTTCTGGAAGGCGAGGCGCAACGCGACATAGCCGCCCGTGATCGCGGCGCAGCGAGTGCCACCGTCGGCCTCGAGCACATCGCAATCGACGTAGACGCTGCGTTCGCCAAGCGCCTCGAAGTCGACCACGACCCGCAGGGAGCGACCGATCAGGCGCTGGATCTCCACCCCACGCCCGTCCTGCTTACCGCGTGAGACGTCGCGAGCCTTGCGTTCGCCGGTCGACGCCGGCAGCATCGCGTACTCGGCGGTGACCCAGCCCTTGCCGCGACCTTGCATCCACTTCGGCACCGACTCGTTGACCGATGCGGTGCAGATAACCCGCGTCCCGCCGACGGAGATCAGCGCCGAGCCGTCGGCGGTGGTGACGAACCCCGGATCGATTGTCACCGGCCGGATATCGGCCGGTGCGCGGTCATAGCTCCGCGACGCCGGCATCAGGCTTCTCGCTCCGCGCTCATGGCCGCGAGTCTGTCATGTGGGGCTCGGCAACACACGCAACCCGCGCTGCACGAAGTGGGTGTCGAAGGCAAATGCCTCGCCGCCCCCATCCCGCTCGATCAGGGCGAAGGAGGTGGCGTCGACGTAGCTCCAACCCTTGTCGCGATGGCTCTCGAGTATCTCCCAAGCCTCGTCCTCGACATCGGGCTCCAATCGCACCAGCTCGATCGCCTCGCTGGCCCGGAAGCGGCGGCCCCACTCAATCGCCTCCTCGCGCCCGACCCGGACCAGCAGTGCGGTGTAGGTCTCGGCGAAGACATAGTTAGAGGTGAACAGCGTCGCGCCGGCGTCGATCAGGCTCGACAGCGCCGCGCGAGCTTGATTGTGCTCGGCCTCCGATTCGTTGCGCAGCGCGACGAAGGCGCTTGTGTCGATGAATACCGATCTCATTTTCCGTAGATGTCACGGTCCAGCGTGGTCACGCTGGTGCCCTCACGACCTCGCCCGGGCGACTCGTCGACCAGGAAGCGGAGTAACGGGTCAGCAACGGGGTCGGAAAGACGGGCACGCTCGGCATCGATCAGCTCGCGCACCACCGCCGCGAGGCTGCCCGCCTTCCCCGCCCGCTGCCGAAGCCATCGGTACTGGCCCTCGTCGAGGTATAACTGCGTCTTGTGCTTCATGCTGGAATACAGCATAAGCTGCGTATCGGTCGTCATCGCCGATTGACCGGCCATTGACAGCTCCATTGCTCGCCTCACCCCCCCGGATGGGGCGGCCCGAGCTCGAGCCGCCCCGTCACGGCTCATTTAAAGGTGACTTTGTCGACCGCCTCCTTGATCTTGTCGACGATGACCCCGGCCAGCTCCGTGCCCTGTTTGCCGTTGAAGCCTTTCATCGCGGCCACCATCCCGACCATCAGCAGCGAGACCAGCAGGATCAAGCCGACGTACTCGACCGTGCCCTGCCCTCGCTCCCCATCGGCCAAGGCACGAATCGCCTGAACCCTCCGCACGACCGCGGCATGCGCGTACCCCATCAACGCGTAGATCATCGATGCCTCCTTTTCGAGTTTGAGCGCATGCTCGGCCGCCCCGCGTCACCGATCCAGACGCGGATGTGCCAACTCTCCCCGCGGGCTGTCAAAAGTCAGATACAGCCGGTTGTGGGCCTCGCGACGGATACGCTCAGCGCGTGCGAGTGCTGGTCGTCACCAACTTCGAGCCCGACGCCTCCGCCCCGCAACGGGGGCGCTGGGTGCGGGACCAAGTCGAGGAGATCCGGCGCCGGGACATCGAGGTCGAGGTGTTCAGCTTTCCGCCCGGCAAGAGCCATTACCTCCCCGCCACCCGCCGGCTTCGTCGCCTGCTGCGCAAAGAGCGGCAGCGATTCGACCTCGTCCACGCCCACTACGGGCTTCCAGGTTGGTGCGCGCGACTCGCCGGCGCAAAGCCACTGATCGTCAGCTTCCACGGCACCGACGTCCGCCACGGCGTCGTCGGCCCGCTCTCGCACCGCCTCGCTTGGCGGGCGGATCTCGTGGCCGCCGTCTCCCGAGCCCTCTATGAGCCCGAAGCCGACAGGCCCGGGCTGCCACGCGTCCCCGGCGCCGCGGTGCTCCCCTGCGGACCGGACCTCAGCCGCTTCCACCCGATCCCGCGCCCGGAGACAAGGCAGGCGCTTGGCCTCGACCCCGCAGGCCGCTACCTCCTCTTCCCCGCCAACCCGGCGCGAACGGAGAAGCGGGCCGACCTGGCGATGGAGCTGGCGGAGGCCTGCGACAGCGAGTTGCTGACCGGGGGATCGATCGAGCCCGACCAGATGCCCCTCTGGGTCAACGCCGCCAACGCGGTCGTGGTGACCTCCGACTACGAGGGCTTCGGGCTCACCGCCGTCGAGGCCCTCGCTTGCGATGTCCCCGTCCTCTCGACCCCGGTGGGCATCGCTCCGTTCGCGCTCGAGGGGGTCGCCGGGGCCCTCTGCGCCCCGTTCGACCTCGCCGTTTGGAGCGAAGCCGCCCGCCCCCACCTCGAAGCGGAAGACCCCCGAGTTACGGGCGCCACGCGGGCAGCATCGCTGTCCGCGGCGAGGATGGCCGAACGAACTATTGCCGCCTATCGCGACGTTCTCGCCCGGTCGTAATAGATTTGAGCGAATGACCGAGGACACGGGGCATACCAGAACCCAAGGTCTGGGGGAGATCGGCGGCGAGATCGCCGACGCCGAACGCACGCTGCGAGAGGCGGCGAAATCGGCTGCCGTCGCGGAACAGCGCGCAACTGCGGAGATCAGAGCGCTCGAAGCGGACCTTGAGAAGGCGCGCCTCCACACCGCCGAAGAGCTGGAGAAGCTGCGGGCGGAGCACAGCAAGGAGCTGGGCCAAGAGCGGGACGCCAAGGAGTTGGCGATCGCTGCCGCCGAGAACCGCCTCGCCGAGATCGAGCAGCAGACCGAAGCGGCCGAGCAGCGCGTGGCCGCCGCGGAGCGCCGGGCCGCAGAGGCCGAGCAGGAGGTTGGGGACGCCAGCGCCCGCGCCCGCGAATCCGCCGCGGCCTGGCTGCGCGCGCAGATCGAGGAGATCCGGCGAGAGGCGGGGCAGCGATAGCAACAGCCGCCGAATTCGACGTCGTCGTCATCGGCGGCGGCGCGGCGGGCCTGTGGACGGCGTTACGCGCGGCCGAGCTGGGCGCCGAGGTATGTGTGGTCTCCCGCACCCCGCTCACCCAGAGCGCCAGCTTCTGGGCCCAGGGCGGCCTGGCGGCGGCGCTCGAGCCCGGCGATTCGCCCGAGCAGCACGCCGCCGACACGATTGCCGCCGGGCGCGGTCTCTGCCGCCCCTCCGCCGTCCAAGTGCTGGTCGCGGAGGCGCCGGGTGCGGTTCGGGAGCTGCGCGAGAGGGGCGTCGTCTTCGACTTGGACCCGAACGGAGAGCTCGCGCTCGGGCTGGAGGGAGGCCATACCCGGCGTCGCATCGTCCACTCCGGCGGCAGTCAGACCGGCGCCGAGATCACTTCCAAGCTGGCCGAGATGGTCGATGCCGAGCCGCGGATCGCGGCCCGGGAGAGGGCGTCGGCGACGGCGCTGTGGAGCGACGGAGAACGCTGTTACGGGGTGCTGACCGAGGCCGAGCAGATCGCCGCACCCGCAACGGTGATGGCCACCGGCGGCGCGGCTGCCCTCTGGCGGCGAACCACCAACCCCTGGGGGGCGATCGGCGCCGGCCCGGTCCTCGCAAGCGCCGCCGGCGCCGACCTCGCCGACCTCGAGTTCTGCCAGTTCCACCCGACCGCGCTGGCGCTTCCGGGCACCCGCTTCGACGGGTTGCTGATAACAGAGGCCGTCCGCGGCGAGGGCGCCAAGCTCCTCGACGCCTCAGGCCAGCGGTTCACGGACGAGCTGGCGCCCCGCGACGCGGTCACCGCGGCGATCCTCGACCGGATGGCGGCCGACGGCACCGACAGCGTCGAGCTTGACCTGCGCGAGCTGGATCCCGACCGCTTCCCCAACGTCTTCAAGGCGCTGGACGAGGCGGGGCTCAACCCCAGCTCACAGCCCGTTCCGGTCTCGCCGGCCGCCCATTACATGATGGGCGGCATCGCCGTCGACCTCGACGGCCGCTCCTCGCTGGCCGGGTTGTTCGCGGTGGGCGAGTGCTCATGCACCGGCCTGCACGGCGCCAATCGCCTCGCCTCGAACTCGCTCAGCGAGTGCTTCGTGTTCGGCGGCCGCACCGCCGTCGCGGTCCAGGAGGAGAGCGTCGCCGACTCGCGACCCCCGCTCCCAGACTGGCGCTTCGAATCGCCGACTGAAGATACTCGCGAGGCGGTCTGGCGCCTCGCTGGCCCCCTGCGGCACGCCGACCGGCTGCGTGAGCTCTGCGACAACGACTACCCGCTCGCCGCCGCGATCGCTTCCACTGCCCTGAAACGCCGCGAGTCGCACGGCGGGCACCGTCGCGTCGACTTCCCCAACCTCGACCACGAGCTCGACGGCGTCCACCTCGTCCTCGGCCCGGACGGCAAGGTCCGCCGCGAGGAATGGCGATGAGCGCGATTTATTTGTTCTAGCGTCTTACCCATGCTCCTCGGAGTCGATGTGGGCGGGACCTTCACCGACGCCGCGCTGGTGGACGGCGAGCGGGTCTACACGGCGAAGCTGCCGACCACTCCCGACGACCAGTCGGTGGCGGTGATCGAAGCCGTCGAGGAGGTGCTGAGGCGCGCCGGCGCCAAGTCGAGCCAGGTCACAGCGTTCGCGCACGGGATGACTGTCGGGACCAACGCCCTGCTCGAGGAACGCGGCGCCCGCACAGCCCTGATCGCGACCCGGGGCTTCGGCGACGTCCTCGAGATCGGCCGCCAGGACCGCCCCGAGCTCTACCGGCTCTGCACCCCAAAGCCGGCTCCGCTGGTCGATCCGGAGCTGCGCTTCGAGGCGGCAGAGCGGGTCGGACCCGAGGGGATACTCGACCCTCTGGCCGATGGAGAGCCAGAGCGGCTCGCGGAGCTGGTCCGGGCCAGCGGGGCCGAGGCCGTCGCCCTCTGCCTGCTCTTCTCCTACCTCGACCCTGCGCACGAGAGACAGATCGCCGAGCACCTGCGCGGGGAGCTGCCCGGTGTCCACGTCTCCGCCTCGCACGAGGTCCTGCCCCACCTCCGCGAGCACGAGCGCTGCTCGACCACGGCAATCGACGCCTATCTCTCGCCCCTGCTCAGCCGCTACCTGGGACGACTCGGCTCGGCCGCCGAGGCAGCCGGCCTCCCACAACCCGTAGTGATGCAGTCCTCGGGGGGCGTCGCCGCGGCCGAGGAGGCTTCGCGGGCGGGTGCCTGGAGCGTGCTCTCCGGCCCGGCGGGCGGAGCGGTCGGCGCCGGTCTCCTCGCCCGTGCCTGCGGCGACGGCAACGCCCTCGGCTTCGACATGGGAGGAACCTCCTGCGACGTCTGCGTGGTCGAGTCCGGTGAGGTGCGGCGAACCGGCTCGCGGCGAATCGCCGGCCGGGTGATCCAACTTCCGATGGTCGACGTGCACACGGTCGGGGCGGGCGGCGGCTCGATCGCGTGGCGCGACCCCGGTGGGGCGCTCCGGGTCGGCCCGCGCTCGTCCGGCGCCGACCCCGGGCCCGCCTGTTACGGACGCGGGGGAACAGAGCCCACCGTCACCGACGCCAACCTCGCGCTCGGCAACCTCGCACCCGACTCGACCCTCGCCGGAGGCGTCCGGCTCGACGGCGACGCCGCCCACAGCGCGATCGAGGCGCTCGCCGAATCGCTCGACCTCAGCGTGCTGGAGACGGCCGAGGGGATCGTGCGGGTCGCAAACCAGGAGATGGTGCGGGCGCTGCGCGTCGTCACCGTCGAGCGCGGCATCGACCCGCGCGGCTTCGCGCTGCTCCCGTTCGGGGGCGCGGGACCGATGCACGCGGCGGCGATCGCCGCCGAGCTCGGCATCGACCGCATCCTTTGCCCGCGAGCCAGCGGCGTGCTCTCGGCCCTCGGCCTCTGCGCCTCCGAGCGCCGCCGCGACACAGTCCGCACCGTGATGCTGAGCGGCACCGACCTCAGCGCCGAGCGAATCGCGACAGAGGTCGACGAGCTGATCGCCGGGCTCGGCGACGGCCTGGAGGATGCGGAAGCCGAGGTCGTCTACGAGATGCGCTACGCGGGCCAGGCATTTGAGCTGCCCATCCCGGGGACGGCGCGCCCCGACCCCGGCGACCTGACCGAGCGCTTCGAGTCCGCCCATCTCGAGCGATACGGCCACCGCGACCCCGAGGCCGAGGTCGTACTCGTCCACATCCGCCTGGCGATGGTCGCGCCGGGGCCACAGCCGCGACCGACAGCCGCGACCGAGGCCCAGCTCGAAGAAGCCGACCGCAAGGTCTGCTTCGCCGGGAAGTGGATGGCGACACGGGTCCTGCGCGGTGATCCCACCGCCGGCGTCAACGCCGAGGGCCCCGCCGTCTTCGAGCTGCCCGAGGCGACGTTCGTCGTCCCACCGGGATGGAGCGCAAAGGTCGACGCCACCGGCACGATCCACGCGGAGGCGCGGCAATGAGCATCGACCCGATCACGCTCCAGGTTCTGATCGGCGGGCTTCGCGCCGCCTGCGACGAGATGGGCGCAACCCTGATCCGCTCCGCCTACTCGGCCAACATCAAGGAGCGCCACGACTGCTCGACCGCCCTCTTCGACGCCAGCGGCGAGCTCGTGATGCAGGCCGAGCACATCCCCGTCCACCTGGGGTCGATGCCCGATGCGGTGGCGGCGGTGCGGGACGAGGAGCACCAGCCGGGCGTCGCCTGGATCCTCAACGATCCCTATCGGGGCGGGACCCACTTGCCGGACGTGACGCTGGTCGAGCCCGTCTTCGTCGAGGGCGAGCAGCTCGGGTTCGCCGCCTGCCGCGCCCACCATGCCGACATCGGCGGGCCGAGCCCAGCCGGGATGCCGGCTCACTCGACAACGCTCAAGGAAGAGGGGATCGTGATCCCCCCGACCAGGATCGGAGACGGGGACCTCGAGCGGCTCGCCGCCCAGATGCGCTCGCCCCGCCAGCGCCTCGCCGACCTCCGGGCCCAGCAGGCGGCGAATCGGATCGGCCAGATGCGCCTTGCCGAGCTCGCCGGGCGCCACGGGCTCGACCTGTTGCGAGCCGGGATGGAGGAGATCCTCGCCTACGCCGAGCGCCGCACCAGGGTCGCCCTGGAAGGGATCCCGGACGGGTCCTACTCGGCTGAAGACGTGCTGGAAGACGACGACGCCGGCACCCCGCGCGACGTCACTGTGCGGGTCGAGGCGACCGTCTCCGGCGACCGCCTCACCCTTGACTTCAGCGGGACCGACGAGCAGATCGAGGGGAACCTCAACTGCCCACTCTCGGTGACGAAATCGGCGGCGTTCTTTGCCGTGCGCGTCTTAACAGACCCCGACGCGCCACCCTCTGCCGGCGCCTACCGGCCGATCGAGGTCGTCGCGCCCGAGGGCTGCCTGCTCAATGCCCGCTTCCCGGCCGCGGTCGCCGCCGGCAACGTCGAGACCTCGAGCCGCGTCGCCGACCTGGTGATCGCCGCCCTGGGCGGCGCCAGACCGGTTCCCGCTCAGGGCCAGGGCACGATGAACAACCTCACCCTCGCCAACGAGGACTTCACCTACTACGAGACCCTCGGCGGCGGCCAGGGCGCCTGCCCCGACGCAGACGGGCCGAGCGCGATCCACGTCGCGATGTCCAACACGCTGAACACGCCAGTCGAGGCGCTGGAGGCCGAGTTCCCGCTGCGCGTGCGCGAGCTTTCCCTGCGACCCGGAAGCGGTGGCGACGGCGAGCACAGGGGCGGCGACGGGATCGTGCGCGAAGTCGAAGCGCTTGCCCCGATGCGCTTCACGCTGATCACCGAGCGGCGGCGACACCCGCCACGCGGGCTCGAAGGGGGCGCGGACGGGGCGCTGGGGAGGAACTTCCTCAACGACGAGCCGCTGCCGAGCAAGGCCGAGGGAGAGCTGCGACCCGGCGACAGGCTGCGGATCGAGACCCCCGGAGGCGGGGGCAACCGACGAAAAGCCTAAGGATTATGTGAGATATGTAAAGAAATTTGGTGATTTGGCCGGCCTCGTCTAGAATGCCCAATCCTGGGCGGGTCTTCCGCCCGCAGGGCACGAGGCTCCCCCTCCCAGTCCCAGATTTACCAACCTCCTAGTAGGTACGTTTCCAAATGCCGATCGCTTTAAAGGAATGGGCCGTAACGGTCCGCGCACTCGCCGAGGGCGAGCAGTTGCTGACCCTGCGCAAGGGAGGTATCCGCGAGGAGAACAGGAACTTCGAGCTCGAGCACGAGCGCTTCTTCCTCTACCCGACCTTCGATCACCAGCGCAACAACCTGGTGCGCGAGTCCCACCACCCGGAGCTGCGCCGTGCCCTCGAGGAGGGTGTCTGGCCCGAAGTAGAGCCGCCGCCCGCGGCGTTGATCCGCGACGGCGGGATCCCGCAGCCCGACCGCGTCCGGCTGCGTTGCTGGGCCGAGGTGACCGATCACCTGACGATCACCAACCCCCGAGTGGTTGACGAGCTCTCACCCTTCTATGTCTGGACGCCCGACTACGCCGAGAAGCGGCTCAACTGGAAGCGGCGGCACCCCCTTCACATCCTCCTACTGAGGGTCCACCGCATTCCGCGCCCGGTCACGGTGCGGGTCCGCGAGGAGTACCACGGCTGTCGCTCCTGGGTCGAAATCGACCGCGATCTCCCCTTCGAGGGAACGCCGGTCATGGCGGACGAAGAGTTCGATCGCGCCCGCCAGGAGATTCACTCGCTCTGCAGCGATTCCGAGCCGGTCCTCGTCTAAGACCGCCTGTAGGCTCGCCCCATTCCTTGGGTTGAGACACACTCGCTCAGCTTTACCGCGCGCCACGACAGCGGTGACGCCACCTTTGCCGAGCGCACCCTCGACCGGATGGAGGACCTGCGCCTCCGCCTCGAGGACCAGTTCGAGAACGCCCCGGGCGATGTGACCGTCGTCGTCCACACCAACCCCGGGCTGCTGGCGATGGCGCACCCGTTCCTGCCCGCCGCCCGCTGGTCGGCGGCTCCCGCGGGAAGGCGATACATGGCCGGCTGGGCGATGACGACTGAGCTGCATGTGCTGAACGACCTTCATATGGAGCGCCGTGCCGCCGGCGAGGACTCACGCGAGGCGCTGCGCGGCACCGCCGAGCGCCTCTACGCCCAGCTGGTGGTCGGCGCCAACAACTCGGACCTCCCACCCTCTTGGACCCCTCGCCGCTTCGCTCGCTACCTCAGCTGGGCGTGGCTGGTCGAGGGTGCCGCCCAGTACTTCGCGCGCCAGGTCGGCCTCTACCGCGCCGCGGTAATTCGTCGCCTGCGCGAGAGCGCCCGCCCCTCCTTCCCACCGTCGCGCCGCGACGCCGTGATCCTCGGGGGAACGATCTTCGACCTGCTGGAGGCCGAGCGCGGTCCCGACGCCTGCGAGCGCCTCGCCATGCAGCTGCTGCCCGGTGGCGCCACCCCGACCCTCGAAGCCGCTTTCGAGGCCTCGGTCGGCGAAATCGAGGCCGCCTGGCGCGACTACCTGCGAGAAACCACCCGCCCCAACGCTTCCTGAGCCCTAGTCGGCACCCGCAATGCCGGTGAGCACCTCGCGTGCTTCCTCGGCCATTCGGGCGGCAACGAAGATCTGTCGCGGGCCTACTGACATGAATTCGGGCACGTCAAATCCAGCCCGTTTGACCAGGCTGGGGATCCCGTGTGAGGAAAGTAACCCCTGGATCATTTCCGCCTCAATCTGATTAGGCGCAAAGGCGACCTTGACCAACCGATCGCCGTCGCCGTCCCCACCCCCACCGTCGCCGCCATCGATTGAACCCCCTCCCCCGCCCGGGTCGGTGGGCTCATCGCTTCGAATGCGACTAGGTGATGTCGATCTCGGCATCTTCGATCTTCCCGTCCCGGATCCAGAAGCCCTTGACGTCGGGGGCATCGTCATCGGCCAGAGAGGCGATCAGGTAGACCGCTTCCGGCCAGCCCGCGAGATTGACGTCGGTCTGGGAGGGGTAGGCGGCGCTCCTCGTGTGCGAGTGGTAGATCGCGACGAGCTCCTCGCCGACGTCTTCAATCGCCCTCATCAGCCGAAACTGCTCCTTGGCATCGATCGAGTAGCGCAGCGGGCTCGCCTCAGCGTTCTCCGCCCGGTAGACCGTCGTCGCGACGCCTGCGCGCCCGCCGACCATCCCACAGCACTCGTTGGGCAGGTCCTCGCGCGAGTGCGCGACCATCTCGTCGACCAGGCTCTGGGGGATCCGCATCGGCTGGTCGGAACCGGCGGCTACCACCAGACGGTGGAGTCGAGGTTCTCGATCTCCTCGATCGGCTTGGTGTAGACGCCGGAGGAGAGGTACTTCCAGCCGTCGTCGGGAATCAGGAAGACGACGTTGCCGCCCTCCAGTTCACCTGCGATCCGGACGGCGATCGCGGCGATCGCACCGGAGGAGACCCCGGCGAAGATGCCCTCCTCCTCAAGCAGCCGCTTGGTCCAGACGATCGCGTCGCGGTTGGAGACCATGATCTTTCGGTCGAAGAGCGAGATGTCGATGATCGGCGGGATGAAGCCGTCGTCGAGGGAGCGCAGGCCCTGGACGAGCTCCCCTTGCATCGGCTCGGCGGCGACGATCAGCGTCTTCGGGTCGGCCTCCTTCAGCCGGCGGCCGTTGCCCATCAGGGTGCCGCCGGTGCCGAGGCCGCCCACGAAGGCCGCCACCTCGTCAAGCTCGTCGAGGATCTCCACCGCGGTGCCGTTGTAATGGGCCAGCGGGTTGGCCTCGTTGCCGTACTGGTAGGGCATGAAATAGGCCGGGTCATCCGCCATCTCCAGCGCCACCTCGACCGCGCCGTTGGACCCCTTTGCCCCCTCCGAGTAGACGATCTCCGCCCCGTACATCTCCAGCAGCTGGGTGCGCTCGGCGGTGACGTTGTCGGGCATCACCACTTTTAGCGGGTAGCCCTTGCGGCGGCAGATCATCGCCAGCGAGATGCCGGTGTTGCCGGAGGTGGGCTCGAGGATCGTCTTGCCGGGCTCGATCGCACCTTCGGCCTCCGCCGCCTCGATCATCGCTTTGGCAACGCGGTCCTTGACCGAGCCGGTCGGGTTGCGGCCCTCGAGCTTCGCGTAGATCCGCACCTCGGGCTTGGGGGAAAGACGCTGCAGCTCGACCAGCGGCGTGTTGCCGATCGAGGCAACGATGTTGCTGAAGCGACCCCCACAGGGCCGGTTGAGTAGGTGGTCGCGCGGCACTTCAAAAAGTATAGCCACGGCCCGTACAGGCGTGATCAGGCGTCGGCCCACAGCTCGAGCCGTTCCAGCGCCTGTTCGGCGGCGGCCAGCTCGGCGGCTTTCTTGCTGCGTCCCTCTCCCTCTCCAATCGGCTCCGAGTCGGCCATTGCAACCGCCTTGAAGATCGGGTAGTAAGACGGTCCCGCCTTGACGGACACGTCGTAGCTCAAGCATGCCTCTTGGCGCGCGACCAGCTTGTGCAGGTGGCCCTTGGCGCCGTGGGGGAATTTGACCCCGAACTCGATCCGCGGCGCGAACGCGGCAACAACGGCGTCGCGCGTTCGCTCGAAGCCGAAGGTGAGAAAGCAGGCGCCGATCAGCGCCTCGGTCATCTCTGGAACCGGGCGTGCGGTGTCGCGCAACACCTCCATCGGTATCGCTTTTTCCTTGCTTGGCTTCTCCATGGCTTCGAGCATCTCCGGCACGCCGAGCTCGCGACCGACAGCCGCACACGAAACGCCGCTGATCGCCTGGTTGAAGATCGGGGTCAGGCGTCCCGAGTCGAGCTTCGGAAAGCGCTCGTGGACCTTGGCCGCCAGAGCAAGGCCGAGCACGCTGTCGCCGAGAAAAGCAAGGGGCCTGTACGAGTCGGCGCGATCCTCCACCCACGTGTGGTGGGTGAGGGCTCGTTGGCGCAGCTCGGCTGGCAGCTCGGCAATCAGCTCCGCCAGCTCGAGCACGTTCGGGATCGGACTTAGCCGCCCGCCATCGCCGGCAGGATGACGACGGTGTCGCCGTCGGAGACGCCGGTCTCGAGGCCGTCAAGCACGCGCACGTCCTCGTCGTTGAGGTAGACGTTGACGTAGCGGTTGAGGTCACCGTCGGCGCCGAACAGCTGCGACTCGGTGTCGGGGTGCGCCGACGTCAGGGCGCGCAGCGCCTCGCCCACCGTGGAGGCCGAG
>JBBDYO010000043.1:14083-26912 GCA_040901495.1 Solirubrobacterales bacterium
CCCCCCCGGTTTGGGGACGCAGGACCGGTGGGATGCGAACGGTCGCCATGAAGCGGTGATCCTAGTGGAGCAGACGCTCGCTAGCGGTCCCCGCCCGAGCCGGCGCAGAAGGCGTCGTAGTCCGGAAACTGGCCCATCTCCGACTCCGGAATCTCCTCGGCGTGCTCGCCGCAAATCGGGCACTCGGGGTCGCGCCGGACCTTCAGCTCGGTGAAGGTGGTGCCGAGCGCCTCATAGAGGAGCAGGCGACCGACCAGCGGCTCGCCGGCACCAAGCACGAGCTTGATCACCTCGTTGGCCTGGAGCGTTCCCATCGTCCCGGCCATCACTCCGAGCACCCCGTTCGCGGAGCAGCTCGGCGCCAGCTCGGCGGGTGGCGGCGTCGGGTAGAGGCAGCGGTAGCAGGGCCCCTCGTAGGGGACGAAGGTCGAGATCTGCCCATCGAAGCCTAGGATCGAGGCGGAAACCACCGGCTTGCGCAGCCGCACCGAGGCGTCGTTCAGCAGGTAGCGGGTGGGGAAATTGTCGGCACCGTCGACGACGATGTCGTAGTCCTCGAGGATGCTGAGGATGTTGCTGGCGTCGAGGCGGCCGTTGTGCTCGACGACGTTGACGTCGGGGTTGAGCGCTTCGATGAAGAGGCGCGCGGATTCGGTCTTTGGCATCCCGATCCGCTCGGTGTTGTGGATCACCTGGCGCTGAAGGTTGGAGGCGTCGACTACGTCGTCGTCGACCAGGCCAAGCGTGCCGATCCCGGCGGCGGCCAGGTAGAGCGCGGTCGGGGCGCCGAGGCCGCCGGCGCCCAGCAGCAGCACCTTCGCGTTGAGCAGCTTCAACTGGCCGTCGACTCCGACCTCCGGCAGCAGCGTGTGGCGCGAGTAACGGTCGCGCTGCTCGGGAGTCATCCCCTCGGTCGCGATGACCGGCAGCCCCTGCTCCTGCCAGGCGAGGATCCCCCCCGCCATCGAGGCGACGTTCTCGTAGCCGAGGGCCTGCATCTGCTCGGCCGCCTTGTAGGAGCGGTTGCCGCTGCGGCAGTAGAGGATTGTGCGAGCCGACTTGTCGGGGGCAGCGGTGGCGATTTCCTCGCCGAGCAGCCCGGGCGGCACGAGCTTGCCGCCCTCGAGGTGCGCCTCCTGGTACTCATGCGGCTCGCGGGTGTCGATCAGGACGACGCCGTCGCCGACGATCTCCTCGGAAGCCTCGAACGGCTCGATCTCCTCGACCTGCTGCGCGACTTGGGGGATGCCTGGGGCCAAAGCTTTCTCCTAAATACCTGAATTCCGATCCGGCTTTACTTCAAAAAGTAAAGCACAGAGCATTGGCGGCTAGGTCTTAGGCGAGCATCTGAAACTCAGCCAGCTCCTCGCGGACGGCCTGTTGGGCAGAGATCGGGTTGGCGTGCCTCAGCCGAGGCTGGGGCGCATCTGGCGCAGGCGACGCACTCGCTCTTCGATCGGCGGGTGGGTCGAGAAGAGGCCGGCGATCCCCTTCCCGGAGAAGGGCTTGACGATGTAGAGCGGCTCGGCCGCCTGGTTCACCTGCATCGGCATTGCCGTCGCGCCTTCCTCCAGTCGCAGCAGAGCGCTTGCCAGCGACTCGGGGTTGCCGCAGATTTCGGCGCCGCCCGCATCGGCCGCGTACTCGCGCTGGCGCGAGATCGAGAGCTGGATGATGCTCGCCGCGATCGGCGCCAGCAGGACCATCGCCAGCGAGGCGACCAGGCTGAGCGGCGAGTTGTTGTCATTGCCGAACCACATGAACATGTAGGCGAGGTAGGTGATCGCCGCGCCGATCGCCGAGGCGACCGACTGGATCAGGATGTCGCGGTGCTGGATGTGGGCGAGCTCGTGGGCGAGCACGCCTCGCAGCTCGTCCTCGGAGAGGAGTTTGGTGATCCCACGGGTCACGGCAACGGCGGAGTGCTTCGGGTTGCGGCCCGTCGCAAAGGCGTTCGGCTGGTCCTGGGGAATCATGTAGAGGCGGGGCATCGGCAGACCGGCGCGCGTCGTCAGTTCGCGGACGATCTGGTAGAGCCGCGGAGCCTCGGACTCCTCGATCGGCTCGGCGCGGCTCATTTTGAGCGCGAGCTTGTCGCTAAAGAAGTAGGAGCCCAGGTTCATCAGCAGTGCGATGCCAAGGAAGACCGTGGCCATCCCGATGCCATCGATCGCGTAGCCGATGACGACCAGAAGACCCGAGAGGGTCGCCAGGAGGATCGTCGTGCGCAGGGTGGCGCCGAAGGTGGACTGCTTGGTGGTGGTCATCGAGTGGCTCCTTGTCGAGTTGCCTTGCTTGGCAGTATCCCTTCTGCCTGCATTTCGACCAATAGGGGCAATCCCCTATTCCGCCCCTTCCAGCCCCTACCCGGCTCTAGGCTTGGCTGGTGACTGCCGTGGTCATCATCGTGCTCGCCGTCACGGTTGCCGGCCTCGCGGTCAGCCTGTTGCGGCTGCGCCGTCGGTTCGCGCCGCTCGAGAGCCTGATCGAGGAGATGGAGAAGGTCGACCTGAGCCGCCCGGGGGCGATGCTGCCGGACTCGATCGACGGGGTCGGTGAAACCGAGGAGGTGGAGCGGATCGAGCTTGCCTTCCTGCGGATGCTGCGCCGCCTCGAGGCGGAACGGCTGCGGGCCGGGTCCGCCGCCCTGCGCGCCCAAGAGCAGGAGCGGACGAGGATCGCGCGCGACCTCCACGACGAGGTGAACCAATCTCTGACCGGCCTGCTGCTGCGACTGGAGGCGCTCCGCGAGGCGGCACCTCCCGAGCTGGAGTCCGAGCTGACGGAAACGAAGGCGCTGGCCAACCAGGCGATGCGCGAGCTGCTCTCACTGGCCCGCCAGCTGAGGCCGACCGCCCTCGACGACCTCGGCCTCGTCGCCGCGATCGCCGGGCAGGTCGACCAGATCGCTCGGGGCGGGGTCGAGGCGACGCTCCGTGAGGAGGGTCACTTCTCCGACCTCGACGACGACGTGCAGTTGGTCATCTACCGGGTCGCCCAGGAGGCGCTCTCCAATGCCGTCCGCCACAGCGAGGCGAAGCGAGTTGGAGTGACCCTGCGACGCTCCGAAGCGGGTGTCGAGCTGGCGGTCTCCGACGATGGCCGCGGCTTCGCCTTCGAGCAGTCCGAGAGCGGGCTCGGGATCTCAGGGATGAGGGAGCGGGCGCTGCTGGTCGGCGGCGATTTGACGATCGAGTCGCGACCGGGACACGGCACCACCGTGCACCTCACCCTCCCCGGCTAGCCCTCTCGCCCATACAGGGTCGCCGTCAGCGTCTCGGCCACCAGATCTGCCTCTTCATTGAGCTGTCGTTCGGAAAGCCGCAGCACCTCATAGCCGCAGCGCTTCAGCTCGAGGTCCCTGCCACGGTCGCCTTGAAACGCCTCCAGACCCCGGTGATAGAGGTAGCTGTCGGTTTCGACCACGAACCGTTTCTCGCGCCATAGGAAATCGACGAGATAAAGCCCAATGCGAACGTTGACCTCAGGCGGCTGGAGACGATGCCTGCGACAGAGCCGCAAGAAGTCCCGCTCGAGGTCGCTGCGTGTCCGATCGACATCTTCATCTCCGATCGGCAGACCGAGAATGTTGGCTTGGCGGACCACCCTTCGCAGCTCACTCTGGGAGATGGCGCCTACGGCACCACTCCCGATTGCCGAGCGCAAGTCCACGATGGTCTGGGCCGGAGTCGTGACCGGGATTCCCAGGCGAAGGGTGATACCGGTCGCAGCAAGGGAGCGGGGACGGTGTATGCGAAGACCAGAGCGTCTGGCCTTTCCTCCATTTCCCGCAACGGTGACATCCACGTGACCCCGCGCGGTTGGAAGCAGCCCCCATAGGAATGCGGCACTCCGGTGGCTCACCGCGGCCTTCCAGTAGCCAAGAACGGAGTCGGCTTTCTCAGCGGGTCCGCCACCCACGGCCAGCACAGCCGCAAAGCAATTGCCCTCCGGCGAGAGCGCGGAATGACCAACCGCATAAACGCCTCGGTACACGCGGTGCAGACGACCCGAGAAGGTGCGTGCCCGGATCGCATCGTTGCTGATCCCTGCCCGCCGCAGTTGGTTAACCGAGATCACTCCATGCTGCCTTTCGGCAATCTCAACGATGGCGATGTCCGCTGAGGCGACTTTTCCGTCCATTTCACGGATAAGTCGCCTCAGCCCAGAGAATCTCCCCCGCCCAAATGAAAATCTCTTGGGAGACTGAGCGCATGCGCGTTCTGATCGCAGACGACCACGGGATCGTTCGCTCCGGCCTCCGCCTCCTGCTCGAGCGCCAGCCCGACATCGAGGTGGTCGCCGAGGCCGCGGACGGGGCCGAGGCGCGGGAGCTGGCGATCCGGGAGCGTCCCGACCTGGCGATCCTCGACGTCAAGATGCCGAAGCTGACCGGCCTTCAGGCGACCCGCGAGATCAGGGCCCAAGCACCAGAGGTCGCGGTCCTGATCCTCTCGATGCACGACGACGAGCGCTACCTGTTCGAGGCGCTGAAAGCGGGGGCGTCGGGGTACGTCCTCAAGGCCCAAGCCGACTCGGACCTCCTGGCCGCGATCCGGGCCGTCGAGCGCGGCGAGCCCTTCCTCACCCCCGAGGCGCAGCGGTCCCTAATCAAGGACGTACTGGAGCGCGGCTCGACCGGTGAGGAGGAGCTGACTCCGCGCGAGGAGGAAATAGTCAAGCTCGTCGCCGAGGCCCACACCACGAAGGAGATCGCAGCGATCCTCCACCTCTCCGAGAAGACGGTCGAGAACCATCGGGCGAACGCGATGCGGAAGCTGGGCATGCGGGACCGGGTGGAGCTGGTCCGCTACGCGATCCGCCGTGGCCTGATCGAGCCCTAATCGCTTCGCTTGCCGCGACAGCGACAGCCGTGCCCACATGGAGCTCGGCAACCGTGCCCACATGGAGTTCGGCGAAGAGGAGCAGGGCGAAGCCGCCTCCGCATAACCGACTGCTTCAGTAGGATTTAAGTGATGCTGTTCTCGACCAAAGCCGAGTACGGAGTTCGCCTGATGGTTGAGCTCGGGCGCCAGCCCGGCTCGGCCCCGGTTTCGCTGAGCGCCGTCGCCGAGGCGGAGCGGTTGCCCCTCTCCTACCTCGAGCACCTGGTGGCAAAGCTGCGAAAGGCGGGCCTCGTCGTCTCAACCCGTGGAGCCCACGGTGGCTACAGCCTCGCCATGCCGGCCGAGGAGATCACCCTCGATGTCGTGGTCGAGGCGCTGGAAGGCCAGATCGCCCCGATGGAGTGCTTCCACGAGACCCCCGAGGGGAAGGTGCTCTGCTCGCACGAGAGCGACGGCCATCACGCCTGCTCCACGAAGTTGCTCTGGACCCGGGTTCAGAGCGGTGTGACCAAGGCGCTCGCCGGGACGACGCTGGCGGAGCTGGTCGAGTTCGGCGGTGCCAAAGAGGAGGCCGGCGCAAAGGCCGCCCCCGTCGGCACTGCTGCCTAACCCACCGAAATCAGGAACGGAGTGACATTGGCTGAGCTGGAGATACGCAACCTGCACGTGAGCGCCGAGGGCAAGGAGATCCTCCGCGGGCTCGACCTCGACGTCGAGAAGGGCAAGGTTCACGCGCTGATGGGGCCGAACGGATCGGGGAAGTCGACCCTGGCCAACGCGATCATGGGGCACCCGTCGCTGGAGGTGACCGAGGGCTCGATCGTCTTCAAGGGCGAGGACATGACCGAGGCCGACCCCGATGAGCGTTCACGCGCCGGCCTCTTCATGGCCTTCCAGTACCCGGTTGCGATCCCCGGCGTCTCAGTCAGCAAGTACCTGCGGATGATCCTCAACGCCCGGCGTGAGGCTCGCGACGAAGGTGAGATCAAGATCAAAGAGTTCGCCAAGGTCGCCCAGGAGGCGATGGCGCTGGCGAACATCCCGAAAGACTTCTCCAGCCGCTACCTCAACGACGGCTTCTCCGGAGGCGAGAAGAAGCGGATGGAGCTGCTGCAGCTGGCGCTGTTGCAGCCGGAGATCGCGGTGCTCGACGAGACCGACTCCGGCCTCGACATCGACGCACTGCGCGTCGTCGCCGACGGGGTCAACAAGTTCGCCGGCCCCGACATGGGCGTCTTGATCATCACCCACTACCAGCGCATCCTGCACATGGTCAAGCCCGACTCGGTCCACGTGATGTTCGAGGGGCGGATCGTCAAAGAGGGCGGCCCGGAGCTGGTCGGCGTGCTCGAGGAGAAGGGCTACGGCTGGATCCGCGAGGAGGTTGAGGCTGGCGCTTCCGCCTAGCCTCGTGAACATGGAGCCGGCGACGACCAAACCCGCTGCACCGGCGTCGCCGTTCCCGATCGAGAAGGTCCGCGCCGCTTTCCCGGCGCTCGAGCGCGAGGTGCACGGGCGCCCGGTCGCCTATCTAGACAGCGGCGCCAGCGCCCAGCGGGTGCTGGCCTCGATCCAGGCCGTCGACCGCTACGAGCGCACGCACCACTCCAATGTGCACCGTGGCTCCCACACACTCTCGGCGGAGGCCACCGCAGCCTACGAGGGGGCGCGGGCGACGGTCGCCGACCACATCGGCGCTGCCGACCGCCGCGAGGTCATCTTCGTCCGCAACGCCACCGAGGCGATCAACCTGGTGGCGCGGACCTGGGGCGACGCCAACGTCGGCGAGGGCGACCGCATCGTCCTCACCGAGATGGAGCACCACTCCAACATCGTCCCCTGGCAGCAGCTCGCCGAGCGGGTCGGTGCGGAGATCGACTGGGTGCCGGTCGGCGAGGACGGACTGCTCGACATGGAGGCTTACGCGTCACTGCTGGAGAAAGGCCCGAAGCTGATCGCGGTCACGCACGTCTCCAATGTGCTCGGCAGCGAGAATTCGCTCGCCGAGATTTCGCGACTCGCGCACTCCGCCGGTGCCCTGGTGCTCGCCGACGGCGCCCAGGCGGCGCCGAAGCTGCCGTTGGACGTGGCTGCCCTCGGGGTCGACTTCTACGCGATCACCGGCCACAAGCTCTACGCGCCGACCGGGATCGGCACCTTGTGGGGCCGCCTCGACCTGCTGCGCGCGATGCCCCCCTTCCTCGGTGGCGGCTCGATGATCCGCAAGGTGACCAAGGAGGGGACGACCTACGCCGATCCACCGGCCCGGTTCGAGGCCGGGACGCCGGCGATAGCCCAGGCGATCGGGATGGCCTCGGCCCTGCGCTGGCTCGACGGGCTGGGAATGGAGAGTGTGCTGGAGCACGAGCGCCAGATCGCCGACTACGCGCTGGAGAAGATTGTCGAGGTGCCTGGCCTGCGCGTCTTCGGCCCGCCGCGCGGGCCCGAGCGCGTCGGCCCGGTCTCCTTCGAGCTGGAGGGCGTCCACGCCCATGACGTCTCAGAGATCCTCGACCGCCACGGCGTCGCGGTCCGCGCCGGCCACCACTGCGCGCAGCCGCTGATGGACCGCCTCGGCATCGCCGCCACCGCCCGCGCCAGCTTCGGCGTCTACACCACTCCCGAGGAGATCGACCGCCTCATCGAGGGCCTCCACGACGCCCGCAAGGTCTTCGACCTCTGAGGGCCATCCCGGCAGGGATTCCGCTTAACTTTTTCTGAAGATGCTGTCGGCTGTCCGCGAGCGTCCTCGCAGAAAAAGTACAAGACGCTCCACCCCTACCGGGATGGCCCTAAGGCGAACCAGCTGGCGGGGTTCCTGGCGGTGGAGTGGGGCCCCAGCTGGTGCGGCCGTCGCCGCTGATCGGAATCGGTGGGCCTCCGACCGCATCGGTGTCGAGGGTCGTGTCGACGACTGCCTTCACTCGCGAGAGCACCTCGCGGACGTCGCTCTTAGTGCCCTGGGTGCCGTACGGGTGGAGGTCGGCGGTGAACCCCGTCGCGTCGAGGCCGGCCGCCTCGGCTAGGTACAGCGCCCGCGCCATGTGGAAGCCCTGGGTGACGACGATCGCGTCGCGCACGCCGAAGATCGTCCGTGCCCGCAGCATCGTCGCCCAGGTGTCGAAGCCGGCGTGGTCCTCGAAGATGACTCGCGGCGGAACGCCGGCCCGGACCAGCGCCTTGCGCATGGTGTCCGGCTCGTCGTACTCCCAGGTGTGGTGATCCCCTGAGACCAGGATCCGCTCGACCTTGCCGGCCCGCCACAGCGCCGTCGCCTGGCGCACCCGATCGGCCAGCATCGTGCTCATCGCCCCGTCTGGCCTGACCAGGGCGCCGGGGACGATCGCGACCTGGGCGTGCGGCACGTCCGCGAGGTCGTCGGTCGAGTCCCCATCGGGGCTGAGCAGCACGTAGGCGTTCGCGAGGCCGACCATCGCGACGATCGACACCGCGCCGAGCAGCGCGGCCAGCACCAGGCGTGGCCAGCGCCGCGCCGGGTAGCTGAGCGTTCGCCACATTCCCCGCACCTGCGCCAAGGTAACAGGGGGGAGATCATTGACGTTGCAGCCCCGTGGGCTACCAAGTTTCGTCAATTGTCTTTGCGTTCCTCATCTCATAAGGTCCGTGCTCCGCGTGCATGCGTCAACGCGGTTTCCACCGGTTTCTGCGCCCCACGATGCAGGATTAGCCTCAACCGCAGCAGCCGACAGACAGTCGATCCAGGGAGAGAAATGCGCCTCCGGCACATCTGCGCCGTGCTTTTCGTCGTTTCGCTACTCATTCCGAGCAGCGCCCTAGCGGCAACCGAGACCGAGCCAAACAACGGCATCCACCAAGCCAATGGTCCTCTCGTGGCGTCGACTAATTACGACGGCACCATCAGCGCTTCGAATGAAGATGACTGGTTCATCATCTATGTGTCGGGCCAGGGGCCACTCAACATCGCGGCGACAAACATCAACGACTCGAGCAACTGCACACCGACGGCGCGGCTGCTCGACGGCAACGGGAAATCCCTGAACTCGGTGGAACCTGAAGAGAATGAAACGAAAGATCTTCTATACAACACCCCTGGAGCGGGGACCTACTACGTCAGGGTGCATGAATCTTGCGCGGACGACCAATACCGCCTGAACGTAACTGGACCGCTGACGACTGGCCCAACGCCAGGCCCAGCGGAGCCGACCACCAACGGCCACAACTCCTTGGTCACGGCATTGGGACCGCTCGTCGGCGACAAACTCTACGGCGGCAGCATCGACGCGAGCAATGAGGAGGATTGGTTCTTCTTCTATGTCGCCGGCGCCGGAACGTTCGACATCGCCTTTACCAACATCAACGACTCGAGCAACTGCACACCGACGGTGCGGCTGCTCGACGGCAACGGAAACAAAGAAACGTCACTGAACTCGAAAGAACCTGAAGAGAATGAAATTGCCCATTTGCTCTACACAGCGGCGGGTGCGGCTAAGTTCGTTATTCGTGTTCACGAAAGCTGCCCGGTGGACCAGTACTAGTTCCGCATCACCCCGGGAAGCTTGCTGACGAGCGTTCCGCCTCCTGCCCCTCCGGCACCGGTAAAAGCCAAGCCCTCGAAAGCGTGCAAACAGAAGAGGGCCAAGAAGCTGAGGGCTGCCAGCAAGCTGAAGGCCGCCCAGGCCAAGCTCACCGTCGCGACCACCGCCAAACAGCGACGCAGCCGGAGGAAAGCAGTAAAACGGCGCCGTGCGGCCCTCAAGAAAGCCCGCGCTCGGGCTAAAAAAGTCTGCTCGTAGACGGCGGCGGTCGTGCAGGGAAACCCGCCCTGCTCACCGCCTCCATCGCAAACTGAGGCTCTGGGCTAGGACTCCGCCTGCGCTAGCCTCGGTGCAATATGGATGAGCTGTACCGCGACCAGATTCTCGAGCACTACAAGCGGCCGCACAACTTCGGTCGTCTGGAGAACGCTGACCTCGAGTTCGAGGACACCAACCCCTTCTGCGGGGACGAGCAACATGTGACGATCCGGCTCGACGAGGAGGGGCGGGTGGCCGAGATCGCCTTCGACGGCAAAGGCTGCGCGATCTCCACCGCGGCGACCTCGCTGCTCACCGACGAGCTGGCCGGCAAATCCCGCGATGAGCTGCTGCAGCTACCGAAAGAGTTTGTCCTCGAGCTGCTTGGAATCGACATCTCCGCCACGCGGATGAAGTGCGCGATGCTGGGACTGAAGGTGGTGAAGAGCGCCAGCCTCGGCCAGCCCGCCGAATGGGAGGACGAGGGCGAGGCCGGCAGCCCCGACGAAGCGGCCGCCGACCTCTCGCTCTGAGCCCGGCTAGTTCGCGCTGCGAGCGACCTCGTACCAGCTGGCGCCGTTTTTGACGACCGTCAGGGTGTCATCGCCGTCCGGCACCCAGGCGGCGTCCAGTTTGAAGGCGCCCGCATCAAGGACCGTCACGTTGGAGTTGGCGGCGATCAGCGTCACCCGCTGGCCCTCCACTGCACCGACCAGTTCGGTGACGACGAACGGCATCATCACCGTGTAGTTGAGGAGCACGTTGCTGACGTTGACGACCCTCGGCTGTTCGAAGGTGCTCGTCGCGGTCTCGCTGCCACGCGAGCCGAGGTCGGCGAAGCAGCTGACGTCGCCGCCGACGGTGATTCCCGTGACCTTGTCGGTGCCCGTGCAACCGGTTGTCGCGCCGCGCAACTGAACCGAGCTTGAGTCGACGTTGAATCCGGTGATCGTTCCCGACGCGATGTCCGCCCCGACGATGCTGCCGTCGACGATCTGGACATTGCCGGGGAACGTGCCGTTCAGAACCCCGCCGAGGGGGCCTTCGAGCAGACCGACCCTGCCGCTCACCCCCTCAGTGTTCTTTTCCCAGTCCGCGACCCTGCCACTCACCCCCTCCGTGTTCTTCTCGAAGTCCGCGACGGCGGCCTGGAGGGCCTGGGTGCTGGCTTTTTCGGAGTAGCCCGGCGGAAGGCTGGAGCTGAGCGCCCGGACCGATTTCTCGAGCGCGGCCACTTTCTTTTTCAGCTTCCTCAGGTCCGCGGCGGAGTACTCGGGTTTGTGTTTGGCGGCACTCTGGCTCGCGCCCCCGGAGGACGACGATGCCGCCATCACAACCGGTGCGAGCAGAAGGCCGAGAACCGCGAACGCCGCTAAGAGGTGCTTCGTCTGCTTAACCCTCATGCTCATACCCCCTCTGGCCGAAGGTGCCGAAGGTGAGATGGTCTCGCCCCGCCGGGGCGAAAGCAAGGGCGATTTCGGGTAGTGGCGCGGGCGGTCGCGCCTGGCTAGGAGCCTTCGGTCGCCTCCGCGCTCAGCGCGATCACCGCGAAGCTTGCGCCGTGTGGGTCGGTGAGGATCGAAAAGCGGCCGGCGGGGATGTCGATCGGCTCGACCATGACGCTGCCGCCGCGCTGCTTGGCCTGCTCGATCGTCGCGTCGGTGTCCTCGACCCCGAAGTAGACCTGCCAGTGGGCCGGCACCTGCTCGGGCACGCCTCGTTCGGCCATGTTGAGGATGCCGCCGACCGGGTTCTCACCGAGGTTGATCGTCGTGTAGGAGCCGGCCTCGCCCATCTCTTTGTCTTCGAAGCCCCACCCGAAGACGGCGCCGTAGAACTCCTTCGCGCCCGCGAGGTCGCGGGTGTTGAGCTCGTTCCAGGCGATCGCGCCGGGCTCGTTGACCAGGCCGGCGCCAATGAAGGTTCCTGGCTGCCAGATGCCGAACACGGCGCCGGTCGGGTCGGCGAAGACCGCCATCCGGCCCAGGTCCATCACGTCCATCGGCTCGGCGATTACGTTGCCTCCGGCCTCCTTGACAGCGGCTGCCGTTGCGTCCGCGTCCTCCGCTGAGACATATGTGGACCAAGCCGTCGGTTGGCCCTCCTGCATCAGCGGCATCATCCCGGCGACCGGCTTGCCGTCCTGCATCGCCTGGCGGTATCCACCCGTCTGCTCGGAGGTCTCTGTCTCCGGAACGTCCCAGCCAAACAGGGCCCCATAGAACTCGACTGAGGCGTCCAGATCGGGAGAGCCAAGGTCAACCCAACAAGGGGTGCCTGGCGCGTAACTGGTGATCTCGCTCATGTCCGATCCTCTCCTCGAAGGTCTTGGTGCGCTGATCCTCCCACTTCGGTTGCGGTGGTGGTCAACCGCTTGTTACGGCGAGGGGGCCTCGCTGCGGTGAGGCCAATCCGTGCCGAGCGCTAAAATCCGACCGTAGAAGTAGGATTAAGTCTCAACCCGCACTAGCTACCCAGCGGAGAGCAACCCACCCTCGTGACTGAAACCGCAGGAACAACGATCGCCGTATGCCCAGCAGCCGAGCTGTTGCCCGGCACGATGCGCCTGGTCGAGCACGACGGGCGCAAGATCGGGATCTTCAATTGCGACGGAGCCCTGCACGCGATCGAGGACCGTTGCTCCCACGACGACGGCCCGCTCGCCGAGGGCGAGTTCGACCCAGCGACCTGCACCGTCGAGTGCCCGCGTCACGGCTCCCTCTTCGACCTGACCACCGGCAGGCCTAAGACGCTCCCCGCCTATGCTCCGGTGCAGACGTTCACGGCGGCCGTCGTGGACGACAACATCGTTTTGGAGGTCTGAAGCCATGGCAACGCCCGAGGCAGTCGCAGAGAAAAAAGAGCTTGCCGGCATTAACGCTGACTACAAGGAGAAGTTCGGCTTCCACGACTCCGAGAGCGGCTACGCCTACAAAGCCCCCAAGGGCCTCAGCCGCGAGATCGTCGAATCGATCTCCGATTACAAGGACGAGCCGCAATGGATGCGTGACTTCCGCCTGAAGGCGCTGGAGCACTTCTACTCGCGCCCGACCCCGGCCTGGGGCGGCAACCTCGCCCAGATCGACTGGGATGACATCCACTACTTCGTGCGCGCCTCGGAGAAGAACAGCCGCGACTGGAGCGAGGTCCCCGAGGACATCAAAAACACCTTCGACCGGCTCGGCATCCCCGAGGCGGAGCGCAAAT
>JBBDYO010000044.1:0-3817 GCA_040901495.1 Solirubrobacterales bacterium
GCACCGGTCTCCAAAACCGGCGGTTGGGGGTTCGAGTCCCTCCTGCCCTGCCAACGCGTGCACCGGGCACGAACCCTCGAGACCGAAGTGGGTCCCGCCATGGCGATGAACCGAGAGCAGAAGCGCCAGATGCGGCGTCAGGGCGAGCTCGCCCCCGACGGCACGCCGGCGCCTCGTCGCGCCGAGCCTCGCCCTGCGCCCCGTGCGCAGAGCGATCGGGCGACCCCGCCGCAGTTCGTGCGCGAGGTGCGCGGCGAGCTCCGCAAGGTGGCGTGGGCCTCCCGGGACGAGATCGTCCGCTTCTCGATCATCGTGTTCGTGACCGTGGTGGTCCTCACGGCGTTCATCGCCCTCATCGACTACGCGTCGACCGAGGGCATCTTCTACCTCTTCGACTGACAGGCCTGACTGCCGTGAGCTTGCGAACCATGAGCACAGCGCGTCCAGCTCACAGCTGCACCCGAGGAACGAGGGGGCAGCAGTGAGTGACACCGACGAGACCAACGAGACCGCGCCCGACGCCGACCTGTCGGCGCTCTTCGGCGCGGACAGCGGCGGCGACGCCGAGGAGGCGCTGAAGCCGGGCGAGGGGTTCGCGCCCAACGCCGAGGAGCCCGCGCCGGAGACCGAGGTCCCGGTCGACGCCCCGGCCCTCGCAGAGGACACCACGGTGATCACCGAGGACGAGCTGTTCGAGGAGGCGGCGCCGAAGCCCAAGCGGCAGAGCCCGTACGACAAGGTCGGCGACTGGTTCGTCGTACACACCCAGAGCGGCTACGAGAAGAAGGTCAAGTCCAACCTCGAGAGCCGCATCCACTCGATGAACATGGAGGACTCGATCTTCGAGGTCGTCATCCCCATGGAAGACGTCATCGAGTTCAAGAACGGCAAGAAGGTTGTCGTCCAGAAGAAGGTCTTCCCCGGCTACCTGTACGTCCGCTGCTTCCTGGACGACCACAGCTGGGACGTGATCCGCAACACCCCGGGAGTCACCGGCTTCGTCGGCACCGCCGGCAAGCCCATCCCGCTGTCGCGTCGCGACGTCGAGGCCGCCCTGGCCGTCCCCGAGGACGAGGCCGAGGACGGCGCGCCGACCCGCAAGCAGCGCCCGAAGCTCGAGTACGAGGTGGGCGAGAGCGTCCGCGTGAAGACCGGACCGTTCGCCGACTTCTCCGGTCAGATCGCCGAGATCAACGAGGACCAGCTCAAGGTCAAGGTGCTCGTCAACATCTTCGGCCGAGAGACCCCGGTCGAGCTCGAGTTCGCCGAGGTGGCGAAGCTCTAGTCAGACAGGCAGACTGTCCAGTCGCCTTTTTCGCGCACGTACCGAGAGAAGAGTCATGGCCAAGAAGAAGATCGCCGCCATCGTGAAGATCCAGATCCCCGCGGGTGCTGCCACCCCGGCGCCGCCCGTCGGCACCGCGCTCGGCCCCCACGGCGTGGCGATCATGGACTTCTGCAAGGCCTACAACGCCGCCACCGAGGCCCAGAAGGGCACGATCGTCCCGGTCGAGATCACGATCTTCGAGGACCGCTCGTTCACCTTCGTCACCAAGACCCCGCCGACCGCGGTGCTCATCCGTGAGGCCGTCGGCATCGCCAAGGGCTCGAACAACCCGGGCAAGGAGGTGGCGGCGTCGATCTCCCAGGCGCAGGTCGAGGCCATCGCCAAGACGAAGATGCCCGACCTCAACGCCAACGACCTCGAGGCTGCCAAGCTGCAGGTCGCCGGCACCGCCCGCTCGATGGGCATCAAGGTCTCCTAGCTCCGACCACGCTCCATCCCGTTCCACCCAAGTCCCGGCCGGTCCACCTCGCCCCGGGCAGATCCCAGAGGGAGCCTTCATGGCGACAGGCAAGCGGTACACAGACGCGACCAATCGGTTCGACCAGACCCAGCTGCACGGGCCCGGTGAGGCCATCGACCTCGTGAAGAGCCTGGCCACGGCCAAGTTCGACGAGACGATCGAGGTGGTCGTCCAGCTCGGCGTGGATCCCCGCAAGGCCGACCAGCAGGTCCGCGGCACCGTCGCGCTGCCGGCCGGCACCGGCACCGACGTCCGCATCGCGGTGTTCGCCCAGGGCGACGCCGCCGCGGAGGCCCGTGCCGCGGGCGCCGACTTCGTGGGCGCCGACGACCTCGTGGCTCAGGTCGAGGGCGGGATGATGGACTTCGACGTGGCCATCGCCACGCCGGACCTCATGGCCCAGGTGGCCAAGCTCGGTCGTGCGCTTGGCCCTCGCGGCTTGATGCCGAACCCCAAGACCGGGACCGTCACCACCGACGTCGGCAAGGCCGTCACCGAGTTCAAGGGCGGTCGCGTCGAGTACCGCACCGAGCGCCAGGGCGCCAACGTGCACGTGCCGATCGGCAAGGCCAGCTTCGGCGCCGACGCCCTGCTCTCGAACTTCCGAGCGGTGGTCGAGGAGCTGCAGCGGGTGAAGCCCGCGTCGGCCAAGGGCCGCTACTTCAAGCGGGTCGCCGTGAGCTCCACCATGGGCCCCGGCATCAAGGTCGATCCCAACCGCTTGCGCCCGGACGTGAATGCCCCGGTAGCCTCCTAGTCACAACCGATCTGCTCGCCGCAGACAGCAGGCATCCCTTCGGGGTCGAAGTCCTGCCGAGGCGAACTCCGAAAGACCTTTGGGGTTCGTGCCTGCGCGCGAACCCCATCGTCGTTTTGGAGTCCCATGCCCAGAGAAGGTGAACCGAGGTCGGAGAAGGTCGCCGTCGTCGACGAGGTGAAGGCCCGCCTGTCGTCGTCATCCGCAGCCCTGCTGACCGAGTACCGAGGCCTGAAGGTCGGCGAGCTCGCCGACCTGCGCCGCACGCTGCGCACGGCCGGCGGCGACTACAAGATCTACAAGAACACGCTCGTGCGCTTCGCCGTGCGTGACCTCGGCCTCGACATCGACGAGGCCACGCTCACCGGCCCCACCGCAATCGCGTTCGTCGAGGGTGACGCCGCCGCGGTGGCCAAGGCCCTGCGCGACTACAGCCGCACGAACGCCAACCTCGTGCTCAAGGGTGGTGTGCTGAGCGGCAAGGCGCTGACCGGCGACGAGATCAAGGCGCTCGCCGAGCTGCCGAGCCGCGAGGTGCTGCTCGCCCAGCTCGCCGGTGCCCTCCAGGCACCGATGGCGAAGATGGCCGGCCTGCTGCAGGCCCTGCCCCGCAACATGGCCTACGGCCTGAAGGCGCTGCTCGACCAGAAGGTCGCCGGCGGTGAGTCCCTCCCCGCGGAGGAGCCCGCTGCGACGGATCAGGCGGTCAGCGATGCTGACGAGAGCCCGAGCGATGCAGCCGCTGAAGACGTCGCGCCGGTGGAAGCCGACGTGAGCGAGAACGAGGCCACCGCTGACGCGGCGGCCGAGGAGGCACCGGCTGAGGCCGCTGCCGACGAGGCTCCGGCGGCGTCCGCCGCCGAGGCCGACGACACCCCTGAGGCCGAGGCGCCCGCCGCGGCCGACGAGTCGGAAGCATCCGAGACAACCGCCGAGGAGGCGTAGACCATGGCTACCAAGGAAGAGATCCTCGACGCGATCTCGAACATGACCGTGCTCGAGCTGAGTGAGCTCCTGAAGGACTTCGAGGAGAAGTTCGGCGTGACTGCGGCTGCTCCGGCCGCCGTCGCTGCTGCTCCCGCCGCCGGTGGCGGCGGAGGTGGCGATGCCGGTGCTGCGGAAGAGAAGGATGACTTCGACGTCATCCTCACCGCCGCCGGCGACAAGAAGATCCAGGTCATCAAGGAGGTGCGCGCCCTCACGAGCCTCGGTCTCAAGGAGGCCAAGGACCTCGTCGACGGCGCCCCCAAGC
>JBBDYO010000045.1:0-25588 GCA_040901495.1 Solirubrobacterales bacterium
GGCGCCCCGGACGTGAATGCGACTCACGCCCGGGGGTTTGTGCGACAGCCTCAAAGCGGGGCTTTTTTGAGGGGTGGCCGACGGGCCTCGAACCCGCGATCGCGGGAGACATCACAACCAGGAGCTCTACCAACTGAGCTACGGCCACCACGATTGGAAAATGGCCCCTAGGCCAGATTCGACTCTTAGTCTCGCAGTTTGATTTCGGGAATTTCTTGCCGTCCTATCTTTCGCGCAGAATGGTCTCTACTCAAGCGACTACTCGCGATCTTTAACCAACTCGGCGAAAGCGCGGAAGCCCCGGGCGCTGCGCGGCACCAAAGCGGGCTCGACTTCTCTGGCTTGAGACATCAGAGTGGCCGCGGCGTCCTCGCCCAAGGCGCTTCTGCTTCGGCGGCCATCCCAGGCACAGCAAGCCAGGAGTCGACGAGCTCGGTATCGGCCTCGGGATGGAAGAGAACACCCCAGGCGCTGCCGTGGCGGAAGGCCTGGTTCTCCGTCTGGGCCGATGACGCAAGCGGCCGCGCCCCATTGGGCAGGTCGAAGACGTCGCCGTGCCAGTGAAGAACGGCCGTCTCGGGGGCAAGCCCGCCGATGATCGGATCGCTCGGGTCCTTGACCTCAACCGGGGCGAAGCCGATCTCCGGCCTCTCCCCCGGCCTGACCTCAGCTCCCAGCGCCCGGGCGAGGAGCTGCGCGCCAAGGCAGATGCCGAGCGTTGGAATCTCTCGCTCGACGGCCCCGGCGAGCCAATCGCGCTCGGCCGCAAGCGCCGGATAGGCCTCGATGTCATCGACGCTCATCGGCCCGCCCATCGCGACCACGCCGCTGATGTCCTCATGCCGGGGAAGCGAACCGCCCCCCAGGGCTTCAATTTCGACAACTTCGAGGCCATCGAAGGCATCGAGGATGCGGTGCGGGCGCTCCCAGGACGCGTGTATGAGAGCAATGAGGGTCGGCAAGGAACGGTCAGGCTAGCCGCGCTACGGTTGGCAGGATGTCGAAGCGACGCGGGAGCGCAGTCTTTCGGCCGCAGGCCCACTCAGCGGTGGCTAACGGTGCTGGGGCGCGAGGCGCTCTCGCCATTGGGGCGCTGGCGGTTGGGGCGGCCGCGGTCGGTGGCTTTGCGATCGGGCGACTTGCGGTGGGACGGCTGGCGATCAAGAAGGCGAAGATCGGCAAGCTGGAGGTCGAGGAGCTCGAGGTCGGTCGGCTGCGGGTCCGCGACTACTCGCCAGAGCAGTGAGGCGCTTCGCGGTGGCGGTGGCGACGCTGGCGCTGGTCGTGATTGCCGGGATGCCAGCGACCGCGAACGCGCTCGGCCCCTATCCGGATCTTGGCGGCTGCCCGGTCTTCCCGGACCCGCCGGCTTCGCTCTCGCCTCGCGCCCCTTCGCTGCCCAACCAGGCCGCCTGGAACCAGGACATCTCGAAGGCCCCGATCGCCCGCAACTCAGGGGCGACCATCGCCTACATCAACGCCCACGGCGGCAGCTTCCTCCATCCGGACTTCGGCTCTCCCCGCCCCTACGGCTTCCCCTACTCCGTGGTCGGCACCGGCCAGAGCATGCTGCCGGTCCGCTACACCGCCTACGGCAGCGAGAGCGACCGCGGGCCGTTCCCGATCCCGCTGAACGCGCCGGTCGAGGGCGGGCGAGGGAGCGACGGGGACCGCCACGTGCTCGCCATCGACCGCGCTCGGTGCACTCTCTATGAGCTCTACCGAGCCTTCCCGATGCACGGCGGCGGTGCTCACTGGAACGCCGACTCCGGGGTCGAATGGGACCTGCGCTCGACCGAGCTGCGGCCCGACTCCTGGACCTCCGCCGACGCAGCCGGCCTGCCGATCTTCCCCGGTCTGATCCGCTTTGACGAGGTCGCCACCGGCCACGTCGACCATGCGATCCGGGTCACCTTCGACAGCACCAGGGACGCCTGGGTCCACCCCGCCTCGCACTGCGCCGGCGATACCTCCAACCCCAACGCGCCGGCGATGGGAACGCGCCTGCGGCTGAAGGCGGGTTACGGCCTTGGCCGCTTCCGCGGGGCGGCCAAGGTGATCTCCACAGCGCTGAAGCGCTACGGGATGATCGTCGCCGACAACGGCTCGAACTGGTTCTTCGGCGGCACCAGTGACCGGCGCTGGGACGACGAGAACCTCAACCAGCTGAAGCGGATCCCCGGCAGCGCCTTCCAGGTCGTGAAGAGTCGGGCCCGCCCGCACCTCTGTTGATGCGAATCAACTTTGCGGGCTATGTCCGCCAAGAGATGATTCGCGTGGGGGCAGGGCGACGTGGTGGAAGTCGGCACGCAGGCGCGAGCGCAGCTCCTCCGCTGCGGCCTTCACCCTGTCGCTTGTCTTCCCCTCGCTGACGAGGACAACCTCGCTGGCGGGAAATCCCTGTAGCTGGTCCTCGACGGCCTGCACGACATCCTCGTCTCCGACGCGCCCCTCCGCGGCGATGCCCGCCTTGGCCAGTGCCGCAACCGTCGCGACCAGCTTCGTCTGGGCCTCGCGGCGGGCGCCCTCGACATCTGAGGCCCAGCGATCGAGAAAACCGATGCTCGCCGGCGCAAGGACGACGATCTCCGCGTCATCGCCTGCCTGGTCGAGATGGGCCTCACGAGCGATCGCCTGGACCTCGGCGGGCTCTTCAATCGCGCAGGTGATCGCCATGAGCACGGTGCGTCGGTTGCCCGCCGTCGGCTCCGAGCCGATTGGCCCGCGGGGGCTCTGTCGCGCCGCGACGACCAATAGCGCGACCGCCGCCAGGGCACCCACCGCAGTGCCGAGCCCAGGGCCACCGACCAAGAAGGCAGCGACGATCGGCACGGCGATTGCGGCAACCACCAGCGGCAGCTTCCACGGAGCCATCCTCAGATTTTGGTCGAAGCGATCTAGACGCGCGTCGTCCCACTACCGCCAAGGCGCGGCAGCAGGAGCAACACCAGCCCGATCAAGACCACGACGATCCCGAGGGCGTAGTGGACCAGTATGGCCAGCACGATCCCAATCACTATCAACAAAAGTGGTAATCCCATGGGCGTGATCTACCCCAGCGATGACCGCGCAAACCTTTGGGCCGGAGCTCGCTGGGAGCCTTAGCCGCGCGTCCCGCCGCTGCGGCCGTCAGGCGACCAGCCCGGTCCGCGGAAGATGTAGCCGAGACGGTGGCGCCAGTTGTCAGCACTCCGCACGTCATGAGCCATCGCGATGAACTCGTGGAAGGCGACCCGGGTCGGCCGGAAGGTACGGATGTTCTGGGTGAGGCCGTACTTCGGGCGCTCCGTCTCACCCTGGAAGCTGCCGAAGATCCGGTCCCAGACGATCAGGATCCCGCCGTAGTTCCGATCGAGGTAGACCTCGTTTGCGCCGTGGTGAACGCGGTGGTGCGAGGGGGTGTTGAAGAAGAACTCGATCGGCGCCGGCAGGCGCTTGACCCGCTCGGTGTGGATCCAGAACTGGTAGATCAGGCTGATCGCCAGCTGGGTGAGGATCATCCAGGGGGCGAAGCCGAGCAGGGCCAGCGGCGCCCAGAAGGGCAGCGCCGTCATCGGGGTCCAGGTCTGACGCAGTGCGGTCGAGAGGTTGTAGTGCTCGGAGGAGTGATGGACGACGTGGCTCGCCCAGAAGACCCGCATCTCGTGATGGACGCGATGGAACCAGTAGTAGGCGAGGTCGTCGGCGAAGAAGAGCAGAACGTAGGTCCACCACGCGTCGGCCGGCATCCGGAGCGGAGAGAGCTCGTAGAGGCCGGCGTAGACGAAGACGACCGCGAGTTTCCAGACCGCGTTGATGACGACGTTGCCACCGCCCATGCTCAGGCTGGCGCGAGTGTCCCGCGACTCGTACCCGACCAGGTCGTCGTCACGGGCGTACTTGAACGAGAGCAGCTCGACGACGAGCAACAGCACGAAGGCCGGAATCGCATAGATGATCAGGTCGACCACGTCGAGCGCAATCTAACGCTCAACCCACGACGGCCAAATACCCCCGGCTGGATTCGAACCAGCGACCCACGGCTTAGAAGGCCGTCGCTCTGTCCACTGAGCTACGGGGGCCTGAACCTCAGGCACAGCCTAAAAGCTCAGGGCTATCTCGACGGGCGGCCTTCGGACTCGATGCCTGAGCCATCGTTGTCCGTGACCGTTACGAATATGCGATGTTTGGCGCCGTCGAAGGTCGGAGACAGATCGTCTCCGTTCCGACCTCGACGTCTTCGTCGAGGTCGTGGAGTCCGGCGCATCATCGCGAGGACCCTACCGACTCCGGCTGGGCTAACGCGAGGCCCGGATTGACGGCCCTGGCGGCCAGTTCGCATAGGATCGGCACCGATGCCGAGCGTCGATGCAGGGGGAACCGAGCTTCACTACGAGCGGGCGGGCAGCGGCGAGCCGATGCTGCTGGTCCAGGGGATGAGCGCCACCCACATGACCTGGGGACGTCCCTTTCTCTCCTCACTCGAGCGGGACTTCGAGTGCACCGTCTTCGACAACCGGGGGATGGGCAAGTCGGGGCGGGCGGAGATGCCCTTCATGATCGTCGACCTCGCCGACGACGCACTCGCCCTGCTCGACGCGCTCGAGATCGAGCGCGCCCATGTGGTCGGGATATCGATGGGCGGGATGATCGCCCAGGAGCTCGCCCTCGCCAATCCAGAAAGGGTCCGCACCCTCACCCTGGGCGCCACCTACTGCGGCGGCCCGGAGGGATCGCTGATGGCTCCCGAGGATCTGCAGCTGCTCGGCGAAGCCTTCGCCTCCGGCGATCCCGAACGGGTGCGGCGGGCGATGTGGGAGATCAACCTCTCCCCCACCTATCGCGAAGACGACAGTCGCTACGCGGCGTTCTTGGAGATGGCGGAAGCGCTGCCGGCGCCGGCGGAAGTCGTGATGCAGCAGATGCAGGCGTGCGCCGCCCATGGCACCGCCGACCGGCTCGGACAGCTGGCGCCACCGACGATGGTCATCCACGGCACCGCCGACCGCCTCCTTCGTGTCTCCAACGGGCTGGAGATCGCCGCCCTGCTCTCGATCGAGCCGACCCTGCTGGAGGACGTCGGCCACATGTTCTGGTGGGAGCAGCCGGAGCGCTCGGCGGAGCTGATCCGCGAGCACGCTCTCGCGCCGGCCTAGAACCCCCAACTGCCGATCGGCGTTTTGTACGTGCCCAGCACGTACAAGATCCCAATCGTTGCCGTCAGGCCTTGCCCCGGCCGGGGCAATCGGCGGGGTCGAGCTTGCCGTTGACCTTGAAGACGTAGTCGGGCTGCGGGGTGATGTTCGGCTCGGCGATCTTCAGCTCCAGCGCCGGGTCGCCTCTCAGCCAGGCGTAGATCGGATACCAATAGGGCGTGTCGCGAGCGTCCTGGGTGAACTTGCTGACGATCACGTAGTCGTAGTCGCCAACGTTGATCAGGTGCCGGAATTTGGGACAGGTAGTCGCCAGCCGGTACTGGCCCTCGGGGCCCTCGACGCCGATGTACTGGACGTAGTTGTCGAGGTTCCTCCCGTAGAAGCCGTACTGGCCGAAGAAGATCTCCCCCGAGCCGGCGATCCCGATCCGCTTGTCGTGCTGGTTGTGGGCGAAAGCGTAGGCCTTCCGCGGGCCCCCTTCGCCGAGGAATGGGAGCACGTTCGTGTAGTGGTGCTTGTAGTACTGGACCTCCTGGGCGCGGCCGAGCACCACGGCGAAGAGCACGATCGCCCCGGTGGCGATGGCGACGAAGCCGCGTGTGACCTGGCGACGGGAGCGCAGCAGGCCGAGGCCGAACGGGGCCCAGACGAAGGCGAGGGTGAGGAAGACCGTGCCGACGATGTAGCCCGGGTACCAGCGGGGCGTGATCAGGATCGTTATCGCGTAGACGCCGGTGAGGAAGAGCAGCGTCTGCCAAGCGCGACTGTCGGGCGCCCGCAGTGGGCGGGCGATCGGCAGCAGGGTCAGCGCCAGGATCAGCCCCGGCATCAGGTACCTGGTGTTGGTGAAGAAGCCGGTCGGCGAGCCCTCCTGCCCGGCGGCGGTGAGCGGCGTAACCAGGTAGACGGCGGCGGTGAAAAGCGCCGCAACCGCCAACACCCGCAGGATCTGATTGCGCGAGCGGACGGCGATGTAGACCGCGGCGGCGACCGCGACGATCAGGATCAGCGGCCACAGCGCCCCGAGCGCGTTGTCGAGCTGCGGAAAGAACCACTTGCGGTAGATCGTCGGGTTGGTCAGATAGTCGGCGACCGAGAAGCGCGGGCGCGGGTCGAGTGGCATCTGGTCGGGCCGAGGCAGGTGCAGCGGCCCCCAACCGAGCTGGGGGATCGGGTTGCCGCCGGTGTGGATCGCGGCCCGCACGTACCAGTAGCCGCCGACCACGAAGGCGGGAACGCCGATCGCCGCCGCGGTCATCAACCGCCGCCCGGAACCGCTGACGAGGACCATGCCGATCGCGATCGCCCACACCGGCGCGAGCAGCGGAAGCTTCACCGACGCCGCGAGACCGGCGGCGATCCCGGCCAGGATCAGCGGGCCCTTGTCGAGTAGCGGCGCGTCGCGCTCGGGGGTGTCCTGCACCGCTCCGGCGGTCGGCGCTTTGCGCTGGTGGCCGTTGATCAGGAAAGCGGCGAAGGCGAGCAGGAAGGCAAGTCCCATGATGTCGTTGCGGCCCTCGCCCGGCTGGGTTTCGATCATCACTCCCGCCGAGAAGACCAGCGCGCCGGCGACCAGCGTCGCCGGGCCGACCTTGTAGGGACGGCCCACGCACCAGGCGGCAAGCAGCCCGATCGAGAGCCAGATCATGTTGATCAGCGGCGAGAGCCAATCGCTCTTGAAGAGGACGATCCCGGCGCCGTGGATCAGCTCTGAGCTGCCGGGGTAGAACCAGGCGGCGAGTCGCAGGGGGTCGGTGTAGTGGAGGGCGACGATCGAGCCCTCCTGTGCGATCCGGCCCGAGAACGGCATGTGGTACCAGGTCGTGTCGCCGCCGAACATGCCGGCGTCGAGGCTGAGCTGGACGGGGAACGTCCACTCCGCCACGCACCAGGAGGCGACGCCGAGGGCGATCAGCAGCGCGAAGGTCTGCACCTGAGGCGCCGAGACCTCGCGGCGGTCGGCCGGCGATTTGAGCCAGCCGAGCAGCGCCGCGCCCAGCCCGATCGCGACGCAGCCGACGACCGTCCAGCCGAAGGTGAGGATGCTCAGCGTCCCCAGCAACTGGAGCGCGATGATCAGCAGCGCGGTAGCGATCGTCGCGTCGGCGAGGCGGGCGAGGGCGCCGGAGAACTCCGGCACGATCCAGCGCCGCAGCCAGTAGCCGCCGAGGCCGAGCGCTGCGACGATGCCGATCGTCGCGAAGCAGCCAGCGAGATAGGAGCCGAACGAAGGGGTCACGGTCGCGGGATGCTATTCGGCGTGCCGGTGCGCGAGCTAGGAGGCCGCGCTCGGGATGCGACAGGAGACCCCGGTGCCGGCCAGGCCGCAATAGCCATTGGGCACCTTGTGCAGGTACTGCTGGTGGTAGTCCTCGGCGTAGTAGAACGGCTCAGCCGGCTCGAGCTCGGTCGTAATCGACTCGTGCCCGGCGGCCTGCAGCGCCTCCTCGTAGGCCCGCAGCGCCATCTCGGCGGTCGCCTTTTGGGCGTCGTTGACGAAGTAGATCCCAGACCGGTACTGGGTCCCAACGTCGTTGCCCTGGCGCATCCCCTGGGTCGGATCGTGCTCCTCGAAGAAGACCTTGAGCAGGTCCGCGTAGGCGACCTTCGCCGGGTCGAACGCGACCAGCACCGCCTCTGCATGCCCGGTCCGCCCAGCGCAGACCTCCTCGTAGGTGGGGTTCGGGGTGATGCCGTTCATGTAGCCGACCGCGGTCGTGTAGACGCCGTCCAATTCCCAGAAGAGCCGCTCCGCCCCCCAGAAGCAGCCGAGCGCGAAGTAGGCGGTCTCGATCCCCTCGGGGAAGGGCGGCTTCAGCGGAGTACCGAGAACGGCGTGGCCCTCGGGAACGGCGAACGCCGGCTCACTGCGCCCCGGCAGCGCCTCCTCGGCCGTCGGCATCCGCGTCTTCGTGCGGTTGAACATCCTCAGCAACGATACGCTTTGGGCATCGGCTGCATCGCCATCCTCTTCGCCCTGATCTCACCGCGGCTCGCGCTGTTCGTGCTGTGGCTGTTCACCGACATGCTCGGGCGCGCCTTCGAGGACTGGTTCGTCCCCCTCCTTGGGTTCTTCCTGCTTCCCTGGACCACCCTCGCCTACGCCCTGATGTGGAGCTCGGGGTCGAACGGGGTCACCGGCTTCGAGTGGTTCATCGTCGTGCTCGCCTTCCTCTTCGACCTCGGCTCCTACGCCGGCAGCAGTCGCCGAGAGCGCGCCTAGTGTCCTGAGTAGTCGTCATTTCGGGTGCAGCGTCGCGAGTGGCTGGGGACGCCTGGGGACACACGCACGGCAAACAGGTACTGGAGTACCTGTGCCGGGCGGGTGGGTCCAGGCGTGGCCAGACGCCGCGAGGTAGCCGCGAAATTACGACTCAGGACACCAGAGGCCTGCGCCACGTGTCGCGTCAGCCAACGCCGGCTGACTAATGGGCGCTAGGCCTGGTCGAGCGGGTAGGCCATCCTGATGTGGGCCTTGGCGAGGACGAGGAAGTCGTGCCTCTGTCCCTCCCCCCCGCCGAGCGGCTTGACCTCGACGTTGACCAGCGGGATAAACGCGATCTCGGCACGGTTGATGGCATCCGAAAAACGGCTCTGGTAGCCCTCCGGCGGCAGCGTCACATCACCGAAAACCATGTGGCGATCGGTTTCGCACACGACGCGTTCCCTGCGCCTTGGACCTCCCGGATGCATCTCCATCTCAGCTCCTATCGACATTTCCAGGGCAAACCCGAGTAGATAACCGTCCACCGGCCCCGCGGCGGTCTCCCAGGGCGTTGCATCTACTCGTCCGCCGCGAGCCAGTCGATGATTCCGGCCACGCGGTCCCAGTCTTTGCTTTCCCGCGCAGCCACGAGGTCGCGCAGGGCTTGCGGCTCAATTGCCATCAGCAGCTCCGAGCCCGCCGCCGCCCAGCGGACCAAGGCGTAATGAACGAGGTCATCCACCGGGATCCCGGTCGTCTCCGCGAGCACCGCGAACGTCGGCATCGGGTCCTGCGCCTTCGCTTCGCCGACCTTGCTCGCAAATGCTCGATGCTCTGGTGGAACCGCCATCGCGTGGCGATTATCGCTGTGATCGAGGCTCTCGCTTAGCCTCCCTCCATGGCATATAGAGACTCCTACCTTTGGCGGCTGCGCCAGGCAGTCGGCAATGACCTCGTCCTCATGCCCGGCGCGATGGTCGCCGTCCAGCGAGACGACCGACGCGTCCTGCTGACGAAGCGCACCGACGATGGGACCTGGTGCCTGCCGGCCGGCGCCGCGGAGCCAGGCGGGAGCTTCGCCCAGACGGCGATCGACGAGCTGAGCGAGGAGGCCGGGATCCAGGTCTCAGAGCGCGACCTGATTCCGTTCGGCTGCCTCTCCGAGGCCGAGGCGCACACGATCCACTACCCCAACGGCGACGTCACCCACTGCTTCGCCCTGTGTTTCCTGGCGAGGACATGGCAGGGAGACCCGGCCCCCGACCAGGAGGAGTCGACCGAGGCGCGGTTCGTCGACCTGGACGCCCTGCCCGAGCCGCTTCACCCTCCAACCGCACACGCGCTCGAACTGCTCGTCGCCTACCTCAGCTCAGGCTCATTCCAGCTGCGCTGACTCAGCACCGGGGAATGGCATAACTTCCGGCCATGCGACTCTTGCTGCTTCTCCTGCTCGCGCCCATCGCCATCGCTGGTTGTGGAGAGGATCGCGAATCGTCGAGCACCGATGAAGCCGCGATCTTCCGGGTGGTGGATGCAGCAAATGCCTCCTTTGCTGAGGGCGACTACTCCCGCACGTGCTCTTACTACTCCCCCGCAATTCGAAAAGAGCTCGCCGCCCAGACGCAGGTGCAGACTTGCCCCAAAGCATGGGCGGCCATCGACGCGGCCCTGCGGAAATCTCTGACCCCATCGGAGTTCGACGCTCTGACCAGCTACGGGATCGAGTCCGCGGAGGTCGAGGGCGACACCGCGACAGGGACCTACGGCGAGCCGCCGGAGTCAATCGCGGGGCTGACCGGCGTCGGTGCTGGAGAGACGATTCAACTCCGCCAAGTAGATGGTCGCTGGCTGATCACAAGCCTGCCCGAATAGCTGAAGAAATATCGGGGCGCCCGGATTCGAACCGAGGACCTCGGCCACCCAAAGGCCGCGCGCTACCAGGCTGCGCCACGCCCCGATGCGCTCAGTTTAAGGCGACTTAACAGGGGAGGCTCAGTCCCGTGGATGGCAACCGCTAGGTTTCGCGATCGATGGCTGACGTCCGCCCGATCTTCGCGACCCACTACGACCTCGATGTGGTTGGGTCGCTCGACAAGGTTGCGGCGCCCCCCTACGACGTGATCGATGTGGAGCAGCGGAACGCGCTGCTTGAGCGCTCCCCATATAACGCGGTCGCGATCGACCTGCCGAAACCGTACGGGGAGACCGGGCCGACCGAGACCGACGACGACCCCTACGCGCGCGCCGCCGAGATGATGGACGCCTGGCGGGAGGCGGGGGCGCTGATCACGGACACCGAGCCCTCGATTTGGGCGATGGCGCAGGACTACACCGGGCCCGACGGCACTCCTCGCACCCGCCACGGCATCTTGGCCCGGGTCCGGGTCGAGGACTTCGACGCGGGCCAGGTGCTCCCCCACGAGCGCACCCTGCCGGGCCCGAAGAAGGACCGACTCGACCTGACCCGCGCCACCCGCCACAACCTCTCGCCGATCTTCTCGCTCAGTACCAAGGACGCCTGGCCCCTGGTCGCAGATGCAATCGACCCCGAGCAGCCCTGGGGAGAAGCGACCGACGCCGGCGGCACCGTGACGAAGGTCTGGCGGGTCGACGACCCCGCTGTCCACTCGCAGGTCACCGAGCTGCTGTCCGACGCGCAGCTGCTGATCGCCGACGGGCACCACCGCTACGAGACGGCGATCGCCTACCGCGACGAGATCGGTGGCGAGGGCGAGCACAACTACACGCTGATGGCGCTGACCGGGCTCGACGACCCCGGCCTCACCGTCTTCCCCACCCACCGTCTGCTCTCCGACTTCGCCGGCGACCCCGAGCGCCAGCAGCGCCTCGGCGACGGCCTGCGCGAGCTGTTCGATGTGACCGAGGTGCCAACCGAGGAGCTCAACCCGCTCGGCGAGGAGGGGGTTGGCGTGTTCGGCCTCTATGACTCCCACCACAAGCGCGGCTTCCGCCTGCGGCTCAAGGACAGCGCGATCGCCGCGCTGGACGAGCAGCTGGCCGGCAAGCCGGAGGCCTACCGCCGGCTCGACGCGGCCATCCTCGAGACCCTGGTGCTGAAGGGGATCGCCGGGATGAGCGAAGACGACATCCTCGCCAAGCGCGGGCTCGGCTACGCAAAAAGCGTCGAGGACTCCCTCGCACTGCTCGAGGAAGGCACCTACGACGTCGCCTTCATCCTGCGCCCGATCCCCGTCGACCAGGTCCGCGCGATCTGTGAAAGCGACGAAAACATGCCGCCCAAGTCGACCTACTTCTTCCCCAAGGTCCTGACCGGCCTCGTCTTCAACCCGGTCGGCTGAGCCCGGCGGCGCATGCCGCGACATTACGCGCCTTATGTCCAGACACCCAGCGCCTTAGGATGAGCGCGTGGTGAAGATCTACACCAAGAAGGGCGACGACGGGACCACTTCGCTCTGGTACGGCGGTCGCGTGCCCAAGCACCACGGTCGCACCTCCGCTTACGGCGCACTCGACGAAGCCTGCTCCCAGTTGGGTGTCGCCCGCGCCCTTTGCGGGCCCGAGCAGGCGGAGCTGGCCGCCGACATCCTCCGCCTCCAAGACGACCTCTTCGTTGCCGGGGCGGAGCTGGCGACCGCACCGGAAGCGGCCGAGCGGCTCGAAGACGGGATCAGCCGCACCACCGAGGAGATGGTCGCCGAGCTCGAGGAGCGGATCGACCACTACATGGGCCAGGTCGAGCTGCCGCCACAGTTCGTGATCCCCGGCGGCAACCAGCTCTCCGCCCAGCTCGACGTCGCTCGGACGACGATCCGCCGCGCCGAGCGCGCCATCTCCGCCCTGAGCGAGGCGGGAGAGCTGGCCAGCGAGACCGTCATCCACTTCGTCAACCGCGCCTCCGACTACGCCTACGCCCTCGCCCGCTTCGCCGACGTCGAAGAGCCGGCGCTGTTCGAGGGTCGGCGCAAGTCATAGCCGTGAAGGTCACCGCCCGACGGAAGGTGAGTGGAGCAAACCGCACTTTGGGCTTTGCCCACGACGTGGAGATCGAAGGCGGGCACACGGTCGTCGTCGACGAGCCCGACACCGCCGGGGGAACGGACACCGGGCCCTCCCCCACCCGACTGCTCGCCGCCAGCCTCGCCAGCTGCATCGCGATCACGATGGAGATGTACGCGGAGCGCAAGGGATGGGAGATCGGCGCCGTCGAAGTTGACGTCGACGTCGAGCACGAGGGCTTCGTGCCCGCCTCCTTCGCCGTTTCGCTGCGATTGCCAAAGGAGCTGAGCGAGGAGCAGCGCCAGCGCCTGGTGGCCGTCGCGGGCAAATGTCCCGTCCACAAGGTGATCGGCCACGAGACCGAGGTCACCGTCTCCGAGCAGGTCGAACCGCTCTAGTGGACCCCGTCTTCGAACAGATCAAGTCGCTCTAGTGGACCTCGGACTGAAAGGGAAAGCCTGCGCCGTCACCGGAGCAAGCCGCGGGATCGGACGGGAGACCGCGCGGCTGCTCTGCGCCGAGGGGGCCTCGGTGCTGCTCGTGGCCCGCACAGAGGGGCACCTGGTGGAAGCCGCGGAGGAAGCGAGTGCCGCCGGAGCCGACGTGGGCGGGCAGGCCGCGACCCTTGCGCTGAACGTCACCTTCGAGGAGGCCGGCGAGCACATGTTGGCGGCGGCGAATGAGCATTTCGGCGCCCTTGACGTGCTCGTCAACAACGCCGGCGCGGCCCAGTGGCGCGACCTCGACGAGGTCCCCGACGAGGACTGGCGCGCGCAGTACGAGCTGAACGTGATGGCGCCGCTGCGGGCGATGCGAGCCGCCGCCCCGCAAATGGCGGAGCGGGGCTGGGGACGGATCGTCAACGTCTGCTCCACCGCGGGCAAGCGCCCCTCGGCGGCGATGCCCGAGTACTCGGTCGCGAAGGCGGCGGAGCTGTCGCTCTCCCGGCTCTTCGCCGATCGCTATGCGGCGAAAGGCGTGCTGGTCAACGCGATCTGTCCCGGCCCGGTGGAGGCAGAGCTCTGGATGGAGCCCGGCGGGCTGCTCGACCAGTCAAAGGAGATGTCGGGTGCGGCGAGCCGAGAGGAGGCGCTGGCAAACGCCGGCGCCAAGCGCCCGATCGGCCGCCTCGCCGAGGTCGAAGAGATCGCGTCGGCGATCGTCTTCCTCTGCTCCGAGCGTGCCTCCTACGTGAGCGGCGCCGCCTGGTCGGTCGA
Source organism: Solirubrobacterales bacterium (assembly GCA_040901495.1). Lineage (GTDB taxonomy): Bacteria > Actinomycetota > Thermoleophilia > Solirubrobacterales > 70-9 > VRUE01. The sequence continues at coordinate 13,536 of JBBDYO010000045.1, forward strand.
CGGCGGCACCGTCCAGGTGATCATCTGAGTCCGGGTCGAGTTTGTTATCGATATGGATAACAAAAGCGCCCCGCGCCACCATGCCAGGCGCTTCTCAGTATGGATGAGCTGACCCAGCGGCTACTCAGCGCCGAGGAGGCGGGTGCGATGGAGGTCCGCGGGGACATCGACGCTGCCGTTCTGCTGCCGATCTTCGGCTGGCCCGAGAAGCCGGGCCTGGTCCTCACCGAGCGCCGGGCCGACCTTCGCCGCCACGCGGGCCAGATCGCCTTCCCGGGCGGGCGCGCGGACGAGGGCGACGCCGACCTGGCGACGACCGCGCTGCGCGAGGCGCAGGAGGAGATCGGCCTCGATCCCGCGGCGGTCGAGCTGAGCGGCGCCCTGCCCCCCACCGCGACCTTCGCGACCGGCTATCGCGTCCACCCCTTCGTCGGCCTCATTCCCGATCCGAAGGAGCTGGGCTTGGAGCCGAGCCCGGACGAGGTCGAGACGATCCTCGCCTACACCCTCGACCGCCTAAGCGAGGGCTACGCGATGCGCCGCTTGATCCAACGCGGCGTCGCCCTCCACGTCCCCACCTATGAGGTCGAAGGGCACCTGATCTGGGGCGCGACCGCCCGCATCCTGGGCGACCTGCTGGAGCGCCTCAAGTAGACGCCCCAGCCGGTCCCGCCGACGGGCCTAGCTCGTGACCTTCTCGGGCTGGGGAACGATGCGGATGTAGGGACGCGGCTCCTCCCAGCCATCCGGGTAAATCTCCTTCGCCTGGTCGTTGGAGACCGAACCGGCGATGATCACGTCGCCACCCTGCTGCCACTGGGCCGGCGTCGCGACTTTGTGCTCGGCGGTGAGCTGGAGCGAGTCGATCACGCGCAGGACCTCGTCGAAGTTGCGCCCGGTCGTCATCGGGTAGACGAGGATCAGTTTGACTTTCTTGTCGGGGCCGATGACGAAGACGTTGCGCACGGTCTGGTTGTCGGCCGGGGTGCGGTCACCGGGGTCGCCCGAGACGTCTGCCGGCAGCATCCCATAGAGCTTGGAGACGTTGAAGTCGGCGTCGCTGATGATCGGGTAGTTCGGCGCCGTGCCCTGGGTCACCTCGATGTCGCTCGCCCACTCCTCGTGTTTGTCGAGCGGGTCGACGGAAAGACCGATGACCTTCACGCCCCTCTTCGCAAACTCCGGCTCGATGCTTGCCATGTAGCCGAGCTCCGTCGTGCAGACCGGGGTGAAGTCCTTCGGGTGGGAGAACAGAACCGTCCACGAGTCGCCGATCCAGTCGTGGAACTTGATCCGGCCCTCGGTCGTGTCGGCCTCGAAATCGGGTGCTGTGTCACCTAGTTGCAACGCCATCGGACCGCTCCTCTCGAATACTGACTGGCTCTCAGGTATTACCTGAATTCCCATCCGAGTTTAGACATATGGACTCCTCGGCCTCGTCGATGAGACTTCCGCTCGTCGATGGGCCGGAAACCGGAACATATGGCCGGAAATCGGCCCGTCAACAATCAGAGAACGAGGGAGTGGGTCGCGGAGAGCATCTCCTCGACCCAGCTCGTTGCGTCGGCTGGGTCGGCGGCGACCGTCGCAACGGGAATCCGCCAGGTCTCCGCCGCGAGCGCCACAGCGGCCCTGCCCCGCTCGAGGTGGCGCGCCGGGACCGTGCCGGCGGCCTCGTAGACGAAGCCGCGTACCGGCGTGTCGACCAGCTTTTCGAGCACGCGCTCCAAGCGCGGGCCGTGGATCGCGGCGATCGCCTCATCCTCTCCCTGGGCCGAGCCAAGGGCCCAGTGGACAACGGCGACGTCGCCGACCAGCTCCAGCAGCGTTCCCGGCTGGTTGGGATCGGCCTGGGCAGACTCGATCCCCGCCGTCTCGATCTCCGCCAGGCCCTCCTCCCGGCGGCTCGTTCCCCGCACGGCCCAGCCCTCGCCCAGGAGCCGCTTACCCAGCAGGCGCCCACGGCAGCCGCAACCGACGATCAGCGCCCGCGCCACGTCGCGCTCTCTAGCCGGGTTCGAACGAGTTGGGGCGGCGGAGGCGCTCAAGCTCCTCTTCCTGGACTTCCGCCCGCAGCTTCTCGCTGTCGATCTCCGGCACGCCGCGGCGGCTGCGCATTTCGTTCTGCGCCTCCACCATCTGGCGGATGTCGTCGATTTCGTTCTGCGCCTCGACTTCCGGCGAGCGGGTCAGTTTCCAGTCGACGAGCCCAGCCTCCTCCCCGTCATAGAAATGGCCGACCACGACCAGGACGGCCACGAGGAACGCCAGCATTCCGATCGTTATGAGGACGAAACCCACGCGCGCAGGATACGCCCGATTCGCCGGTTCCCTTTAATCCGCGCATGTCCACTGCCTATCTCGTCGATGCGGTCCGCACCCCGATGGGCGCCTACCGGGGGGCGCTATCCGGCGTCCGTCCCGATGACCTTGCCGCACACGTCGTCCGCGCCACGGTCGAGCGCACCGGCGTGGACCCTGAGCGGATCGTCGACGCCTACTTCGGCGCCGCCAACCAGTCGGGTGAGGACAATCGCGATGTCGCGCGGATGGCCGTCCTGCTCGCGGGCCTACCGATGAGCGTGCCGGGTGCCACCGTCAACCGGCTCTGCGCCTCGGGGCTGGAGGCGGTCAACGCCGCGGCCCGCGCGGTCAAGCTCGGCGAGGGTGACTTCTACCTGGCGGGCGGGGTCGAGTCGATGAGCCGCGCACCCTGGGTTGTCGCCAAGCCAGAGCGTGGCCTGCCGCGCGGTGAGCAGACGATGCACGACACAACCCTGGGCTGGCGCCTGATCAACCCGCGGATGGACGAGCTCGGCGTCTCGACCGAGTCGATGGGCGAGACGGCCGAGAACGTTGCCGAGCGCTTCGGGATCTCCCGTGAGCGGCAGGACGCCTACGCGCTGCGCAGCCACCAGCGGGCGGTTGCGGCGGCCGAAGCCGGCGTCTTCGCCGAGGAGATCGTCCCGATCGAGGCGCCGAAGGGTCGCGAGACGGTCAGTGTCGCCGCCGACGAGGGACCGCGACCCGACGCCTCGTTGGAGAAGCTCGCCGGCCTGCGCCCCGTGTTCCGCGAGGGCGGGACGGTCACCGCCGGCAACGCCTCGACCCTCAACGACGGCGCCGCCTGCACGCTGGTCGCCTCCGAGGCCGGTGTCGAACAGCTGGGCGCCGAGCCGCTGGCCCGGATCGTCTCCTTCGGCGTCGCCGGAGTTGACCCGGCCTACATGGGGATCGGCCCGGTCGAGGCAATCCCCCGCGCCCTCGCCGCCGCCGACCTCTCGCTCGATGACATCGACCTGATCGAGCTGAACGAGGCGTTCGCCTCTCAGGTGCTGGCCTGCGCCGGCGAGCTGGGGCTCGACGAGGAGAAGCTCAACGTCAACGGCGGAGCGATCGCCCTCGGCCACCCACTCGGCTGCTCCGGCGCCCGCCTCACCACCACCCTCGTCCGTGAGCTGCGTCGCCGCGGCGGCCGCTACGGCATCGCAACGATGTGCGTCGGCGTCGGCCAAGGCCTCGCAACGGTCTTCGAAGCCGTCGATTAGACGTCAGGCCGTCGCTTGTCCACTGCCTCCGCTTTGCCGAGAGCATGCGAGCGGGATCTGAACGCAGCCCAGGCACGGCGCAGACCCACCCCAATCAGCAAGAACATGGCGAGCCAGAGCTCTCCCGCGATCGCGGGGGGAGAGGTTGGCGTGATCCCATCGTCCCCTCGGGCAAAGTCACCGGCGGCATTTAGGCAGACGAGTACCAACAGCGATCCGCTCAGCGCCAGGACAACCCACCAGCGGTCGACGATGAAGCCGATCAAGACCGCCGCGGGCAGAAGGACAAAGCCGAACGCCAATAGACGGCCGGAGCCATACCCTTCGTGCGGGGAAATGCCCTGCTTCCATTCGATGTAAGTCACCACCGCAAGCGCCAACCCGCTAGCCACCGTGAAGATGATTCGAGCCTTCATCGCAGATGATTACTCCCCGCCCGGTTCACTGTTACCCATATCTCTTCAGGTACCCTCGCCGCGCTGATGGCAGCCCCCTTCAAAGAGCTGGCGAGCGTTGACGGGAAGATCTCTCCCACCGCTGAGGCGATGGTGCCGCTGAAGGACGATGGGCTCTACCGCGGGGACGGGGCCTTCGAGGTGATCCGCATCTATGGCGGGCGGCTGTTCGCCCTGGGCGATCACCTCGACCGGCTGGAACGCTCGGCCGCCGCGATCCAGCTCGAGTTCGACCGGCAGGCGTTGGAGAGCGAGATCGAAGCCTTGCTCGCCGAGCATGGCGACGGAGACGGGCAGCTGCGGCTGATCGTCACCCGCGGCGGACGCCGGCTGGCCATGACCGAGCCGCTGCCGCCGCATGGCGAGACGCTGAAGCTCGCCACCGTCACCTACTCCCCGACCGTGATCCTCAACGGGGTCAAGTCGCTCTCCTACGCCGCCAACATGCAGGCGACGCGCCTTGCCGCCTCCCAGGGGGCCGACGAGGCGGTTCTCGTCAAGCCGGACGGCACCGTGCTGGAGCCACCGACCTCGGCGATCTTTTGGGTCTCCCCGCAGGGCTCGCTGCGCACCCCCTCGCTCGACGTCGGCGTGCTGGAGTCGATCACCCGCGACCGGCTGGTCAAAGCCCTGGAGGTCGAGGAGGGAGCCTGGCCCGTCGCCGACCTACGCGCCGCGAGCGAGGCCTTCCTCGCCTCGACCACACGCGAGATCCAGGCGGTCGCGACAATCGACGGCAGTGACCTTCCGGAGGTACCGGGCCCCCGCACCCAGGAGGCGCAGAAAGCGTTCGCCGCGACCCTGGGGCGCGAACTCCAATGACCGCAAACCCAAACTGCATCAATTTCTCAGCCTGGTGGATAGAAAAGTTGATGCAGTTCCAAGGACTGAAAGAGCAGAGGTGAGATGGACTTCCAGTTGACCGACGAGCAGAAGCTGATCTCCGAGGCGGCGCGCGAGTTCGCCGACAAGGAGATCACCCCCCGGGTCAAAGAGAACGACCGCGCCGCCCGCTTCGACCGCGAGCTGGCCAGCAAGCTGGGCGAGGTCGGCTACCTGGGGGCGCCGGTGGCCGAGGAGTACGGCGGGCGCGGCCTCGACTACATCGGCTACGGGCTGATCGTCGAACAGGTCGGCCGCGCGGACTCCTCCGCCCGCACGGTCGTCTCGGTGCAGACCTCGCTGGTCGCCGGCTCGATCGAGAAGTGGGGCACCGAGGAGCAGAAGCAGAAGTGGCTGCCGCGACTCTGCTCGGGTGAGGCGCTCGGCTGCTTCGGGCTGACCGAGCCCGACACCGGCTCCGACGCCGCCAACCTGCGCACCCGCGCGACCAAGACCGATTCGGGCTGGTCGATCAGCGGCCAGAAGATGTGGATCAGCCTCGCCAACTTCTCCGAGGTGGCGCTGATCTTCGCCCAGACCGACCCCGAGAAGAAACACAAGGGGCTCGCCTGCTTCCTGGTGCCGACCGACAGCGAGGGCTTCACCACCCAGGAGATCCACGGCAAGCTCGGGCTGCGCTCCTCCGACACCGGCGAGATCTCGCTCGACTCGGTCGAGGTCGGCGAGGACGCGATGCTCGGCGAGATCGGCGACGGCTTCAAGGTGGCGATGAGCGCGCTCGACAACGGCCGCTACAGCGTCGCCGCCGGCTGTGTCGGGATCTGCGAAGGCTGCGTCGAAGCCTCGGTCGCCTACTCCAAAGAGCGCAAGCAGTTCGGCGTCCCGCTGGCCCGCTTCCAGCTGGTCCAGGAGATGATCGCCGACATGATCCTCAAGCGCGACGCCAGCCGGATGCTGGTCTACCGGGCCGGCGCGCTCAAGGACGAAGGCAAGCCGAACACGCTGGAGACCTCGGTGGCGAAGCTCTACGCGACCGAGTCGGCGGTCGAATGCGCAAACCTGGCGATTCAGGTCCACGGGGGGGCGGGCTACGTCGACGACTACCCGGTCGAGCGCTACCTGCGCGACGCCCGCGTGACGACGCTGTACGAGGGCACCTCGCAGATCCAGAAACTGATCATCGGCCGTGCCGCGACCGGCATCAACGCGATGACTCCCATGGTGGAGGGCGAGTAGGCGACTTGGGCGAGCTGATCGAAACCTCGATCGAGCGGCACGTGGCGCTGCTGCGGATGAACCGGCCCGAGGTGCGCAACGCGCTCTCGCCGGAGATGATGGAGGAGATCGCCTCCGAGCTCGAGCGGCTCGATCCCGACCCCGAGGTGCGCTGCGTCGTGATCGCCGGCTCCGAGAAAGTGTTCGCCGCCGGCGCCGACATCAAGGCGATGAGCGAGCGCACCTTCGAGGAGGTGCTCCGCCATCCAGCCGCTTCGTTCTGGCGCCGAGTCGCCGCGATCAAGACCCCGCTCGTGGCCGCGGTCTCCGGCTACGCGCTGGGCGGGGGCTGTGAGCTGGCGCTGGCCTGCGACATGATCGTCGCCTCCGACACAGCGCTGTTCGGCCAGCCCGAGATAACCCTCGGGATCATCCCGGGGGGCGGCGGCAGCCAGCGACTGGCACGGGTCCTGGGCAAGCAGCGGGCGATGGAGTACGTGCTCACCGGCCGCCGCTTCGACGCTGAGATGGCCTTAGAGATGGGACTCGTCAACAAGGTCGTCAAGAAGGGGCGCTGGCTGGAGGAGGCGATGGAGCTGGCATTCACGATCGCCGACCGCCCGCCGATCGCGACGCGACTCGCCAAGCAGGCGGTGCTTGCGGCGGACGAGACGAGCCTCAGCGCCGGAATCGAGACCGAGCGGCGCCTCTACGAGCTGGCGATGGCGACCGAGGACCGAGTCGAGGGAACGAAGGCCTTCCTCGAAAAGCGCGATCCGGAGTTCAAGGGCCGCTGATGGCAAACCTGTTCGAGCCCGACTTCAACGAACAGAGCGAGCAGCCGGGGTTCAGCTGGCGGCGAGCGCTGCTCGGTCGCCAGGTCGGCAGTGAGCATCTCGGCGCGAGCCTCTTCGCCCTGCCTCCCGGCGAAGCCCTCTTCCCCCTCCACTACCACCTCGGCAACGAGGAGATGCTGGTGGTGATCGAGGGCGCACCCTCGCTGAGGACGCTCGACAGCGAGCGGACGCTGGAGCGAGGGGAGGTCGTCGCATTTCCGCGGGGCGAGTTGGGGGCGCACCAGGTCGTCAACCGCAGCGACTCGGAGGCACGCGTCCTGCTGATCAGCGAGATGAACGCGCCGGAGGTGGTGATACGGCCGGAGTCCGGAAAGCTGAGCGCCTTTGGCCGTCCGCCGGGTGGACGCGGCGAGGGCATCCACCGTGTCTTCCACGAGCGCGATGAGGCGCCGCTCTGGGAGGGCGAGGACCCGCCTCCGCCCGCAACCGCACCCGAGGGCCAGTGAGCCAAGTCGAGCGAGTTGGCATCGTCGGGGCGGGGACGATGGGAGCCGGGATCGCCCAGGTCGCCGCGCTCGGGGGCTACGACACCCGTCTGCACGACCCCGTTCCGGCCGCACTCGCGACAGGCGTCGAGCGGCTTCGCGGCGCGCTGTGGAAGGGCGCCACCAAGGGCATGTGGGATGAGAAGAGCGCTCAAGCGGCGAGCGACCGCGTCGGCGCCGCCTCAAAGCTGAGGGACCTCGCCGAATGCGACCTGGTGATCGAGGCGGCCCCCGAGGACCTGGACCTGAAGCGCGAGCTGTTCGCCGCGCTGGCTGAGACGTGCGGGCCGGAGACGATCCTCGCCAGCAACACCTCCTCCCTGCCGGTGACGGAGATCGCGATCGAGACGCCCAACCCCAAGCGCGTCGTCGGCATGCACTTCTTCAACCCACCGGCGCTGATGAAGCTGGTCGAGGTGGTCGCCACGAAGGACTCCTCCAAGACGGCGCTCAAGGCGACGACCGAGGTCGCCGAACGGATGGGCCGCACACCGATCCGCGCCAAGGACAGCCCGGGGTTCATCGCCAACCGCCTCGCCCGCCCCTTCACGCTGGAGTCGCTGCGAATGCTCGCCGGCGGAGTCGCCGACGCGGCGACGATCGACCGGGTCTGCCGGCTCGGCGGCGGCTTCCGAATGGGGCCTTTCGAGCTGATCGACCTGATCGGGCTCGACGTAAACCTCAGCGTCGCCCGCTCCTTCTACGCGCAGGGAGGCGAGCCGGAGCGCTGGCGACCCAGTCCGATCCAGGAGCAGATGGTTAGCGAAGGCCGTCTGGGACGCAAGAGCGGCCGCGGCTTCTACGACTACGCCAATGGTTCCCACCGCGAGCCCGACCCCGACCTCGGGATCGAGGCGCCGACAGCCGACCCCGTCGTGCTGGCCACGATCGACCCCGCCGCGCCCGAGATCCTTCCCCGCCTCCTCGCCCAGATCGCCAACGAGGCCGCGCTCGCGCTCGAGGAGGAGATCGGCTCCCCTACCGATATGGACACTGCGATGCGCCTCGGCTTCAACTGGCCGCGCGGCCCGCTCGAGCTCACTGAGCTGATTGGCACCGAGCGCGCCGTCGATCTACTCCTCAAGCTGCAAACGGAGCATGGCGAGGCCTACCGTCCCGCCGAGGGGCTGTTCGAAGCCGCCGGATGGACCGGCTACGCCCCGCTCCCGCCCAAGCAAGAAGGCCAATGAGCGCCGGCCGCAAGGGGGCGACCAAGCAAACAGCGGCGCGCAATCGCGAGGCGCTTGCCTCGCTTCCTCCAGAAAACGAGGACTTCGAGGAGGCGCGGCGGGGACTGGTCGCCACGTTCGAGCCGGCGCGTGTCGACCGTGAAGACGGCCGGGCCGCCTGGGAGCTGGAGTCCTACGGCTTTCTCGACGGCGACGCACCGGACACCGCCCACCCCAGCCTCTGGCGCCTCGGCAAGCTGAACCGGATCGCCGGGCTCTTCGAGCTGGCGCCTGGCTTCTACCAGCTACGCGGCTTCGACCTTTCGAACATGCACGTGGTCGAGGGTGATGAGGGGATCGTCGTGATCGACCCGCTGGTCTCCGCCGAGACCGCCGCCGCGGCGCTGGCGCTCTACCGCGAGCACCGCGGCGATCGCCCGGTCACCGGCCTGGTCTACACCCACAGCCACGTCGACCACTTCGGTGGCGCCAAGGGGGTCGTCTCCCAGGAGGAGATCGACGCCCGCCAGGTTCCAGTCATCGCCCCGGAGGGCTTTCTGCACCACGCGGTCAGCGAGAACGTCTTCGCCGGCACCGCGATGGGGCGGCGCGCCAGCTACATGTACGGGGCGCTGCTGGAGCGCGGAGTGGATGGGCAGGTCGGCTCCGGCCTCGGGCAGACGACCTCGCTCGGCACGATCACCCTAATCCCGCCCACCGTCGACATCGTCGAGACCGGCCAGGAGGAGGTCGTCGACGGGGTGAAGATGGCCTTCCAGCTGACGCCGGGAACCGAGGCCCCGGCGGAGATGAACATCCACTTCCCCGAGGCGCGTGCCCTCTGCATCGCCGACAACGTGGCCCGCTCGATGCACAACATCCTCACCCCACGCGGCGCCCTGGTCCGCGACCCGCGCGTCTGGGCCCATTACCTCGACGAGGCGATCGAGCTGTTCGGCGCCGACTCCGACGTCCTCTTCTCCGGCCACAACTGGCCCTGCTGGGAGAGCGAGCGGATCGTCGACTACCTAGAGAAGCAGCGCGACCTCTACCGCTACCTCCATGACCAGACCCTGCGCCTGCTCAACAAGGGCTACACCGGACCCGAGATCGCCGAGGCGATCGAGCTTCCCCCGAGCCTCGCCCGCGAGTGGCACTGCCGCGAGTACTACGGCTCCGTCAGCCACAACACTAAGGCGATCTACCAGCGCTACATGGGCTGGTTCGACGGCAACCCCGCCCACCTCTGGGAGCACCCGCCGGTTGAGCAGGCGCGCCGCTACGTCGAGTTCATGGGTGGCGCGGAGGCGGTGCTGGAGAGGGCACGCGAGTCGTTCGAGGCGGGCGACTACCGCTGGGTCGCCGAGGTGGTCAACCACGTCGTCTTCGCCGAGCCGGAGAACGAGGCCGCGCGGGAGCTTCAAGCAGACGCGCTCGAGCAGCTCGGCTACGGCGCCGAGAACGCGACCTGGCGCAACTTCTTCCTGATGGGGGCGAAGGAGCTGCGCGGGGGAATTGCCGGGACGCCGACCGCGGCCGCCCCGCCGGATGTCGTGGCGCACCTGACCGTGAGCCAGCTGCTCGACGCGATGGCTATACGGCTCGATGGGCCGCGCGCCTGGGAGCAAGACCTGAGGATCGACTGGGTGGTGACCGATCCCGATGAGGAGCACTCGATCACCGTCCGCAATGGCGTCCTCAGCCACCGCCCAGGCAAGCACGGTCCAAGCGCCGACGCCGGCCTCGTCGTCGAGCGCGAGGCGCTCAACCAGCTGCTGCTCAAAACCGCCGACATCGGTGAGCTGGCCGAGAGCGGACGGCTACGGGTCGAGGGCGACGGGGTGAAGCTGGGCGAGCTCCTTGGGTTGCTCGATGAGCCCGACCCCGGCTTCGCGATCGTCACTCCCGACTAAGGCCGCGACGCTCGGCGACTCAACCGGAACATCACTTCATCCTCATAGCACCAGCTCCAGTCCTCGCCGGGCTCGATGGAGCGAATGATCGGGTGGGCGGTCGCTTGGAAATGAGCTGTTGCGTGTTTGCCCACCGAGTTGTCGCAGCAGCCGATGTGTCCGCAGCTCTGGCACATCCGCAGGTGCACCCACTGCGTTCCCAGGGCCAGGCACTCCTCACAGCCTGCGATCTCGGGCGGCGGATCGGAGCGCACGATTGAGCTGAGATGGGTGCAGGAGGAAGACGTCCGTTGACCTTAGCCAACAGACTTCGCCCTCACCGCCGCCGCACCCTCGATCTGCGAAGGTTTTCCGATGAGCGACGTCGAGCAGCCGATTACCGCCGAGGGCATCGCCGCCCTTCGCGAGGAGATCGAGCAGCTGGAAGGGCCCGGCCGCATAGAGCTGGCGGCGCGGATCAAGGTCGCCCGCGAGCTGGGCGACCTCAAGGAGAACGCCGAGTACCACATCGCCAAGGAGGACCAGGCGCACCTGGAGACCAAGATCAAGCGGCTGCGCGAGCGACTTCGCAAGGCCGTCGTGGTCGAGGTCGATGGGAAAGCGGACTCCTTCTCCTTCGGTCGCACCGCCGAGGTGCTCGATGAGAAAAGCGGCAAAGTCAATACCTGGACCCTGGTCGGCTCGACCGAGGCCGACCTCACCGAAGGCCGCCTCTCGGCCGAGTCACCGATCGGCCAGGCGCTCAGGGACGCCGCGGTCGGCCAGCCGGTCGAGGTCGAGACCCCGCGCGAAACGCGGACCTTCGTCGTCCAGAAGCTCGTCGGCTAGGACTTCGGACATCACAGTGCCTGCATCCGCACCGCTGATCGAGTTTCCCGCCGACGACCCCGAACGCGCCTGTCGCTTCTGGAAGGGGGTGCTCGGCGTGGAGCTCGAGCCGAGGCCGGCCGAGGCGGGGGCGGGTTGGGAAATCGAGGACGGTGGTCTCCGCCTGGGCGTTCACGAGCGGGGCCCGGGTCCAGGCGATACCGCTTCCCTCCCCTACTTCACGGTCGCCGACATGCAGGCGACGCTGGAGCGTGTCGGCGAGCTCGGCGGCTCCGTCATCCACCCGGGCGAGCGATGGGCCATCTGCCGCGACTCCGAGGGCAGCCCGTTTGCGCTGGCGGCGGACGCGTCCGCCGCCCGGTAGTCAGCCCAGAATCAGCATCGCCCAGACGACTGCCGCCAGGATCGCGACGGCAATCAGGCGCATCCCCAGTTCCCGGTCGTGCTGGAGCCCGGCGAGGCCGAGGAGCAGGCCGGCCGGAGGCAGAATGATCGCGATCAGGAAGGGAAGGATCGTCGAGGCCCGCTTACCCATCGCCCAACCCTAACCCCAGCTCGGCCTAGAGGCTTGATGTGGGTTAGGCACGTGCGCGAGGGCGTCGCAAGCCGAGTCTGGGCGTCGCACGTGGGCTTGCGGGTAGCAGTGCGCTACCCCCGAGCCCACGGGTGGCGGTACAGCGAAGGCATGCGACGTCAATCGTGTGCGTGGATAACCCACATCAAGCCTCGAGGAGCTAGGG
>JBBDYO010000046.1:0-3691 GCA_040901495.1 Solirubrobacterales bacterium
TCGTCGTCCTCGCAGGCTGCGGGCGACGAGCCAGTCTCCACGCCACCCGCCGGTGAAGGGTTGGCTGAGACTGGCGAACACGCCGTCCAGGTTGTTGAGGCTGAGAAAGCTGAGGAGGTTGATGATGGGCGGATGAAGGCGAGTGAGTTGATTGGCCCTTCGCGCCACGAGAAGGCCAAGAAGGCCGAGGAGGCCGAGGTGGCGGTGAAGCACGCCGAAGTGATCGCCTTCGCCAACCAGAAGGGTGGGGTCGCCAAGACGACCACCACGCTGAACCTTGCCGTTGCGTTCGCCGAGTCCGGGTATCGAGTGCTCTGCATCGACATGGACCCTCAGGGAAACCTGACGATGAGCCAGGGGATCGATCCGGACAAGGTCGAGAAGAGCCTCTACGACGTGCTCGTCAACGACATGCCGATCAGCGAGATCATCCAGCACCGTGAGATCGACATCGCGGTCGCCTCGATTGACCTCGCCGGGGCGGAGATCGCGATGAGCACCAAGATCGGCCGTGAGCGCTCGCTCGAGAAGGCACTGAAAGAGGTCGACGGCGACTACGACTTCATCTGCATCGACACGCCGCCCAGCCTCGGGCTGTTGACGATCAACGCGCTCACCGCGGCCACCAAGGTGATCGTCCCGGTCCAGTGCGAGTATCTGTCTATGCGCGGGCTGGTCCAGCTCCAGAACACGCTGAAGATGATTCAGGAGAACCTCAACCCCGAGGTCAAGATCGAGGGCATCCTGCCGACCATGCTCGACTCCCGTACCGTTCACGCCAAGGAGGCGGTGGAGATCCTCGAGGAGAACTTCGGAGACCTTGTTTTCAAGTCCCGGATCAAAAAGGCGATCAAATTTGCCGAGGCCCCAGTGAAGGGCGCCAGCGTCCTCAAGTACGATTCCGGCAGTAGCGCCGCGAACTACTACCGGGAGCTGGCGAAGGAGGTCTTGGCCAATGAGTCGGCGTAAGCGGGCGAGTATGCGCGAGGGTCCCCTCGCCAATCTGTTCCGCTCTACTACCGACGATGCGCCCGAGGATTCGTCCGCGGATCATCTTGAGCACCCGCCCGCGGGTCCTGTCGCCGACGATGTCCCGTCGTCCTCGCAGGCTGCGGGCGACGGCCCATCCTCGACGCCACCCGCGGAAGGGGCGTCTAGAGCTTCCACGCCCGACCCAGGCGCAAGTCGCGAGGGCGGGAGCGGAGAGAGTGGCTATGAAGAGTCTGGCTATGAGGAGCCTGCTCAGTCTTCGGAGACGGCGCCTGAGCGGTTGAAGCGCGTCTTTTCGGAGCAGCCTGTTGCGCCGCGGGCCGGGGAGCAAGAGCTCGGCACCCCACGCTACGGGCGCGAGGACCCGCAGTATGAGCCGCTTGGCAGTGGCCAGCCGCACCAGCCGGTAATTCGCGTCGTCGGCGTCGGAGGCGCTGGCGTCAACGCCGTCAACCGGATGGTCGAGGCGCACATTCCGGGCGTCGAGTTCATGGCGGTCAACACCGATCTTCAGTCGCTGCAGCTCTGCGTCGCCGACGTCACCGTCCATATCGGCGAAAGCCAGACACGCGGGTTGGGAGCTGGGGCAGACCCCGAGCTCGGCCACCGCTCGGCCTTCGAGGAGCAGGACAAGATCAAGCGCTTGCTCAAAGGCTCGGACATGGTCTTCGTCGCCGCCGGCGCCGGTGGGGGCACTGGGACCGGTGCCGCTCCGGTTGTCGCCCGCTTGGCTCGGGAGATCGGCGCGCTCACGGTCGGGATCGTCACCAAGCCGTTCAGCTTCGAGGGCTCGCGGCGCGGCAACCAGGCCAATAAGGGAATCGAAGAACTGGCCGCTGAGGTCGACACGCTTATCGTCGTGCCCAACGACCGGTTGCTCGAGGTACTCGACCAGCAGACTTCGATGGTCGAGGCCTTCCAGGTGGCCGACGACGTCCTGCGCCAGGGCGTGCAGGGCATCTCGGACCTGGTCACGCTTCCGGCTGTGATCAACCTCGACTTCGCCGACGTGCGGTCGATCATGTCCGACGCCGGCCGGGCGCTGCTCGGAATCGGTATGGGGACCGGTGAGGGCCGGGCAATGCTGGCCGCCGAAAAAGCCATCTCCTCACCGCTGCTCGAGACCTCGATGAAAGGGGCGCGTTCGATCCTGCTCTCGATCACCGGCGGCCCCGACCTCTCTCTGGTCGAGGTGAGCGAGGCGGCGAAGCTGGTCGGCGAGGCGGCTCATCCCGACGCCAACATCATCTTCGGCGCCAACATCGACGAGGAGCTGAACGACCAGCAGGTCTGGGTGACGGTCGTCGCGACCCGCTTCGACGGCCGACCCGCGCCGGCCCGCACCGCCGAGCCGACGATCCGCCGCACCAAAGACGCGGGTCGCCCGCCACGCTCCGAGAAGGCTGGCGAGCTCAGCAGCCTCGACGTTCCCGAGTTCCTTCCGGGTTAGCCCGGTCGACCCATGACCGGGGTCGTCGCCGCGGGTCACCCTCTGACCGCTGAGGCGGGAGCCGATGTCCTGCGCGAGGGCGGCAACGCAGTCGATGCCGCGGTCGCCGCCGTGCTCGCCTCGTTCGCGGTCGAGAGCCCGCTGACCGGGTTCGGCGCCGGCGGCTTCATGATGGTCCACCGCGGGGAGGAGACCGTCCTTCTCGACTTCTTCGTAGCCGCGCCGGGGAAGGACGGGGTCGAGCGGGGGGCGGAGCTGGTCCCGGTCCCGGTCCACTTCGACGCGGAGACGGTGCAGACGTTCTATGTCGGCCCGGCCTCCTGCGGGGTGCCGGGGACGGCGGTGGGCCTCGAGCTGGCGCTCGACCGGTTCGGGTCGGCGCCGCTCGCCGATCTGGTTGGCGCCGGAGCCCGCCTCGCCCGCGAAGGGGCGCCGGTCAACGCCGAGCAGGCCTACATCCTCGACATCCTCTGGCCGATCCACCAGCGGCTGGAGGGGACGCGGGAGCTGTACGCGCCGGGTGGAAAGCCGCTGGGCGAGGGAGATGTCTTCCGGTTCGAGGACCTGGCGCAGGCTTTGGAACGCTTTGGGGCCGAGGGGGCAGCGCCCTTCTACAGCGGCGAGGTCGCCTCGGCGCTGAGCGGCTTCGTGACCGAGTACGGCGGGACCCTGGGGCCCACGGACCTCGCCACCTATGAGGCGATCGAACGCCGGCCGATTCGAGCGCCGTTCCGGGGGACAGAGGTGTTGACCAACCCGCCGCCGTCCTCGGGCGGGATCCTGATCGCCTACTGCCTTGGCCTGCTGGAGCGGCTGGGGGAGCGCAGCGCCCCCGAGCAGCTGGTTGCGGCGATGGGAGCGGCCAATGCCGCGCGCGGAGAGGCATTTGCCGAGGCCCTCTACGGCGAGGGGCTGGAGGCGAGCCTGCTCGACCCTGGGGCACTCGACCTCGCCGCCGGCGACCTGCTCGGCTCGACCACCCATATTTCGGTGCTGGACGGCGAGGGGATGTGCGCCAGCGTCACCTGCTCCAACGGCTCGGGCTCGGGCGTGCTGGTGCCGGGAACCGGGGTGATCCTCAACAACATGCTCGGCGAGGAGGACCTCAACCCGCTCGGCTTCCACGCGATTGCGCCGGGGCGCCGGGTGCCGTCGATGATGGCGCCGACCGTGGTGCTGCGCGACGGCGAGATCGAGCTCGGGCTGGGCAGCGCCGGCTCCAACCGGATCCGCTCGGCGATCGTGCAGACG
>JBBDYO010000047.1:0-63416 GCA_040901495.1 Solirubrobacterales bacterium
GAACCGCAACCGCGGCCAGCAGGCCGGCGGCGCTCACTCGACCACCTTCGAGAGGCGCCGGATAGCGACAAATCCCGCGAGCTGAAGAACGGCGGCAAAGGCCAGGAGGAACGCCGGGGCGGGTGCGCCCAGCACCTTGGCAAGAAAGCCCGGGTAGAGCAGCTCGGCGAAGAGGGCGCCGCCGGTCGGCATCGCGACGACCAGCAAGCCGGTGAAGCGGGCCTGCGCGGTCGCCGCGTGGGCGTCCTCGGCGACCCGGTCGCGCTCGGCGGCGCCTTCGCCGAAGCGGCGCAGCAGGCTGGCCAGGTCTCCCCCCGCCAGTCGCTGGCTGAGCAGGGCGGCGGCGAAGGCATCAACCCGCGGCGAGCGCATGCGCCGGCGCCATTCCTCGACCGCATCGACGGTCGGTGCGCCCAGGTCGAGCTCTGCCCCGAGGCGTGCCAGCTCAACCGCGGCCGGACCGTCGAGCGAGCCCGCCGCGGCCGGCAGGGAAGCGCGCAACGACCGCCCCGCCGTCAGCGAGTCGGCGATAGCGACGGCGACATCCGGCAGGGCGCGCTCCACCGCGGACCGGTAGCGGCCGCGCCGGCTCGAGACCGCCCATGCAGCAAGCGCCGGGCCGGCTACGGCCAGCGGGATGGCAACCATCGCCCCCGCCAGAAACCAACCACCGGCCAGGGCGGCGCCGGCCCCAAGCAGAGCGAGGCGACGGCGCTCCAGGTCCGAGGGCGCGTAACCCTCACGCCCCGCCCGCTGCAGGGGCTCCAGCGCCAGCCGCAGCCAGCTTGCAGCGGCGGGGCTCGCCAGCACCGCCTCCCGCACGGCCAGCGCCGTCAGCCCCCCAGCGATGGCGCCCGCCAGTAGGAGCAGGAGGCTCGGGTCGCCGCTCACCGGGCCGACGAAGGGTCGGGCAGCGATCTGACCGCCGTTGCGCCGGCGGTCCGCACCACCTCGGCGATCTCGGTCACCAGCCTGGTCCCGTCCGAGCGACGCTCCAGGTGCACGACCAGGTCGATTCCCCGCTGGACCTGCGAGGCGATCGCCTCGTGCGGCAGGCCCACGCCCGCCATCAGGGCGAGCGTCTCGAGCCTGCTCAGGGCATCGGCCGGCGAGTTGGCGTGAATGGTGGAGAGCGCGCCGTCGTGACCGGTGTTCAGCGCGGTGAGCAGGTCAAGCGCCTCGGCGCCCCGCACCTCGCCGATCACGATCCGGTCGGGACGCATCCGCAGGGCGTTGCGCAACAGGTCGCGAATCGTCACCTCCCCCCTGCCCTCGACGCTGGGCGGCCGGCTCTCCAGCCGCACCACATGCGGCTGCTGGAGGCGAAGCTCGGCGGCGTCCTCGATCGTCACCACCCGCTCGCCCTCCGCGATGAAGCTCGAGAGGGCGTTGAGCATCGTCGTCTTGCCGGAGCCGGTGCCACCGCTGACCAGGACGCTGCGCCGGGCGGCGACCGCCTGGGCCAGCAGCTCGTGCTGCGCCTCTGTAAGCGAGCCGAGGCTGACCAGCTCTCGCGGGCCGGGACGCTTCGCGCCAAAGCGCCGGATCGAGAGCGTCGGCCCGTCGATCGCCAGGGGCGGGATCACGACGTTGACCCGGGAGCCGTCGGCAAGCCGGGCATCGACCATCGGGCTCAGCTCGTCGACGCGCCGTCCCAACGGAGCAAGGATGCGCTCGATCGCGTTGCGCAACTCGTCCTCGCCGGCGAACGCCACCCCAGCGGGCTCGATCCTCCCGCCTCGCTCCACATATACGCACCCGGGGCCGTTGACCATCACCTCCTCGACAGCGGCATCGGCCAGCAGGTCCTCGAGCGGCCCGAGCCCGACCGTGTCTCGAAGGATGCGGGCCGCGATCGCCTCGCGATCCGCGGTGCTCAGCAGCGCCGTCTCCCTCTCAACCAGCTCATCGACCTCATCGGCGAGCTCTCCCGGCTGGGAGGCGCCCGTCGCGGCGCTGGAGCGACGCTGCTCGATCAGCCGAACCCGGAGCGAGTCCGCGAGCTCCTCGACATGCCGCTGCCTCGCCTCCATCTCAGCCCACCGGAAGCAGGGTGAGCTTGCGAGCAAAGCTTTCGGCGGCAATCAGGCTCAGCGCCTGGCTCTTCGTCAGGCCGAGCGTCGCGGCGGCGAGCCCACCAGCGCCGGAGCCTTCGACCCCACGCCTCAGGGCAAGCAACGGCACGCCCGCCGCGGCGACATAGGTGCGACCCGGCCCGGCGCCATCGGGTTCGGTGGTCACCACCACGTCCACCTTCGCGCCGGCCACGGTGGGCCCGGTCGCGAACAGGGCGTCGGCGCCGCTGACCAAGATCTCAACCGGACGACGGCCGCGACCCAAGCCGTTGGTGGCCGGGCTCCCCCGTCGCGGGGGACGCAGTTGCGCCGCCAAGAGATAGGAGCCCGCCGGCAGCATCGCCGCGGGGACGAGGCCAAGCGCTTCCTCCGGAACGACAAGCGCGCCGCTGGGAACGAACCGCTCCGGAACGCGGCGTACCGCCAGGCTCGAAGCGATGACCGCGGGGTCGATCCGCTCCCTGGCGGGAATATCGGCGCCGATGACAACGACTGGGCGCAGCGGCCCATAGCCACTGGCAACACTCGACCCGTAACGATCGGCGATTCCGGCCGCTGCCGCCGCGGTGACCAGAGCGAGCAGAAAGAAGGCGAGCGCGCGGCCGCGCCGGCTCATGCGGCCAGCCCGGCTCCACTCGATGCCAGGGGCAGCTCAAGCACGGCGACCGACCCCGAGTCCGAGCAGCGCAGCACCAGCCGGCCTTCGTGAGCGGCGACGATTCGGCGCACCACGGCGAGCCCGTGTCCATGCCGGCGCCTACCCGCAAGGCGAGCAATCACATCGGCGGGCGTTTCCTCCCGCGACTCCGGCCGGGCGGCGCGCCCGGAATCCGTTACCGAGACTCGCAGCCGACCACTCTGGACCTGGGCTTCGACCGCGATCGACGGGCCTCCGTGCTCGATCGCGTTGACGATCAGGTTGTCGAGCGCCTGGGAGAGCTCGGACCGGTCGCCGTCGACGACCGCCCTGCCGGCACGCCAGCGCATCGTCAGCGAATCGCCAATGAGATTTGCTCGTGCCTTCCAGCGCCCGACCGCCGCTTCGACCAGGGGCTGCGCCGAGAGTTCCTCGCGCGTGCCCCGCGGAGCGCCGCCGTTGATCTCACAGTCGAGGCGTTCCAGGGCCGCCGCGGCGAGCTGTGCCGAGCTCTCGACGTGGCCGGCGCCAACGGGCCCTTGATCCGTCGCCAGGACGATCGCCTGCAGGGGGCGGCGCAACTCGTGGAGCGCCGCGTTCAGCGCGGTGCGCCTCCTGCCGGCGCGCAGCCCCTGAGCGGTGATCACCATCGCCAGCGAAGCGGCGATGGGCCAGGCGGCGCCGATGCTGATCAGGTCGCTCATCCATCCACCAGCCTGTATCCGACGCCCCAGCAATTGACCACGTAGAGCCCGTGCTCGGGGTCGAGTTTGCGGCGCAGCCGGCTGGCGTGCGAGTCGAGCGTCCGCGTACGGGCAGCGGTCCGGAAGCCCCAGACCTCACCGAGCAGCTCCCGCTTGGAGAAGACCCTGTGCGGCTCAGAGGCGAGGACGCGCAGGAGCGAAAACTCTTTGTTCGAGAGCTGGACCTCCCGCTCCCCCACCCACACCTTCCGCCGCGCCGGGTCGACCACCAACTCGCCCACGCGGCACGGGCCCTCGCGGCGCTCGCCGCGACGGCGCAGCACCGCGGCGATCCGCGCCCGCAGCTCGGGGTAATGGAAGGGCTTGACCAGATAGTCGTCGGCCCCGCACTCGAGACCGCGGACGCGATCCTCGGCTGCGCCGCGACCGGTGAGGACGATCACCGGAAGATTGGGGTCGAAGCGGGACCCGGCCTCATCCGCCTCGCGCAGCTCCCGCAGGACGTCCAGCCCCGCCGCATCGGGCAGCGTCAGGTCAAGCAGCATCAGGTCGGGCTGCTTGTAACGGCAGAGCCGCAGCGCATCGGAAGCGCTGGGCGCCGGCAACACCCCAAACCTGTCGGCAACCAGGTGGTCGCAAAGCAACTCGAGCGTCACCGCATCGTCCTCGCAGACCACGACACTGGCTATCTCGCGTTTCTGGGGAAGCATCTATGCGTGTAAGGAGCGAGCCAGTCAATCTCTCCCCCCTGAGGCCGCCCGCTCCACGCACCGAGCAAGCACCCTGCGGCAATCGAGCGCACCGCAACCCGATCGCCCCTGCTGGACGAACGCGCTCGGGGCGGGCCCCTCGCGGGAGCGGATGGAGCCCCGATCGTGCTCACCGTGGCCCTCGCGCCGGCTGCGCGAGCTCGAGAACGGCATCGGCCCGGCGGTTGGCGACGAAGCATCGACTGGAGACGGCGCGGTGAACCGAAAGGGGAAGGCCGCGGTGGTCAAGGAAGACGATGTCAATCGGGAACCTCATCCCGAAGGTATGGACGCTGAAACAGCGGGGGATCAGCAATCCGGGGCCAGCCTCCTCGCGGTCGAGATACGCCAGGCCCAGCAGGCGGGCCCTGGGGCCCGTTGCCACGGGGACCTCTCGGCCAAAGAACTCGGCGGTCGGCAGACTGCTGAGCCGCGGCGCAATGCTTTCGGGTTGCATGACGAGTTAAGCGGGGCGAGGGGCAAACTCGCCCCCACCCAAACCCCACGCGGTGCAAACGCTGTTTCAGGGATCACGCCAGGGGGCCTCGGGCTACGATGAACAGGCATGATCCAGCACCTGTTCGCGCTGGGCTTGCGCGAGCGGATGGGCTTCAACTGTGAATAGGAAGACAACTCAAAGAGGGAACTACGAGTCGGGGTCCGACTACGTGCTCGAGTACGGCGAGCTCCGCTTTGCCTTCAACGAGGAGGACTTCGGACAGCGCGTCGAGCAGGCCGCTGTCAAATTGGGCTTCGTCCAGCAGGGGCTGAGCCGCGAGGAGCTCGACGATCTGCTCGACCTGGCCGTGAATGGAGAGATCACCGAGCCCAACTCCGGCCTCGGCGATCACATCAACGAGAGCTGGGAGGACCTCGTTGGGCCCGCCAACCGCAGCCTCGTGCACTGGCTGCGGCGCCTCGTCTTCCGCGGCGCCTGGCTCGACCAGCGCGTAAAGGAGGGCGAGCTGGACGTCGTCTTCGACGAGCGCACCCAGACCTTCGGCTACGTCCAGCCAGATCGCAGCAGGGAGCTGATCGAGCTCTCCAAAGAGCCTTCCTGGCGCCGCATCGCCTACCGGCGCCAAGAGTCTTACTAAGAACCTGCCCTAAGCCGCGACGGCTACTCGGGCTTCTCGACCGCCGCGACCACCGTCAGCGAGCCGCTTCCACCCTGGCTCAGCTTTCCGCTGGCGTCAAACAGCTCCTTGGCCGCGCCGGTGCCACCGTATGCCTCGGCAAAGCGGCTGAGCGAATCGATCAGGACGATCACGTTTTCTCCGCCATCGGCGCGGCGCACGGCCTGGGCGATCGCGTCGTCGGCGTGCCGAGCCTGGCCCGCGGCGACGATCTCGGCCTGCGGCACCTCACGCCTCCAGTCGGCCAGCTCCTCGGGGGTGGGGTCGGCCAGAAGCGCAATCGGGTCGGGGCCCTGCGACGCCGTGGCCAGCTCGGCCGCGACCTCGCGCAGGAGCGCTGTGCACTCCTCCCTGCTCCCGGCGTAGACGACCGCTTGGCGCCCCGACATCGGCGGCAGCAGCAGATCGTGGACGCGAACGCCCTTGGGGCGCCGGCCCCAGCGACGGCGACGGCGTTTGCGTTTCGGGCGCCCGGGCTCAGACTGAGGCTGGGAAGCCTCGGGTTTGGGAGGTGACGGCGGGCTTGCCTCCGGTTTCCTTTGCCTGGTCGATCCGGAACCGCCGCTTTTGGGACCGGAAGACTCTGACCGGCGGCCACCACCGCCACCGCCCCCCTGTCCGCCCCGGCTTCTCCTGCGCGGTGGGCGCTGGCGCGCGGGCCCACGGTCGGACGTGGGACCGCGGTCGGACGCTTGCTTCGGCGCGCCCCCTCCGCCGCCGCTCAGCTTCGCGATCAGCTCTCCGCGGGGCAGCATCCTGTAGCGCTCCACACCCGCATCGGCGGCTAGCGCGTGCAACTCGGCGAGGGACTTGGACTCCAGCTCAGATTTGTTCACGCGCGCAGGTTATTCAACCGGCGTAGTGGAGGCTCAGGAGCTCGCGCCGGCGGGATCGATCCCGGCCTCGGCCGCCGCGGCCGGCCAGGCCTCCGCCTCGCGCTCGATGCGCTCCTCCGACCAGCCCAGCTCCGCGCCGAGCACCTCGGCAACCGGGCGGGCGGCCTCGGCCGTCCGCAGCTGTGGCGCGGCGAGCAGCCCCAAGCGGGTTCGGCGGAGCAGCACGTCGGCGACGCAGCGGGCCTGCTCGAGACGGGCGGCGATTGTCGCCTCCGCCAACAGGTCAGGGCGGCCCTCGACGATCGGCGCAGCCAGCTTCGGGTCCTCACGGGCAACGTTCAGGACGGCGCGCACCGCGTGCCCGTAGCGGAAGGCGAGCTGAGATAGCGACTCCTCCCCCACCCCCTCCGGCGCCTCCAGGTCCTCGGGGCGAGCCTCCATCCCGAGCGGGATCTCCGCCGTGTGGCAGGGCGCATCGCGGCCCTCGCGCTCGACCAGCCGGTCGACGGTTTGCTTCGCCATCCGCCGCCAGGTCGTCAGCTTGCCGCCGGTGATCGTCAGCATCCCGGAAGAGGTCTCATATAGCTCCGCCTTGCGGGAGATGTCGACCGACTTCTTCGGGTCGCCGGTTGAGAGCAGAGGCCGCACTCCGGCGTAGGCACCGACCAGATCGTCCCGCGTCAGCGAAAGGTCGAAGAACGTATTGACCGCATCGAGCAGGTAGTCGATGTCCTCGCTGGCCGGCTGGGGGTGGTCGATGTCGCCATCGAAGTCGTTGTCGGTCGTGCCGACCAGGGTGCGCCCGTACCAGGGCAGCGCGAAGATCGCGCGGCCTTCGCCGGCCGGGACGATGCAGGCAGCGCTTCCGGTCGCAAGGTCGTTGCGGTCCAGCAGCAGGTGGGTGCCGCGGCTGGGCGTGATCCGCGGCACGTCCTCCTCCTCGAACACCTCCGGACGGATGCGGTCCGCCCAGACCCCGGTTGCGTTGACGACGTGGTCGGCTTCGACCTCGAAGCGCTCGCCCGACTCGGCCTCGACGAAGGCGACCCCGGACGCCCGGTCCTTGGTCGTCAGCACCTCGGTCACCTCGGCGCCGTTCAACATCACCGCGCCGAAGCGTTCGGCCTCCCCCAGGATGGTGAGGACCAGGCGCACGTCGTCGGTCTGGCAGTCGTAGAAGAGGTAGGCGTCCTTCGGGTCGCGAACCTCCAGCGCGGGGACCATCTCCAGCACCTCGTCGTGGTCGATCGTCCGGTGGCGGTCGGGGGACCAGTAGAAGTCCTCGTCCTCCTCCTTGGAGGACCGCATCTCCCGCCGGCCGCGACCGACCCGCGTCGTCGCCATCGCGTCGTACATGTTCAGCCCGAGCCCGAGCCCGCGCTGGCGACGCTCCTCGGCGAAGGCGGGGACGAGGAAGGGCGTCGGGTAGACGAGATGCGGCGCCAGCTGGACCATCAGCTGGCGCTCCAGCAGCGCCTCGCGAACAAGGCCGAGGTCGAAGTTCTGCAGGTAGCGGAGGCCGCCGTGGACCATCTTCGAAGAGCGGCTCGAGGTCCCGATCGCGTAGTCGCCGCGCTCCAGCAGCGCCACCGAGTAACCGCGCGAGGCGGCATCGAGGGCGACGCCGGAGCCGGTGATCCCGCCGCCGATCACGACGACCTCGAAGCGCTGTCCGGCAATCTCCTCCACCGCTGTGGCCCGGGTGAGCATCAGTCGAGGAAAACCGTCGTCTCGGTCACAAGCGGCCGTTCCGGTGG
Organism: Solirubrobacterales bacterium; assembly: GCA_040901495.1. Classification (GTDB taxonomy): domain Bacteria; phylum Actinomycetota; class Thermoleophilia; order Solirubrobacterales; family 70-9; genus VRUE01. Next base: position 7,895 of record JBBDYO010000047.1, read on the forward strand.
AGCCTGCTCCTGGCGCGGCAGGCCAAGGTGAAGCAGGCCGACGAAGCGCTCTGCGGCCGACAGCTCGACCGCCAGGCGCCCCTCCTCGGTGCGCAGCAGCTCCGGCGTCCGCCAGTACCCGGCGAAACCGCGGGCGTGCGCGGCCAGCAGCACGATGTAGGAGGCGACGGCAGCGGCGTGCAGGTCCTCCTCGTCTTGGACCGGGTCGCCGCCGAGCAGACAGGAGACGACGATCAGCGTGGGAGCGCGATCGAGCTTGGCGGCGCCCTCCGGCCCAACCGCCTCCTTCAGCCGCTCCAGCGCCCGCGGCCCGACCACGCGGAAGCGCCAGGGAGCCGTCAGGTGATGGTTGGGCGCCCAGCGGGCCAGCTCGAGCAGCCCCTCGATCTCTTCCCGCTCCAATCGCTCCGCGCCGAATGCCTTATGGGTGCGGCGGGTCCGGATCGCGGTCTCAACGTCCATCCCCGCGAGGGTATAGACCGTCAACGCCGTTCCCCCATCGGCAGCCGACCCACTTCCGCACGATGGACGTTTCGAGGCGGGGCTACCAGGCGAAGCGACGGCCGAAGAAGAGAACTCCGCCGAGGGCGAGTGCGGCGGTGCCGAGCCCGATTCCCAGGGGTACCCACGGGTCCGGGCCAGAGTCCTCGTCGGCCGTGAAGGGAGCCGCCGACGCGGGGGGTTCGGCCGCTGCCGATTCCGGCTCCTCGCCGACGGGCCCGGTGGTCCCTGTGCCGGGCGCGAAGGGCAGCCCTTTCTCGCCCGGGGATGCGGGCGCGGGGCTCGGGGCGCTCCCCGAACCGGAGCCGCCGCCGCCCGGGGCCGGCGATTCTGGGGCTTCTTCGGTCCCCGGCGAGACGCCTCCCCCCTGCGGCGTAGGAGCGGGTGTCGGCGACGGCCCCGGGAGGGGGTTGGGGCCGGGTTGGGTCTTGCGCGGCACCGGGGGAATCGGGAACGCCTCTTCGGCGACCGCGGCAAGCGCCTGGCCGGTCACCCATACCGGGGTCTGGTCCCTTGAGTCGGAGTACCTGTAGTGGCCGTCTTCCCCCTGGCGCGCCGCGAGGTAGTCGAGGGCGCTCTTGCCCCCCTCGCGAACCGACGCGGGGTCCTCGCCAACGGCGAGCATCCCCTGAACCGCCCAGGCGGTCGACTGGGAATTGACCTCGCCGGCGCCCCCCAACGGAAACCCACCGCTGGGACGCTGCACGCTGCGCAGAAAGGCGAACCCGCGGCGCGCGGCCTTGGTGTCGGGCATCGCCTGCATCACGGCGGCGGTCCCGTCGGCTGTGCTCGGCGACCCGGGGACATCGCCCCATCCACCGTCGTCGTTCTGGATCCGGGCGAGCCATGAGATCGAGACCTTCAACCCGCCGGTCACCCCCGCCGCGCGCAGGGCGAGGACGGCGAAAGCGGTCGAGCCCGGCCAGCCCTCGAATGACCCGCTCTCTCGGCGGCGCTTTTCAAGCGCCTTGACGAGGTCATGGCCGCCGAAGGACCGCGAATCGATCCCGGCTCCCTCGAGGGCGAGGATGGTCCGGGCGAAATCGCCGCTGCTGCTCAGCTCATCGACCTGTCCGCGCAGGAAGTCGACCGGGGTTCGCCCGAGGCGGGCGACTTCAAGCGGGTTGCGACCCGCCGCCTCGAATCCCAGCATCACCCAGGCGGTGGAGTCGGTACTCGAATCGCGGTCGGGGGAGGAGCCCCATCCACCGTCGGCGTTCTGGACGGAGAACAGCCAGCTGGTGGCGCGCTGCTCACCGGCCGCCCGGGCCTGGGCCGGCCATGCCGTCACCACCAGCGCGACTACCGCCAGCAGCGCCGTCGCGCCAGCCGGGACACGCCACTCGAACCGCTCCCGGAAGCGCACCAGCATCCGCACCATCGCCGGACCCGCCACAAAGGCGAGGATAGCGTTGCCGATCGCGTGGGCCAAGTCGAACGGCACCGCGCGCGACTCCAGGACGAGGAATCGCTCCATTGAGAGATCGCCGCCGTAGGTGGCCATCAAGGAGAAGTTCAGCAGAGCACCGTAGGCGATTCCGGCGAGCCCGCAGACAACGGCCAGCGTGAGGCGCCCGGGGGTGCGACCGCGGCGCGCCAGCGCGGCGCCCAAGATCCCGCAGAGGCCCCAGCCGGCCATCTGCCAGGGCGTCCAGGGGCCCTGCCCAAACCAGAAGTTCGAGACCAGCGCGGCCAGCGCCCCGACAGCGAACCCCGGCGCGCCGCCGAGCGCGATGCCGGCGAAGATGACGATGTCGGTGGTCGGCTTGACGTTGGGAAAGGCGGCAAAGGCGATCCGACCGGCGATCGCCAGCGCGGCCAGGACAGCGACCAGCGCAACGACCTGGGAGGTCGGCCGCGAGCGCTCATACCAGGCGAAGCCCGCGATCAAGACGGCGCCGAGGATCAGGAAGCTGGCCAGCTCCCAGGACATCAGGCCCCCGCTCCCGGCTCATCGGGGGCACCGGGCGGCCGGGCCTCTCTGAGGCGCGCCGCGCCCTGCTCGGGGGTCACGACACCGGGAAGGTCGAGGATCCGGGCCACCTCGGTGGCGAAGTACCAACCGCCGGAGAGGATCTCCGCGGCATCGCCGTCGGCGATCACGACCCCGTCGCCGAGGAGGACAACCCGCTCCGCAAAGGCCGCGGCGAACTCGACGTCGTGAGTGGCGACCATCACGCCAGCGCCACCGGCCGCGAAGCGTTCGATCAAGGCGACCAGGTCGTCCTTGCGGCCGCGATCCATCCCCCTGGTCGGCTCATCGAGGGCGACCAGCCCCGGCAGCTCTTGCTGCTCCATCCTGCCGGCCAGCGCGATCGCCAGCGCCAGCCTCTGCCGCTCGCCGCCCGAGAGGTCGCGCGGATCGGTATCGAGCGCGTGCTCCAGGCCCACCGTGCGCAAGGCGACCAGGCCCAGGGCCCCCGGCAGCTCGTCCTCGACTCGCTCCCGGACCAGGTAGTCGGAGGGGTTCTGGGTCAGCAGCGCGATCCCGCCCGGCGCCTCCGCCTTGCCCCGGACCGGGCGAACAAGTCGTGCCGCGGCCCGCAGCAGGGTGCTCTTCCCGGCCCCGTTGCGCCCCATCAGCGCGACCCGTTCTCCAGCATGCACGTCCAGCTCTATCCCTCGCAGCACGTCCCGGGCGCTCTCGCCGTCGCCAAGCTCGACCCATAGGTCCTTCGTCTCGAGCGCCATCGGATTTAGAGGAGGCTGGGGGCCTTGGTGGCGCGCTGGGTTTTTCGCCGTGGGCGATGCTTCGTTTGGAGAGTGGTCTGTGCGAAAAACAGGACGCCGCGCGCCACCAAGACCCCCAGCCTCCTCTCCAGTCGTGGTGCTTCTTCGCGCAAGGGCTTGGCGAGCTTGGCGCACACCGGTCGGGAGCGGGTCTATTCCGGCCAGTGAGAAGAGGCGGGCGCCCGGGGTCTCCAGCGCCGGGTCCGCGTCGCTTGCCCAGGCGAGGAAGTCGCCGGGGGCGCCGTCGAAGGCGATCGCACCCGAGTCCATCGCGATGACGCGGTCGGCGGCGGCGAGGCAGCGCTCCAGCCGGTGCTCGGCGAGGAGCACCGTCACCCCCCACTCCTCGTTGAGGCGGCGCAAGAGCCAGATCAGCTCATCGCCGGCGACGGGGTCGAGCTGGGAGGTCGGCTCGTCGAGCAGGACCAGCTGCGGGCGCGTGACCAGAGCGGCGGCAAGGGCGACGCGCTGGATCTCCCCCCCGGAGAGCGTGTCGACCGTTCGTTCGAGGAGCTGGGGGATCGCCAAGGCCAGGGCCACCTCCTCCACCGCTCGCGCGCGAGACGCAGGGGCCTCGCCGCGCATCTCGAGGGGCAGCTCGATCTCCGCCGCGACGGTGGTCGAGACGACCTGGGTCTCGGGGTCCTGGGCCACATAGCCGACCGCGGTGGCCAGCTCGCCCGGGCCGCTGGAGATTGCGTCGAGGCCGGCGACGCTGACGCCACCGGAGATCTCCCCGCCGTGGAAGTGGGGAACCAGGCCGCAGGCCGCGCGCAGCAGGGTCGACTTCCCGCAAGCCGAGCGCCCGGCGAGCAAGGCGAACTCCCCGGCCCCCAACTGGGTCGAGACCCCGGCGAGGGCCGGGCGGGTGGCGTGCGGATAGCTGTAGGTGAGCTCATCCACCACGAGGGCAGGAGTGGACCGGGACGGAGCGGCGAGCTCAGGCACGCGACGCCTCTGGCGCGGAGTGGCGGGCCGGGCGACGACGGAGCGGCGCGAAGCCGCTCGCGACGATGAGCGCACAGATCGCCACGGTCGAGGGGCGGATCCCCACCTCGACGGTCGGGTAGAAGCGGACGTCGTTGGCGCCCAGCAGCAGGCCGGCGATGGCAACAGCCAGAAGCAGCGCCCCCACCGTGTAGAAGCGCGCGTCATAGCGGGAGCGGGATCGAGCTCCCTTCGCCCGGGGCGCGTCGAGGCCGTAGCCGCGCAGCTCCAGTGTCGCGGCGACGTCGACGGCACGGTCGAGCGATCCGGCGAGGAGCCGGCGGGCGAGGGCGGCGCGGCCCAGCGGCGCGGCAGCCGGCCCGCGAAGGCGGCCGGCGTCACGGAGGCGCACCGCGTCCGCGGCGGCCACCGGGACGAGGCGCGAGACCAGCGCCGCGGTCAGCGCCGAGCGGCCGGCCAGCGGCCGCAGGGCGCGGAGCACCCGGTCTGGATCGACGCAGGCCGAGTAGACGGCAAAGGCGACCATCGCGACGGCGGCGCGGAGGCCGATCACCGCACCGGCGACGATCGCCTCAGCGGTGACATCGACCCGGCCGAACAGCGGCCACTCGCCAAGCCGCAGCAGCACAGTGTCGCCACGGTCGACGACAAGCGCGTTGACCGCAACGATCAGCACCGCGAGCGTCAGGCCCATCCACAGCGCGGCGCGGACGGCGTCGCGCGCGCCGGCGTTAAGGCCCGCCAGGACCACCGCGATCCCTGCGGCCACCAGCACAGCCGGGTTCGAGTAGAGAAAGGTCACGGTGACCAGAGCGCCGAGATAGGCGACCGCCGCGCCGGGCGACGCCGACTGCAACGGTCCAGGCTTGGGCGTGTAGGCAAATGGCGATCTCATCGCACCGGAAGCGGTGTCGTCTTCCCACCTTCGACAGCCACCGCGTAATGGTCCCGCAGGCTGGCGGCGTCGAGCAGCTCGGCGGCGGAGAGCACGCCGCGGGCATCGGCACCGGTGACGATCCAGACCGGAGGAGCGTCGTATCGCCGCGTCGCGGCGACCAGGCCGGCACCGGGGCCAAACCGACGAACGAACTCGCCGCCTTCGTCGAGGCCTTGCAGTTCGAAGCGCGACCCGCGCCGCGCGAAGTCCGCGAACACCCCGCTTTCCTGCGGACCCGACTCGAGCTGCGCGGCCACCGCCACCTCGCGAACCCGCCCCCACGGACCGACCAGGACTTCGATCGCGTCCTCCGGCGAGCCGGTAGCCGGAGAGACGCCCGCTCCTTCAAGTCGTTCCCGCACCATGGCGCAAGCCTCCCCACCGCCCCGGCAATCCACCGTCACCGGGTGCTCCTCTTCGTCGTATCCACCGAGGAACGGCTGGGGCCAGGACCCGACCACCGCCGGCACTCGCGACGCAGCCGACCAGTCGCGGTAGTCCCACCAGATCGCCTCGCCCCCATGCATTGAGTAGTCCGCCGCGCCCACCGGAGACTCAACCCCGTTGACGTAGAAGAACCAGTCGTAGCGCCGGCCGGCATGCACGTCTTCTGAGACCCCGTTGATCGACGCCACGAACCCGCCGCCGTAGCGGGTCGAGATCTCGGCGTTGCGATCGAGGACCCGCATCACCGTGTCGGACTCGGTGATGTCCTCGGAGATTGGCGCGACAACGTCGGCCGCGCCGAAGTCCCTCGTCACTCTGACTTCGGCCTCACCGACCTCCTCGCCGGCGCCGAAGCCGCTGCCGGCGGCCGCGAGCGCTGCTCCAAGCAGCGCAATCGCGACCGCCGTAACGCGGCGTGCCTTCAAGGAACCTGCCTTAGGGGCACTTACCACCGATGCAGACCGCCTCGCGGTTGGAGGGGATGTCCTTCCCATGCGTGGCGATCAACTCAGTCGGCTTGTTGATGACCACCTCTGTGCCGCCGTCGTTGCCGGTGAGGCCGGTCCCACCGGTCACCTTGACGCCGGAGGCCGGTCTTTTTTTGCCCGTGTCGTCGTAGGTGAAGACATGGACTTCGAACGGCTTGCCGGCGACTGCTTTGCCAGGAGCCCTCAGCGAGAGCTCATTGGGGTAAGGGAACCCGGCGAGCGCCCAGAGGACTTCGTCGCCTTTCTTCACCTTCACCGACTCGCCCCCGATTTCGGGGTTTTTGTGGTTGACCTTCAGGTACCAGGAGCGTTTCGGGGTGTAAACGGATTTACCGATCCCGCAGAGCCCGAGCCCGAAGTCGAAGGCGTCGGTGATCAGCAACGGCCGCAGCGCCGCCGTGTACTTGGATGCCTGAATCAGCATGCCGAGCGCGGTCGGGCCTTTGATCGTCAATTTGCTGCCGCTGCCGCCGGTCCCGGAGCCGAAGCAATCCGCTTTCGGGCTCGCGACCACCGACGTGGTGGCGGTCCCGAACGAGTCTTCGGCCAGCACCTTGTTGCCGCTCCCGACGACGCGCAGATCCGCGACCGGCCCTTTGGCCACCGCGATTGCCGCGGTCGAGAGGATGAGAATTGAGGCCAGCACGCACGCGGCGACCAGCCGATTTGGAATGAGTCTTGGCATTTAAGCCACCCTTTCCTCGAGGGTTGTCATGGCTCGGCCGGGGACAGGTCTCCTGGCTTCCGGGGTGATTGGCCGCACCTTCCCAGGGACTCAGTGTCGCCCCCAGTGGCTGGCGCAACGTGCGCCTGCGACTTCCTTGCCCGGTCACAGTGGCGGGACCGCGCCGGTTTCTCACCGGACTTCCCTTGACCACCGACCGTATGTACGCGGGTGAGTCTATATGGCGATCGCGAACGATCGACCACACCATCTTCCTCAGCGTTAGAGAAAGCGAACGTTTGTCCAATCATCTTGGGGTATCGTTTAGAGCGAACTAGATTCGATCTCCCAAGCAGCTCCAACCGTAAGGGGGGATATGAGGCAACGGAATCGGTTCGGTTCACCGGCTTTGATCATCGCGATCATCGCGATGTTCATAGCCCTTGGCGGCACTGCTGTCTACGCAGCCAAGAAGATCGACGGCAAGTCGATCAAAGTGAAGTCAATTCCGGGCAACCGCCTCAAGCCGCGCTCCGTCACCGCCAAGCAGCTCAGCCTGGGAGTGCTGCTCGGCGCCGAATCCGCCCAGATCACCGGCAAACAGATCAACGAGGCGAGCCTCGGTCAGGTCCCGAGTGCCATCCACGCCAATACGGCCGATACCGCCCGCAGCGCCACCGACGCCCTCACCGCGCTGACCGCGGTGAATGCCATCTCCGCGGAAAAAATCAACGGCCACAGCGCCGGCTGCCTGCCGGGGACACAACTCTTCGCCGGTGCCTGTTGGGAGAGCTCGGCCAGTACCAATGTTGCCGACGCAGTGAGCGCCGCAGTTTCTTGCGGCTTTAAAGGCGGAACGCTCCCTAGTGCTCTTGAGCTTTCGGCCTTTGCCCAAGGATCTGGAGCAACACTCGATGCAGGAGGTGAGTGGGCGAGCGACATTGTGAGCTTCACAAGCAAAAACGTCTTCGCAGTGGGCACCGTGACCTCTGATGGGGCAATTGACTCGGCCATCTTCAATAGCGGCGGGATGAGCGCGAACAGGAAATTCCGCTGCGTGATTCCCCTGGTCAAGTAACCACGGGCACCGATCAAACGGACGCCCATCCGACCCGGTATTACGCCCCCTCTATTCTCAAATCAGATGCGACGGCGCACGCCCAGGGTTAGACAGCGCTTCGTGGGCGCCATCGTGGCACTCGCGTGCCTGGCACTGCTCGCGCCCATCGGGCCCGCCAGCGCCTCCACCCGCCTGCACCCAGCTGCGCCGGCGGCCAATGGCGAAGTGAAGCGCGTGCTCAACTACTGGACGCCGGACAGGATGCGCAACGCCCGGCCTCTCGACGCACCGCTGTTCAGCTCCACCGCGACCGCCAGCTTCGCCCCCGTCACCGAACCGACCGTTGCGCCGCGCATCGTCAACGGCCGCCTCTTCGTTCGTCAGCAGGGCAGCCAGGGCTTCTGCTCCGCCACCGCGATCAACAGCCCGTCCCGGCAACTGATCCTGACCGCGGGACACTGCGTCAACTCCGGCCCGCTGGGCTTTCGCGGCAACAGCGCTTGGTCACGCTACGTTCAGTTCGTCCCGGCCTACACCGACGGCATCGCGCCCTTTGGCGCGTTCGTGGCCCGTCGCAACTTCGTCTTCGCCCCGCGGCAATGGGTCGAGTTCGGCAACTCAAACTTCGATGTCGGCGCGATCCTCACCTCGCCCAACGCCGAAGGGGTAAACGTCGCGGATGCGGTCGGTGGCGCGACGATCGTCACCGACCTCACCCGTCGCCAGCGGTTCCAGACCTTCGGCTATCCCGGCAAATCCACCTCGATGCAGGGCTGCGAATCGCCGTACGTCGGCGACGATGTCCTCACCTACCAAGCCCCCGGCCCGCCAACCCTCGCGATCCGCTGCCACTGGGCACCTGGGGCAAGCGGTGGGGGCTGGCTGATCAACGAAGGGACCGCGATCAACGGGCTGACCAGCTACGGCAAACGCCGCGACCGGGTCCACACCTTCAGCCCGTACTTCAGTAGTCGCACCGTCGGCCGCCTTGTGGCGGGCATGTAGCCGGCGCGGCTGCCTCAGGCGCTAAGCCGATTGCGATAGAAGCGGTAGTCGCCTCGCTCCGGGCGCAGGTTCGAGGCGAGGGCCAGGTGGTGGCGCGCACGCTCCGTCTCTCCGGTCTTCGCCAGCGCCCTGCCCAGGCAGAAGTGGGCGTAGTCGTTGACCTGATGGGAATCGACGACCGCCTCGAACTCCGTCGCTGCCGCGGCAAACCGGCCGAGGCGGAAATAGGCGCGCCCCAGCGCCTCGCGAATCGACGACTTCTCGGGCGCCCGCCGCGCCGCGGCCTCCAGCGGCACCGTCGCCTGCTCGTAGTCCGACTCCGCGAGCAGCTCGATTCCACGCCGGTAGAGCGTGAAGGTCGAGTCGCGATCGGTCACGGAGCCCATCGCTAAAAGTTTAGGCAGGCGTCGTGGCCGGCCGGCGAGCATTGCGAGCGCGGAGCTGCCCGCTCCTTACCTAGACCGCACGGCCCCGACCGTCTGCCGCAGCGTGTCGGTGGCGTCGTGGTGCGGCCTCCAGTGCAGCTTCTCGCGAGCCCTGGAGGTATCCATCAGCACCGGCCGGCGGAGGGTCTCGATCCAGGCGGCCTCATCGGGCAGGAACGGCAGGTACGCCACCGCCTCGGCGGCCACGCCGACAGCGAAGCGAGGAGCCGGCACCGCATGCCAGCCGAGCGCGTGGGCCAGGTCGGAGACGGTCAGCTGTCCGGGCCCGGCGAGGTTGTAGACGCCCGGCTCGCCCTCGCCGACCACGGCCGCGCACAGCGCCGCGGCCACGTCGTCGTGGTGGATCAGCTGGAACGGCACGCCGGGATCGGGCAAGACCGGGCGCAGCTCGGGGACCTTGCCCAGCGCCCACCGCAGCGGGCCCGGGATCCTCTGGCCGATCGCCAGCAGTGGGATCAGATCGAGCAGCAAGGTCGCATCCGGCCCGGCGACGATGCAGGGACGGAAGACGTAGGCGTCCGTATCGGAGCCCTCCAGCGCCTCGGCGAGCACATCCTCGACCTCTGCCTTGTGGGCCGAATAGGGGTGGCGAGCGGTTCCCCGCACCGGCGTGTCCTCGGTCAGCAGAGCCGGCGCGTCGGGGTGAAACCCGTAGGCGGCAACCGAGGACGTGTAGACGAGCCGCTTGGCCTTCGCCGCCGCCGTGGCCTCGAACACGTTGCGCGATCCGGTCAGGTTGATCTCGCGACTCTCGCCACGGCCGGCGACGATCACGAAGGCGAGGTGAACGACGACATCGGCCTCCTCGACGAGAGCATCGACCGCCTCCCGGTCGAGGATGTCCCCGCGGCGATATTCGAGCTTCTCCCAGTCGCGGCCGGCCAGCTTGAAGGGCCGCCGCGCCATGCCGATCACGCGCTCCACCTGTGGCTCCCGCTCGAGCGCCGCAAGGAACGGCTTGCCGATCTCTCCGGTCGGCCCGGTCACCGCAACGGTCAGCATCTAGTCGATTTTCTCAGCTGCGCGCGACCTACTGGGTCGAGGCGAGCCAACGCCGCTCCTTCGAACGCATCACCGGTGTGGCAAGGAGGCTGCCCAGGCGGCGCTGCACCTTTCGCGCCCGTGAGTCATGCCCTGCCGGAAGCAGCTTGGCGAGCTGACGGTACTCGCGCGAGACGCTGCTCGTCCGGAAGGCGGTGGCGATCGTGGTGAGCAGGTCCGATGGCTCGGACACCGTGGTCCTCACCAGCTCCTTCCCTTCGGCCGTGATCCGCAGCTCCGCCGGGTAGCTGCGGGCGGGCGGAGGCTGTAGCGGCGTGGCGAGCGTGGCGCCTATCGAGGTGGCCAGCTCGGCGCGGATCTCCTCTGGGTCGCCCGAGCGAGCCCGCGCGCGCCCTTCGCCCTCCTTGGCCTGCACCAGGCGGGCGCTCCCCAGCTCCCCTTCATTGAGCTCGTCGAGCAGCCAGCGATCGCCGCTTGCGACCAGCACCGGGATCCCCTCGGCCGCGAGGCCCTGCGCGTAGACCTGGACCTCGCTCAGCGACTCGCCGTCGAGCAACACCTCCATGTCCCAGACGAAGGTGTGCGAGGAAAATCCGCGCGGGCTGGGCGTCTTGGCGTGGTGGCCGATCATCACGACTGCGTCGAGAGGGCCGCCGTGGGCCTTCGTCATCGAGGGGTTGGCCTCGACCAGCGCCAGGTCGGCGATCGGGCGCACTTCTATCCCGTCCGGCATGCGCTCGCGTTCGATGTTGGTCCCGACCATGTGCCAGTCCCCGACCGAGATGCGCTCGGCCCCGCCGTCGCGCAGGGCAGCAACCACGGCAAGCACCTCATTGGTCATCAGCGCCCGGCCACGCGCGTAAGCGGCAGGGTGCGAGGGCAGGCAATCGCCGTAGTCGTCGATGCCCGCTATCCCCTCCATATCCGCGGCAATCAGGACGTTCACACCGTTACCCTAGACCACCCCGAAACCCTTGGCCTAAGGCGGCCGCGAAAGCAAAAATGCGCCAATAGCTGGGACTACTGCTACGGTGTTGGTGTCGGGTTTGGCGCAGTTCGCCACCCGAGAGGTTCCGTTCCCTTCGTGCGTTGCTTTGCGTTTAGGGGTCGCTGGATCTCCCTTAAACGCTCAAAAAGGAGCTCACCACATCATGTCGTTTGCCGATCTCGGCATCTCTAAGCCTGTTCTGGGCGCACTCGCTCAGCGCGGCATCACTCAACCTTTCCCTGTCCAACAGATGGTCATCAGCGACGCGCTGGAGGGACACGACCTTCTCGTCCAGTCGCCGACCGGCTCTGGCAAGACGCTCGCCTTCGGCCTGCCGCTGGTGGAGCTCGTCGAGCCGTCTGACCAGCGCCCCTCCGCCCTCGTGCTCGCGCCGACGCGCGAGCTGGCGAGCCAGATCGTCGACGAGCTGGAGTCGATTGCCGGCACCCGCCGGCTGCGGATCGCCGCGGTCTACGGCGGCGTCGGCTTCGGCCCGCAGAGCACAGCCGCCCGCCGCGCCGACATCGTGGTCGCGACGCCAGGGCGCCTCGAGGACCTTCTTCAGCGCGGGGTGATCTCGCTTGGGCACATTCGCGTCCTCGTCCTCGACGAGGCCGACCGCATGCTGGACATGGGGTTCAAGCCCGCGGTGGACCGGATCGTCTCCAAGACCCCGGCCCAGCGCCAGACACTCTTCTTCTCCGCCACCCTGGAAGGCGCCATCGGCAAGCTCGCGGCCGCCTACACGCATAACGCGCGCCACCACACCCAGGCGGCGGCCGAGCGCAGCAAGGCCGACATCGAGCACCGCTTCGTCCACGTCGATTCCCAGGGCGCGAAGCTCGACCACCTGGCCGGGCAGCTGCGCGACGGCGAGCAGAGCCGCACGCTGGTCTTCGTCCGCACCAAGCGAGGCGCCGACCGGCTGGTCAAGCGTCTTCGCAGCCATGATCTGGAGGCGGTCGCGATGCACGGCGACAAAAGCCAGGGCCAGCGCGAACGGGCCCTCGCCCGTTTCGAGCGCGGCGACGTTCACACGCTTGTGGCGACCGATGTCGCCGCCCGTGGAATCGACGTCGCGGACATCACCCACGTGATCAACTTCGACGTTCCCGGGGATCGTGACTCCTACGTGCACCGGGTCGGCCGCACCGGACGGGCGGGCCGCCGCGGGGCGGGGACCAGCTTCGTGCTGGCCGACCAGGCCGCGGACATGCAGCGCATCGCCCGCGACCTCGGCCTCGGCCGTGAGTTCGACCAGGGCCGGAGCGGTCAACCCCGAGGCAATGGAAATGGCAATAGGAAGCCGGCCTCGTCTCACAATGGGAAGCCGTCGCCATCTCACAACGGGAAGCCCTCCTCGTCTCAGAGCGCGCGCCGTCGCCGGCGCAAGCGCAAGGTGACCGCATGAGCCAAAGCCCGAAGACATCGAAGAAATGGACGTGCGACCAGTGCGAAATGTCCGTCGGTCAAATCGACAGCAAGCCCGTCCCATTCCCCGATACCTGGGCAAGCTCGGCCGATGGCCAGTTTTGCCTGGTCTGCAGGCGTGAGCGCGCAGCGAAGGCAGCGCTGGAGTCGGCTCCCGACTGCTCGCTGGCAGCTCGCGCACAGCTTCGCCGCGCCGCTCTGATCGAGTTCGAGGTCCGTCGCACACCCGACCATTCGGATGGGATGATCGCCAAGGCCTGTCACTCCTCGGTCTCGGCGGTCGCCAAGGCGCGCACCCGCCTGCGGCTACCCACTCCCCCGCCGACCACCGGCAGGCGCGCTAATCATCGCGAGCCCGCGCGCCGATAGTAGGTCCGTGGGGACGTTCGCATGGAGATAGGTATCGGCCTGGCCATCGCGGCGGGGCTGTTGACGAACGTTGCGTCGCTGCTCAAGCATCGCGGCTGCCACAACGTCGATCCGATCTCGATACGGAAACCACTCCGCAGCGCACGGGGGCTGGCCGCTTCACGCTGGTTCGCGGCAGGCTGGGGACTGGCGGCGGTCGCTTGGCTGGTCCACGTCGCCGCCCTCTCGATGGCCCCGATCTCAATCGTTCAGGCCATCTTGGCCGGCAGTGCCGTGACCCTCGCGGTGATGGCGCAGCGCCTGTTCGGCGATCCCGTCGAGCGACGCCAGTGGTTCGCGCTCTTCCTGGGCAGCGCCGGCATCGCCCTGCTCGTCGTCACGGTCCCGCACTTCAGCGGAAGCCATTCTGAATTCTCGGTCGCGCCGATCCTCGGCTTCGAGGGCGGGCTTGCGTTGATCGCCGCGGCGCTCCTCTCCGGTCACCGCTCCGAGCGCCTCAACGAGCACGGTGGCATCTTGCTCGCGGCGATCGCGGGAATCCTCATCGCCCTCGCGGGTGTCGCCATCAAGGGGCTGACGGGAGCCGGAGGCGTATCGGTCGCGGTGCTCGCACCCTGGATCTCGCTGATCGTGCTTGCTGGAGCACTTGCCCAGTACGCCACCGTGGCGGCGCTTCAACGCGGCGGTGCGATCGAGACGATCGGCTTGATGGGACTCGTCGCAAACGCGGCGCAGATCGCGGGAGGAGTCATCGTCTTCGGAGACCCACTCTCCACAGACCCCGTCGGCCTCGTCCTCCAGGTCATGGCCTTCGCGATGGTCTGCGCCTCGGCGCTGCTCATCCCGTCGCAACGAGCCGGCATAAAGCCGCTGGCCACCACCACGGCCTAATCAAGCCGGCCCCACACTCGACTACCATCGAGCCCATGCTCTTTGGTCAACAGCACGTCGATCGCTACCAGGCCACCGGCGGCGAGGAGGGCCACGAGTGGCAAGGGACCCAGACCCTGCTGCTCACCACCACCGGCCGTAAGTCGGGCGAGCCGCGCACCACGCCGCTGATCTACGCCCCGCACGACGATGCCTACATGATCGTGGCATCCAAAGGCGGCACCGACGACCCGCCCGCGTGGTACCTGAACCTCTCCGAGAACCCCGAGGTGGAAGTGCAGGTCAAGGGAGACAAGTTCAAGGCCCGCGCCCGCACGGCAAGCGCGGAGGAGAAGCCGGAGATGTGGGAGACGATGGCCAAGGAGTGGCCCGCCTACAACGACTATCAGCGCAACACCGAGCGCGAGATCCCAGTCGTAGTCCTAGACCGCATCTAGAAGCCGAATTACCTGGCGAAGCCGGGGATCTGACCCTTAAGGCACATGGGCAGCGGCCCGCCGGGGTTGCAGACCTTGAACCTGGTGACCTCCGGCGGCCCTTTCAGGCCGGTCCAACCGATTGCGCGAACTCGAAAGACATGCGTTCCGAGCCCTACGCGGTAGCTCTTCGGCGAGCGGCATCGCTTGACCGGCCGCCCATCGAGCTTGCAGGCGAAACCGCGAACCTGGGCACCGTTCGTCGCGAAGAAGCGGAACCGGGCTTTGTACGTGTGGCCTTTGATCTCGACGCCGGGAAACGGTCGCAGCGCGATTGTCGTCCGCGGTCGCTTCGGCCGTTTCTTGCCTTTCCCTTTGCCTTTGTTGTCGACGGGCGCCGGCGGGTCCACGAACGGGTTCTTGCTGGTGAATATCTGGCCCTTGATCACCACTGTCGCGCAGAGCGAGGTCGATGGGCACGAGACCCCAAACATGTGGTTGGCCGCGGTTTCTTCGACCTGCGGGTACGGAATGACGTTCTCGAAAGTCCAATCGCCTGGCCCGCCGGTTGGGTTGGTGGACGTCAGAACGTCGCCGTTGTTGTCGACCGCGACGCAGCGACTCAACGAGATGCATGAGACGCCGGTGATCTGCACCGAGCCGCCCCCGTCAACCGAGTCCCAGACAGAAGCGCTGCCCGTGGGGTTGGTGGAGCTGACCAGGTTCCCAATCAGGTTGCCGGTCACGCAAAGGGCCGGCGACGGACAGGAGACTCCCCCGAGGCCGCCCTGCCCGCCGGGCATTTGCACGGACTGCCAGGCGCCGCCGAGTGGATTGGTCGAGCTGACGATCTCGCCGTCATAAGTGGTGTTGTCGCCGTCATCGCCGACGGCAACGCAGAACGTGGGGGAAACACAGGAGATCCCGCGCAGTTCGACCGAGTGATCGAGTGTGGCGATCGACCAGTCCGAGACCCCACCAGTCGGGTTGGTCGAGGTCACGATTTTGCCTTTGCCAGCCGACGCCGCGCAGAACGACGGGGTCGGGCAGGAGATCCCGAGCATGTGGGTGTTGGGACCTTTGCCGTCGAGATCGACCGTGCTCCAGGCAGCCTCGCCACCGGTCGGGTTGGTCGAGGCGTAGATCAGCCCATCGAAGGACACGGCTACACAGAGCTCAGACGAGGGGCAGGAGACACCCCGGATCTGACGCCCGTTGAAGCTGCTGTTAGGCGCCGTCAGGATCGCCCCTTCCCCCACATAGGCGGCTTTCCAATCCGCGACCCCACCAGTCGGGTTGGTCGAGGTAGCAACCGTGTTGTTGCCCCCCACAGCAACGCACAGCGAGGCCGACGGGCACGACACCCCGAACATCCCCACCTTCCCCGCCTCGCCAGTCAGCTGCACCCCAGTCCAAGTCGCCCCAACCGCCGTCCCAGCACCAACCACAAGCAGAACAAAGGCAAGGAGCAGGCCAAGCAGCGAGCGCCTTAGAGCACTCCGTCCCTCACGGACCTCTTTCGCCTCCATCTCCATCGTCCCCCAAACCCAACCCGCCACAAGAAGTTTCCGACCAGCCCAAGCGGCCTGCATATGTAGGGCTCGACCCCGCGGACGCAATCGGGTTCCAATCTCGTCCCCGCTTTAGTACCGCTACCGGGATTCGAACCCGGGTTTCCGGACTGAGAATCCGGCGTCCTAGTCCCCTAGACGATAGCGGCGAGGAGGCGGCATTCTAGCGAGAGTGATGGTTAGCGTCCTTTGCTGGGTCCGTCCTAGAGACGAGGTAGTCTACGAACATGTGTTCGTACAATTGCATGGCTCCCGCCCTCGCTCCAACCGCTAGATTGAAGGCCACAAGCGGGTGTGGCGGAATGGCAGACGCGCGAGCTTCAGGTGCTCGTGTCCTTCGGGACGTGGAGGTTCGACTCCTCTCACCCGCACTTTCGAAAGGCGCTGGTGCATAGTTGGGCCACGGTCACAGAAGCGCTGAGGCTGCGCGATGAAGAGGGGCTTGGCGCACGACAGGTCGCCCGTCGTCTTGAGTTGCCTTTGCCGACCGTGCGGGATTGGCACGCGGGAAAGCTGCCTCGTCACTCCCGCCCCACGAACGGAGCCTACCCGGCCATCTGTCCGGCCTGCGGGCAACAAGAGCATCGATTCGATGGGCTCGGGGCGGCTTACGTCCATCTACTTGGGCTTTACCTAGGAGACGGCAGCATCTCCGCTCACGCTCGCGGCGTCCACCGTCTACGCGTCTTCCTGGATATGAAATATCCGAAGATTGTTGAGGAATGCATCGAGACGATGCGGGCCACTGTCCCCGAAAATAGTGTGCATGCGCTGCTCACCCCCTCGAATTGCTATTCGGTCTCTGCTTACTCGCGATCCTGGCCTTGCTTATTTCCCCAGCACGGCCCAGGAATGAAGCACACGCGGCCAATCTTCCTTGCCGACTGGCAGCAGGCGCTTGCAAGGAAGTGGCCGGAGCAATTGCTCAAGGGATTGATTCAGTCGGACGGATGCCGGTCGTACAGCACTGGCGCTGGGGGCTGGCGACAGCCTCGTTACATCTTTTCCAACTGCTCCACCGACATCACCAGCATCTTCTGCTCGGCGTGCGATTGCCTAGGGCTGCGATGGACCGCGTCATTTCCGAAACGCGAGTCGGCCGCGGTGTCGATCTACGTTTCCCGCAAGGATGATGTGGCAAGGCTCGACGAGTTCATCGGGCCGAAGCGCTGAGGTCGATCAGGCGGGTTGCTTGACCTTCGGAGCCTTGTCGGCGCGGGTGGCATTGGCGACGATCTCGTCGACGAAGGTCGGCCAAAGGGCCTTGGGGAAGTCGTGGCCCATGCCGTCGATCACGCGCAGGTGGGCGCCGGGGATGGCCCTCGCGGTGGCGCGACCGGCGACGGGGCGGATCAAGGGGTCGCTGGCGCCATGGATGACCGCGGTCGGGACTCGCAGCTGGCGCAACGCCTGGGTGCGGTCGCCGGAAGCGCTGACCGCGTGCAGCTGGCGGCTGATGCCGGCCCGGTCATGGGAGCGGTCATAGGAGATGCCCGCCAGCTTGCGAAAGCGCTCCTCGTCCATCGGGTAACCGGGCGAGCCGATGGCGCGGAAGGTCTTCACCGCCTGATCGATTGCCGCATCGCGTCCCTTGACGGGGCGGGCGAGCAGAGCTCCGAACGCCTTCCAGGTTGGCACCCCAAGCCAGCGGTTGCCGGTGCTCGACATCATCGAGACCAGCGACCGCACGCGCTCGGGTCGGCGGATCGCAACCGTCTGCCCGATCATCCCACCCATCGAGGCACCGACCAGATGCGCCGCGTCAATCTTCAGATGGTCCATCAGGCCGGTCGTGTCATCCGCCATGTCACGCAGCAGGTAGGGAGCCGTGCGGCGGCGACCCAACACCATGTCGGTTCGCTTCGGCAGGCCGGCCGACTCGATCTTGGTCGAGTGGCCGATGTCGCGGTTGTCGAAACGGACCACGCGAAAGCCGTGCTCGGCCAGCATCGCGCAGAAGGGCTCCTGCCAGGCCACCATCTGGGTCGCGAGGCCCATGATCAACAGGATCGCCTCGCCATCCGGATCGCCCATTTCCTGGTAGGCGATCTCGATTCCGTTGGCGGGTGCGAGGCGCTCCTCGCTGAGTCCCAGCATCTGACGATCTTAGCCCCCACGCCGACCAGTTCTCGATGCGCATCGCGATTGGGGCTATTTCCATAGCGTGATGCGCGCGAAAGCCGAACGGCTAAGTTGGGCGAGTGCGCACCGCGATCGTCTCCGACCTGCACCTGGGCAGCGCCTTCGGCGAGGACCTACTGCGCGACGCCGGCATCCGCCGAGTGCTCTTGGAGGAGATCGGGACGGCCGACCGGGTCGTCCTGCTTGGCGACGTGCTCGAGCTGCGCGAACTGCAGCTCATAACGGTGCTGGAGAGCAGCCAACCTTTCTTCGAGGAGTTGGGTGAGGCGATGGCGGGCCGCCAAGTCGTGCTCGTCCCCGGAAATCACGATTACCGACTCGCCGAGCCACTGCTCGAAGAGACCGCGCTCGCGGAGCAGCCACTCGGCCTGGAGCAACGCGCCCCCGCCTCCACCGATCCTGCCTCCCGGATCGCGAGCTGGCTGGGCAGCGCCGAGCTGGAGATCGCCTACCCCGGGGTCTGGCTGCGCGACGACGTCTACGCGACCCACGGTCACTACATGGACTGCCATATGAGCCTGCCCCGGATCGAGTGCATAGCGGCGGCGGCGATGATGCGCCGCTTTGGGGCATTGCCCAACCCCGCTACCCCCGCCGACTACGAGCGGGTCCTGCGGCCGATCTACGGGTTCTCCTTCTCGCTCGCCCAATCTGGCTCGGCGCGGGAGGCGACCCGCCCCTCCGAGCGCGCCTGGCGCGCGATCTCCAGCAACGGCGCGCGCGGCAGTCGTGCGCGGCGCGCGGCGCTGGGGGCCGCCGTCAAGGCTGGGATTCCAGCCACCATCTGGAGCATCAACCGACTGCTCCGCGCCGGCTTCAGCGCCGACCTCTCCCCCACTTCAATCACCGGCAGCGGCATCTCCGGCGCCACCCAGATGAGCGAGCGACTGGACATCCAGGCCGCCCATGTGATCACCGGCCACACTCACCGGGCGGGGCCGACGAGCAAGGACGGCGAGTGGGCGCTGCCCGGTGGTGGCCGCCTCCACAACACCGGCAGCTGGATCTTCGCCTCCGCCTTTCACCACCCGGGGACCCCTCCCGGCCCCTACTGGCCGGGAACCGTGACCTGGATCGAGGGCGACGCACCGCCCCGACGAGTACGGCTTCTAACCGAGAGCTCGCGGGAGGAACTGAAGGCCATGGTCACCCGTCATATAGCGAGGTAGGCCCTCAGCTGTCCGAAAGCCACTCGGCGACGATCCGCCCGATCTCCTCGCCGGCGTCCTCCTGGAGGTAGTGACCGGCGTTCTCGATTTTCCGCGGCGGCGGGTAGCCGAGCGCCTCGGAGACCATCTCGCCTACCGAGAAGGGAAGCGCAGGGTCCGAGTCGGCCCAGAGCACCAGGGTCGGGCGCTCGTCCTCACGCAGCGCCACCGCCAGACGCTGGCCCTCGGCCGCGCCCGGCATGTCGGGCTCGGTCGGCAGGATCAGCGGGAAGGCACGCGCGCCCGCCTTCGACTCGGGATTGGGGAAAGGCGCGTCGTAGGCGGCAATGACGTCATCTCCGGGGTCGTTCTTGCAGCCGGCCTTGACCAGGAAGCCGGTTGGCACATCCTCGTTGCTGCGCACGAAGTCGCGGAATTTGAGCCAGGTGTCGCTCATCTTCTGATAGCCGGTGAAGGGGCCGGTGTCCATGATCACGATCCGGTTGAAGCGCTCGGGATGCTCGACCGCGAGCCGCAGTCCGATCGGCCCGCCCCAGTCGTGGACGACGGCGGTCGCATCGCGCACGTCCAGCTCCTCGAGCAGCGCTGCCATCAATTCGACGTGGCGGTCATAGGTGTACCAATCGAGGTCGGTTGGCTTGTCGGAGCGGCCGAAGCCGGCGAAGTCGGGCGCGATGCAGCGGTAGCCGGCATCGCGAACCGGCGGGATCACCTTGCGCCAGAGGAACGACCAGGTCGGCTCTCCGTGGAAGAAGACAACCGGCTTGCCCTCCCCCTCGTCGAGATAGGCGAGCCGTAGTCCGTCTATCTCCCGGTAGCTCGACTCGAAGGGAAAGTCGGGCAGCCCCTGCAACTGCTCGTCCGGCGTTCTCATGACATCGGCGCTCACGGCGCGAGTCTATCCGCGACGCATCAGTGCAGTCGAAACCGTTTCAACTTCATTCTTGACATTCCTGATGAACATTGTGTTAGGGTGCCCGCCTCTTTTAGAACCAAGTTAGTCAAGAAACTAAGCAACTCAAGAAAGAAGGGGAGCACCCCAATGCCAAACGCCCGTGAGAAAACCCGGTGGAGCAACGTGAGCGTCGGCCTCATGGCCGCCCTCCTCGTCCTCGCCTTTGCAGCTGTGGGAATCGGCTGCGGCTCCTCCGACTCGACGAGCGGTGGCAAGCTCGACATCGTCGGCTACTCCACCCCGGAGGCCGTCTATGAGGAAGCGCTCGAGCCCGGCTTCGAAGCTACCCCTGAGGGCGCTGACGTCAGCTTCAGCAACTCCTTCGGCGCCTCTGGCGACCAGAGCCGCGCGGTCGAGGCCGGCCAGCCTGCCTCGGTCATCCACTTCGCCCAGGGCGGCGACATGATCCGCCTGGTCGAATCCGGCCAGGTCGCAGCCGACTGGGACAAGCAGCAGTACGACGGCATCGCCCAGGACTCGGTGATGGTGCTGACGGTCCGCAAGGGCAACCCCGAGGGCCTCGAGTCGATCGACGACCTGCTCACCGAGGACGTCGAGATCATCACCCCCAACCCGTTCAGCTCCGGAGCCGCCCGCTGGAACATCATGGCGATCTACGGCTCGCAGCTGCACCAGGGCAAATCCGAGCAGGAGGCGCTCGACGCGGTCAAGACCGTGCTTGAGAAGACAGTGGTCCAGCCGGGCAGCGCCCGCGACGCGCTTGCCGCCTTCACCCAGGGCGAGGGCGACGTGCTCCTCGGCTACGAGAACGAGGCGATCAAGGCCCAAACCGAGGGCGAGGACGTCGATTACGTGATCCCGCCGAGCACGATCCTGATCGAGACTCCGATCGCGGTCACCAAAGACGCTCCGGAGTCCGCGCAGAAGTTCCTCGACTACATCTGGTCGGACGCCGGCCAGGAACTCTGGGCTGAGAACGGCTACCGGCCGGTCAACCCGAAACTGGTCGACGAGAAGCAGTTCCCGACCCCCGAGGACCTGTTCACGATCGACGAGTTCGGCGGCTGGGCAACGGTCAACGACGAGTTCTTCGACGACGAAACCGGCTCGGTAGCCGAGATCGAGAAGGAACTCGGAGTCTCCACCAGCGGCTGATGGACGCTCACCCGGCAAACATTCCCCCATCCACAGCACCCCGGGCGGGCATCCGCCTGCCCGGGCTCGGCGTCGGCCTCGGTCGAGGCATGGTCGTCCTCTACCTGTCCCTGATGGTGATGCTGCCGCTGGCCGCCGTGGTCGCCGAGTCGACCAGCGGTGGCTTCGGCGCCTTCTGGAACTCGGTCACCGGCGCCCAGTCGCTGGCAGCGCTGAAACTGACCGTGATCAGCTCGCTGATCGTGGTCGCGATCAACGCGGTCTTCGGCACGATCATCGCCTGGGTCCTGGTCCGCGACGAGTTCCCCGGCAAGGGCGCCGTCAACGCTCTAATCGACCTCCCCTTCGCGCTGCCGACGATCGTCGCCGGCCTGACCCTGCTGACGCTCTACGGATCCGAGAGCCCGTTCGGCCTCAACATCGCCTTCACCAGGGTGGCGATCGTGGTCGCCCTCTGCTTCATCACCCTGCCCTTCGTCGTCCGCGCGGTGCAACCGCTGCTGATGGAGATGGACCGTGAGATGGAGGAGGCGGCGACCTCGCTCGGCGCCGGCGGCTTCACCGTCTTCCGGCGGATCATCTTCCCCAACCTGTTGCCGGGAATCGTCGCCGGTGTCCTGCTCGCCTTCGCGCGGGCGCTGGGCGAGTACGGCTCGCTGATCCTGATCTCCGGCAACCGCCCCTTCGAAACCGAGGTCTCCTCGGTCTTCATCCGCAGCCAAATCGAGACCGGCAACGTCGCCGGCGCATCCGCGGTGTCGGTCGTGCTGCTGGCGATCTCGCTGGCGCTGCTGATCGGGGTCAGCCTCTTCGCTCGCTCCGGCGCGCACGGTGAGAAGCGGAGCATCTTCGGACGCCTCTTCAAGCGGCTCTTTGACCGCTACGGGGGGGTGTACAACAAGTGACCCCCGCCAAGCCCGCCAAATGGGGCCTTCGCACCCTCGCCTTCGGCTACCTGGGCCTGCTTCTGCTGGCCCCGGTGGGAATGATCTTCTACAAGACCTTCGAGCACGGCCTCGGGCCGCCGATCGAAGCGATGACCTCGCCCGACGCCATTCACGCGATCTGGCTGACGCTGCTGATGGTCGCGGTCGCGGTACCGCTGAACACGATCTTCGGGGTCGTCTGCGCGCTGCTGCTCGTCCGCCACAAGTGGAAGGGCAACGCGGTGCTCGACGGGATCATCAACCTCCCCTTCGCGATCTCCCCGATCGTCGTCGGCCTGGCGCTGTTCCTGCTCTACGGAAACGACGGCTGGTTCGGGCCGACGCTGAGCGAATGGGGCATCCAGGTCCTCTTCTCAACCCCGGGGATGATCCTCGCCAGCGTCTTCGTCTCGCTGCCATTCGTCGTCCGCGAGGTGGTCCCGGTCCTGCAGGAGATCGGCACCGAGCAGGAGCAGGCGGCCTCCACCCTGGGCGCCAACGGCTGGCAGACCTTCTGGCGAGTCACCCTGCCGGCGATCCGCTGGGGGGTCGCCTACGGAGTCGTGCTGACCACCGCCCGCGTGCTGGGCGAGTTCGGCGCGGTGACGATCGTCTCCGGCTCGATCTCGGGCGAGACCGAGACGCTGCCGCTGTTCGTCGCTAAGGCCTTCGAGCAGTTCAACGAGGAAGCCGCCTACGCCGGCGCGATCGTCCTCGCCCTGCTCGCTCTGACCACCCTGCTGCTGATGAGCATCGGCGGCCGCAAAACGAAGGCCCAGTCCAGCGGGCCGATCCCGATCACGGGTGACGTCCCAATCTCAACGTCCAAATCAAAGGAGGAGGGTTCCTGATGGGAATCGCAGTCGAGGGAGCGCGCAAGCGCTTCGGTGACTTTCAGGCTCTTGACGATGTTTCGATAAACGTGCCCGACGGCTCGCTGACGGCGCTGCTCGGGCCCAGCGGCAGCGGCAAGTCGACGCTGCTGCGGGCGATCGCCGGGCTGGAGACGCTCGATGCCGGCCAGGTTGTGATCAACGGCGCCGATGCGACGGCGACGCCGGCGCAGAAGCGCGAGGTCGGCTTCGTCTTCCAGCACTACGCGGCCTTCAAGCACATGACGGTGTTCGGGAACGTCGCCTTCGGGCTGAAGATCCGCAAGTGGGAGAAGGCCAAGATCAGCGACCGGGTGCACGAGCTGCTGCGCCTGGTCCAGCTCGACGGCCTCGCCGAGCGCTACCCCGACCAGCTCTCCGGCGGCCAGCGCCAGCGCATGGCCCTGGCCAGGGCGCTGGCGGTCGAGCCGCAGGTCCTCCTGCTCGATGAGCCGTTCGGGGCGCTTGACGCGAAGGTCCGCAAGGACCTGCGCACCTGGCTGCGCCGCCTCCACGACGAGATGCACGTGACGACGATCTTCGTCACCCACGACCAGGAGGAGGCGATGGACGTCGCCGAGCAGCTGGTCGTGATGAACGAAGGCCGGGTCGAGCAGTCGGGGACCGCCGACGACCTCTATGACCATCCCGCCAACGAGTTCGTGATGAGCTTCGTCGGCGAGGTCAACCGGCTCGGCGAGCACTTCGTCCGGCCGCACGACATGGAGGTCGTGCTCGATGCCGACGAGCGGACCGAGGAGGCGATGGTCCAGCGGATCGTCGCGCTCGGCTTCGAGATCCGGGTCGAGTTCGTGCTCGGCGACGGCACCGAGGTATGGGCCCAGCTGACCCGTAGCGAGCTCCAGAAGCTGGAGTTGCGCGAGGGCCAGATCGTCTACCTGCGGCCCGGGCAAATCAAGAGCTTCAGCGGTGATGCGCCATCGCCTAACGGCCGCGGGGCCTCGACTCCCCGCGACCCAGAGGGCGATGACGACGTGGAGGTTTCCTCCGCAGCCGCCTGAAGGGGCGACAGGGGTGGGGCGCCCTTTTGCCGGGTGGCGCCCCGCCCCACCTCGCCCTCAAGCGATGCGGCGCTCGAAGGTCTTTTCGAGCGAGACCTCGTCCTCCTCGCCGGCGATCGTCTTGTCCAGCCGCACCGTCGCCGTTCGGCCATTGAGGTGCACGGTTCCGACCTGGTTGTCGAAGTACGGCCCCTCCAGTAGGCGCCAGCGGATGCCAGGGTCCGGAACGCCCGCGACTTTGGCCAGCGAACGCGTCAACGCTTTGAAGGGAGCGGAGAAGCCAATTCGGATCGCCTTGCGCTCGCGCTCGTCGAGCGGGTTTCGATAGGGCGAACAGACCGCCTGTACAACTGGGCTCTTCACTCCCGCGCCTTGCTTGAAGGCGACATCGCAAAGGTAGGCATGATGCACGTCGCCGGAGAGAATCACGATCGACGCCGGCGGCTTCCCACGCTTGCCCGAGCCCACCTCTTCCAACAGCTTGCGGAATCGCTGGAAGGAGAACTGGAAGGCCGCCCAGTGGTCAAAGTCACCGAGGCGGCGCAGCTTCTCGCTGCCCCGAGCCAGCAGGCCTCCCCAGGCGCCATCGCAGAGTCGCTCGTTCCAGGCCTCTAGATAGTGGAAGCCAGGAGAGAGAAGGTAGGGAACCGTGGTGGCGATCAGCAGGTGATCGAAGTCACCGCTGGCGTGGTCGACGATCCAGTCCCAGACATCGTCGTCGAACATCGAACGTCGGTCCTCGGTCAGGACGCGGGCAGCGCGTGAGTCCAGGAACACGACACGCACCCCGTCGATGTCGCGGCAGAAGCTCCAGCGGGTTCCCGCCGCGGTGGAATCGATGCTCCTCGCCCACTCGCGCAGCACGCTGGTCGCATCGGGATTTCCCCGCACTCGCAGATAGACATCGTTCTCGTCCAGCTCGCGCGGTGAGAGGTTTCCGAGGTGCTGGTAGATCCAGTAGCTCATGATGCCGCCGATAGCGCGCTCGTGCCACCAGTCTTTCTTTTCCATCTCCTCATGCCAAGAGCGGGAGATGTTCCAGTCGTCGCTCATGTCGTGGTCGTCCCAAACCATTGAGGTGGAGACCGTGGAGAAGAGCCAGCGAATCAGCTTGTCCTCCCAGGCCTCTCCGTAAAGCCAGGTGTACTCCTCAAAGTCGATGACCTCCTCCCCCGGTGGCCTGCTGGTGTCGCGCCGGGCGCGGATCCGCTCACGCGCCGCGGGCGATCCCTCATCGACGTAGACCTGGTCGCCAAGCAGGAGGAGCAACTCCGGCCACTCGTCACGCTCAGCGCGAATCATCTGGCGCGCAAGGACGTAGAGCGCGTCGAGCTCGTGGCCGTCTTCGTGGCTGTCCTTGCTCTTCGTATAGGGCTCCTCGTGTGGCAGCGCGACTCGACAGGACCCGAAGCAGATGTCGAGCGGCTTGTCCTTAGCGAAGGGTCTGATTACGCTCGGAGGCAGGTCATCTGACGATCGCGGCCAGCAGGGCTCGCCGTCAAGCGCGACCTCGTACTCATAGAAGCCCCCCGGCTCGAGGCCCTCGACCCGAACCAGCGCGTAGTGATGCCCTTCGACGCCGAAGGTCGGCTCACGGTGACCAAGGATCTCCACCTCGCACGGCCCACTCGTCTCCACCCAGATCGTCGCCTCGGTTCCCGAGACATAGCGCAGCGCTGGACCCAGAAGAAGCTTGGCCATATCGCATCCCTTCCCACTTCCCTCTTTTGTATTCTTGAGTTATATACTCAAGAAACTCAGGAAGGAGGCTCGCGGAATGACTTCCAGGATCACCACAAGATTCACTTCGAGAGGCAGGCTTGCCGGTTTGGTTCGAGACGAGGCTCCGGCCGGGACCGGCCAGAATCGCGCCGGCCGCGCCGCGCGCCGGGATGCTGGCCAAGCCAGCGCAGATGAGGCGCTCTATTACCGGGCCCGCTTGATACTTGGCGATTCCATCCCCCGCCCCGACCGCTGAGGCCAGGATGACTGATCCAACTAAGGCAGTTCGCGCAGGAAGTTCGCGATCGATGGGCCGAAGTAGGGCGAGTAGAGGCGGGCGGTGCTCCTCTTCGCGTAGCTGTAGCTGGTGACCCCGTTGACGTATTCGCCCTTGATGATCCAACTGCCACCGCTGGAGCCCGCCGCCATGTCGCAGGCAGCCGGCACGGTTGGCGGCCCGAAGAAGATGTTGGTGAGAAAGTCCATGCCAAGGCCAGTGGCCCGGCAGCTGCGGAGCTCCTCGCCGCGCAGCGCAGCCGCCGGATAGCCAAAGATTTCGAAGTCGGAGCGGCGCGATTTGGACGTCGCATATCCCCGCCCGCCGACCACGTCGGTCAGCGCTCCCGCGGAGGTCGGCTTCACCTTCAATGCCGCGACGTCGAAGTCCGGGTTTTCGCTGCGACGCCATGGCGGCATCACGTAGATGGCCTCGGCTTCGAAGCTCCCGAACGGGCGTCGACCATGGTTGTAGGCGGGGACGAAGATGATCCGTTTGAAGCGGGCCCCCCGCTCCATCACGCAGTGACCGGCGGTGATCACGATCGAGCGACTTGGCGTGTTCAGCGCGGTGCCCGAGCAGGAGTACCCACTCCCGTAATGGTCCACTCCGAGGATTTTCCCATTGGTCCGCGTTCCCGCCGCTTTGGAACGCGCAACATGGATGCTGCTGGCACCGGCGATCTGACCCCCGTCAAAGCGGCTGGCCGGCGGGCGTCCGGGGACGAGCAACGGCTGGCCCGCGGACGACGCGGCGGGTCCTCCGCCCCCCAGCTCATACACGGGGATCGAAAGGGCATGCGCCGGGGCCAACGCAAGAAAGACGAAGGCCAGCATCGCCGGAAGAGCGGCTCGTCGCAGTAAGGCTCCAGCGGCAGTCGTCATCGCCGAGATGATGACAAACGCACCCTCACCAAAAACCAAACTTTCTGAGCGTTTGCTTGGCCCGCAAGGAAATGGTTGCCGTGCCCCGAACTCGCGCTTAGGATTTCTTTACCTCTCCACCGCTCACGAAAGGGTTACGCAATGAACGATGAGAGCTTGATCAGTGGCTGGTGGGTTTTCGCCGGCGTGCTGCTCCTAGTCGCAGGCATCCTCAACATGATCTACGGCATCGCCGCAATCGGCGATTCGAAGTTCTTCGCCGAAGACGTCACGTTCATCCTCAGCGGCCTCAACACATGGGGATGGATCCTCTTGATCATCGGCGTGCTCGAGCTTGTCGCCGCTTTCTCCCTCTTCTCAGGTGGAGAGTTCGGTCGCTGGTTCGGCATTTTCGTCGCTTCGCTGAACGCGATCGGGGCACTGCTCTCGATCCCCGCCTATCCGTTCTGGTCGCTGGCGATCTTCGCCCTCTCGATCATCATCATCTACAAGCTGGCCGAGGGCCCAGAAGGCGGGCCGGTTGCCTGACGGGTCAGCCGCTTAGCGGCGGGCCAGATACATGCTGCGGACGAAGGCCCTGGGAACCCGGGGCCTTCGTCGTTGCGGCCTCCTCGGCCGACCCAGCCGGCTCCGCGAGGTCGAGGGTCGACCATGGCGCCGGGGTCGTCTCGCGACCCTCGTAGAGCACGTCGACCTTGGCGAGCCGGTCCTGCCAGCCGCGGCGGCGCGCGTCGAAGAGGATCCCGAGGAAGCCGAGGCCGAAGGGGATGGCCGCCAGCCAGAGGCCGAGCAGGCGCAAGAAGGAGCGGCGCGGCTGCAGTCCGCGCCCCTCGACGCCCAGTCTGATGCCAAAGAAGCGCATGCCGGGCGTCTGCCCAGCCAGCGACCAGAAGGCC
The DNA here is from genome assembly GCA_040901495.1 of Solirubrobacterales bacterium. Lineage (GTDB taxonomy): Bacteria > Actinomycetota > Thermoleophilia > Solirubrobacterales > 70-9 > VRUE01. Next base: position 35,770 of record JBBDYO010000047.1, read on the forward strand.
ACCAGGTAGAGAGACCCGAGCGCGAGCCAGGCGCTCGTGCCAAGCGCCAGGGCGAGGCCGGACACGTTGCCCGCGTCCCCCGAGAAGAACGAGCCGATCAGCGCCGCAATCGCCGCCATGCCCGAGAAGACGAGGTTGACGATCAGCCCGTCGAGCGCAAAGGCGAGGGCTCTGGTCACCGCGCCGGCGCGCTCGGTCGCCTCTGCGCGCCGGGGACGGAAGAAGACTCGGCGCACGATCCGCTCCAGCGCCCCGTCCAAGCGGCGGGTCGTCTCGCCGATCGTGTGGCCGATGTCCTCGATGAAGCCGACGCTCTGGGCGCTGATCGCCGCGCGCAGCTCCGGCGCCTCGGCGATCCGCTCGACCAGCCGCTGGGCCTCATCGCTGGCCAGCAGCCGCTGCCACACCTCATCGACGAGCTCGCTGTCAAGCGCGTCGATCAACGCCCGCTTGACGGCCTCGCTTTCCAGCGCACCCTGGACGGCGTCCTCGACCACCGGACCCTGCAGCACCCGCACAAGCGCTCGTTCGACCGCCTCGCTTTGGACGGCGGCGACCATCGCCTCCTCGGCGGCGGCCTCGACAGCTCGGTCGATGCCGGCTGCCTTGGTCACGTTGCGGGCACTGCGCACCCCAGCGCCGAGCAGGCGAACCGAGAGCGGCAGCGGCCTGCCGGAGGGCCCGTCGCCCGACAGCGGGTCCCGTGAGGAAGGCTCGGCCATCTAGGGCAGCCCCTCGGCGGGATCCATCGGGTGAAGCTCGCCCCTCTCCAGGGCTTCGGTGCGCAGATGCCCGACCGCCTGGTACTCGGTCGAGCCGATCATGTCGAGGAAAGCCTGGCGGGTCGGGTACTCGACCAGGGCGACCATGTCCCATCCGTCCCCACCGAGCAGCGGTGACGCAGTCTCGCCGACGAAGACGATCCGGCCTCCCACCTTCTCCAGCAGCGGGGCCACGGCGTCGCCGTATTCCTCGTAGCGCTCACGCCCTCCGTCGGGCTTGAAGCTGAGCAGGTTCAGCATCACCACCGGGGCGTCCTCAGCGGCGCGGCCGGCAAACGCCGCAAACCCCTCCTGGTTCAAGAGCTCGGGCTCGGGTTGAGTCGCTGCGTCCACGCCGCTTCCTCTCTTTCGCGACCTCGGCGTTACGGCTGGGGCGAGTATACGTTCGCGCCGGCCTTCACCGGGAAGCGCGAAGGTGGTCGAGCAGGCGGTCGACGAACTCGTCCTGCGCGGCGATGATCTTCTGGCGCGCCTCATCGGGGGTGAACCACTCAGCCCGATCGACCTCCGGGAACTCGCGCTCGACCCCGGAGCGCGGCGGCCACTCCATCGCAAACGTGTTGCTGTCGAGCCTTGCGGGATCGAACTCTCCCTCGGCCGCCCAGGCATGGACGACTTTGCCGCCTTTCTGCTGCACCGACCCCAGCTCGATCAGGTCGTCTACACAGAGCTCGGGGGGCGCGCCCAGCTCCTCGACGAACTCGCGCAATGCGCACTGGTGGAGCTTCTCTCCGTCCTCACAAACACCCTTCGGGATCGACCACGCCCCCAGGTCTTTCTTCGCCCAGTAGGGGCCCCCGGGGTGGATGAGAAGCATTTCCGGCTCCCCTTTCACCACCCGGAAGAGAAGGATCCCAGCGCTGGTGGGCACCCGCGCTACCCGCGGCTCACGTGTCGCGAACCCATCCGGGCGCAAACTTTATCCGTACGACTCCGCAAGATGCGCGCCGCTCTTCCAAAGCGTCCCCCCCAGGCGGATCCCCGAATGAAACGGCTGCTTAGGGGAGGATCTTAAACCTGGTCGAGCGTCGTTTCGACTTGAGGCCACCGGAGTCGGTCGCCTGAGCGATCAGTTTGTATTTCCCTGACGGCAGGGTGCCTTTTTTGCCTTTGAAGCGGCCGGTGAAGCGCACCGTCTTCTTACCGCCCTTTTTCATATTGCGGCTGAACGTCCGGACTTTCACTTTCGGCCGTTTCGGGCGCAGGCGCTTGACGGTGAACTTCACCCTCGCCGGCTCGGAAAGCGTGAAGCGAATCTTCGTGCCGCGCCGTTTTTTGGCTTTTTTGCTGGTACTGGCCAGTTTCAGTTTGGTAAATCCTTTGGCGACGGCGAATTTCCTGGGGACGACCCGGAGTTTTTTGATCACCGGTTTGACGTTCGGCGCCGGCGCCGGGTTGACCTTCAGGTACAGCGGGATCTGGCCCTTGAGGCCATTCGAGTCGGTCGCCGTGACGTAGACGATCTGGGTGCTATCCGCGCTGGTCGTCGGATAGGTCCAGGTGTATTTCCCGCCGCCGTTGTCGGTGACGCTCCCGACCGACGAGCTCAGCGTCACCGGGTCTCCATCGCGGTCTTTGTAGGTACCGGTCACCGTCGCGGTGCCGCCTTGCGTGACCGCCAGCTCGGAGTTGTCGACGTTGACGTCGGGCCGCTCATTGCCTGCGGAGTTCGTGACTACGACCTCCGAGAGCATGCCGTTGGTGGCGTGGAAGAAGATGTGGCAGTGGAAGACCCAGCGGCCGAGCGCGCCGCCCGCGGTCGTACCGTCCGCGAGTGGCCTTGGGTCCATTTTCACTTTGTATTTCAGCGTGAACCCGCCCGGGACGTCGACGTTGTCCCTGAACTCCGGGTAGGTCCACGTGAACGTTTCGCCTCCGTTGGTCAGCTGCACCGGCTGGATCGAGAAGCCGTGCAAGTGGAACGGATGGCTCGCCGCGGTTTGGTTTTTGACTTCGAGCTGCAATACGTCGCCTTCTTTGGCGTAGCGGCTGGAGCCGAGGTGGGCAGCGTCCATGTAGTCGCCTTCCACGTCGTGGGTGCCGAATTTGCCGTCGACGCCAAGATCAACCGCTGCGTTCGCGGTGAGTTTGATGTCCTGGTTGGGAAGGCCTTCCTTGGGCGGGGTGAAGACCGCCGGGTTAAGCAGGAGCCCGGTAGGCGCACCCAGGGTCTCCACCGGGTCGCCGGTCGCGGCGCGCAGCGGTTTGCCGGCGGCGATCGCATAGGCGGGTACGACAGTCGGCCCGGCCAGGTTCAGGTGCATGACGGGAACGGTCGGGAGGTTCGAGTAGCCGAGCCCGGTGCGTTCGAAATCCTGGGTCCACAGGGTCAGCACCCCGGTGGTCGGCGCGTTGGGAATGGCTGCCACTACATCGGCCCGGGTGCCCGGCGGCAGGAGAATCTCTCCTGTTCCGTAATTTGTGACCCAGGCGCCCTGTGTACCTCCATCTTCGACCGCGTTGTTGAGCAGGCCACCCTCGCCCCCGACCCGCACCAGCGGGACCAGCGCGCCGGCGGCGGTGGTCAGCCTGAGGCGGAAGTACCGCACGGCCGAGGCGTTGACCAGCTGCAGACGCAACCCCTGACCCGGCTGCACGTTGAGCGTCGATGCGCCGGCTTCCAGCGCCCCCGGCGCCGCCGGGGTCCCTGCCCGCCCACCGACGTTCTTGCCGTTGGTCAGCACGGTCTGGCCCTCGTGGGTGGCTCCAGCGTGTTTGGCCGTCTGGATGTTCGGGATGTCCCCGGCCGCAAACGGCCCGCGCAGCGACCCGTTCTCGTCGATCGGGTAGGGGTTGGCGCCGACTGCTGGGCCTTCGCAAAGGTTTTTCGGGGTGGGCGGCTGCTGTTTCGGCAGCGCGCCCCCGCTGACGTGGGGAAGCGCCGGATTGTAGGTTTCGGCGTCGTTGGCCCCGGGTGCTTTGCAGACCGTCACGTCGCTGAGCACGATTGGCTTGGTCTGGCTTGCCGAGGGCAGAGTTCCGGAGGCCTGCAGGGCGGCCTCATTCGGATCCTTGACGACGATCATCCCGTAGAGGCCCTTGAAGACCTGGTTGGTCGAGGAGTGGTGGTGCGGGTGATACCAGTAGAGCCCCGGCCGGGTGACCGTGAATTTGTAGAGAAAGTTGCCCCCCGGCGCGACCTGGTTCTGAGTGAACGGAGTGCCGTCAATCCCGTTCGCCAGCTCGATCCCGTGCCAGTGGATGCCGCTCTCTTTGGTGAGGTTGTTCTGGTAGTGGACGACCACCGTGTCGCCGACGTTGAGGATGAAGGTCGGGCCGGGGATCTGGCCGTTGAAGGTCTGCGCGCGGGCCGTTTTGCCATTGCCGATCTCGACCGTCGCTTCTTCCGAGGTGAGCGTCGTTTCGACGATGTTGGCAGCGGGGTTGGTGTCGTTGACCAACGGGACGCTGTACGGGTCCCCGCCGGAGGTCGCCGAAACGAACGGGTTCAGCGCGATTAGGTAGACCGCCGACACGACCGCGACGCCTACCGCCAGTGCGGCAAATCGATGGGAACGCAGAGCATGAGCACCCGGTGCTGCGAGCCGCTGCTTCAGTTTGACCCTCCGTATTTCCCAGCGCGAATCGTCGCGATCCGCTCAAGAAACCTTACGTGCAAAGCGCCCTCGGTGCAACCGCACCTCGACGGAACACTGAGCGACGTGCCTGCCGAGTGGCTAGCCGGCAGGGATCTCGAGCTGGAAGGCTCCTCGCATCCGCGTACCGTCGCGCGTATGGGCGACAACCGCGATCTCGAAGGGGCCAGCCTCGAGGTCAACGTCTGCAACGAACTTGCCCGCGTTCAGTCGCCGCACGGCCTTTTGCCGGGCCGGATCATCTCCCGCGGCGGCGGTCAGCACGAGCTGCTCAACGGGGTAGGTAGTGCCGAAGACCGTGTAGCAAGCCACATGCACCTTGCTCGGACCTGCTCGTTCGGGAACTAGCTCGATCCGAATGTTCCCAAGCGACCCAATCAGCATCGTGTACTTGGGTGACTGCCCAGGAACGCGCAGCACCGAGAGGAACTGCTCTGAACCAGGCAGATAGAGCTCGAGCGGGACCTCGACCGCATCGTTGCTCAGCTGGACCGTCGCGTCCACGCCCCAGCGGCCGTCGAAAGCCAGGTGCGAGCCAGATCCCACATACGAATCGTCGGGACCAGGCGTGAGCGCCAGCGAAGATGGCTCGACCCCGGGGTCATCGAGCGGGGTGAAGCGAAGGCTCACCTCATCGGCGTCCAGCGGTTCCCCGGAGTCGTAGTCCTCCACCCGAACCTCGAAGCGGTTGGGGCCGGGGTCATCGGAGGCTGCTGTCATCTCCACTTGGATGGTTGTGCCGAAGTCCGACCCCGAGACAGAAAGCCCCTGTAGCGCAGTCGATTGCCCCGAGACCGGGGGCGCCAGCGTCCCGAGCAACGCCGCGACGGCAAGCGCCACGACAGCAAGGACCAGCTCTCCGATCGAGATGCGCCGCAGGGGGTTGAGGTCCTGGGACGCGGCGGGCAGCCCACGACTGCGGTTTCGCGCCGCGAGCACGACGATCAACCCGATCAGCAGGAACTTGGCCACAACCGCCCGCCCGTACCCGCTGTCGATCAGCTCGCCCCAGGAGGAGAGCTCGTCAACAGCGCGCAACGTCCCCGTGACGAAGACGACGACCAGCATGGCGATGGCCACACCGGCAAAGCGTCGCACCGCGGTCGCCTTCTCGGCGGATGGCTCGCCGCGAATGCCGAGCAGCAGCGCCGTCAGGCCACCAAACCAGACGCCCGCGGCGGCAAAGTGCGCCGACTGGGCCGCAACGGTGATCGCCGAGGACCAGCTGCCTGCCGCGGCGTGCCCGGCGTTGACGTGCGCAACGATCGCGGCCAGCCCGGCGAGGAAAGCGAGGGCGAGGGAGGGGCGGCGCACCTGGGGTCGCCGCCAGGCGACGAACAGCGCTACGGCGGCGAGGCCGAGGGCCACAGCTCGCCAGATCAGGGCCCGGCCCACCGACGTATCGAGCAGCCCCCCGAGTGAGGCTCCCGCCACCCTCCGCTGGGCGTCAGCCAACAGCAGCAGGCCGACGGCCGAAACTGCCAGCCCTGCGCCGGCGAGGACAAGGTCGCTGCCAGTGGACCCGCCGAACCGGACCACCGCGGCCACCGCGCCTCCGAGCAGCGCGACGATGCCAATCAGGAAGATCCAGCGGGCGACCAGCTCGAACCGCGAGCTGGATGGCGTCGAGCTGCTCGAGGACGTGGCCGCACCTTTCGGAGAGACCCCGACGCCGAACGCGTAGGCCCCTATGGTCGCGTGCCCATCGACGGCCGAAAAGACCTTCCAGCTCACCGTGTAAACCCCCCGGGGCAGCCGCCGCACAGGCACCTCAAGCGTTAGCGGATCGTCGCCGACCGACCGCGGGCTTCCCCTCTGCTCCTCGGCGCCCCCGGAGCCGAGCACGCGAATCTCCGACAAAGAGGCCTCCGGCTGCTCCGAGAACGACAACCGCACCGCATCGGGGGCGACACCCAGCGTCGCGCCGAGGCCGGGGTCGGCGGCGATCAGCCCAGCGTGTGCCGCCGCGCTCCCGGGGAGGAGCGCCGCCAGCAACGCGGCGAAGAGCAGTGCGGTGGCGAAACGCCGGCTCAGGACCGGCTGCTCCTCCAGCGCTCGCGCACGACGAGCCCCAGAGCGACGGCGACAGCGAGTGCGGCGAGCGCGAGCGCCACGATCGCGGTCCTTTGGGCGCTCTCAGCCTTGTCGGTCGCCTCCTCCGCTCGAGCCGACTCGCGGGTCAGCCTCTGCGCCAATTCCCCGCCTGAGGGGTCCTTCGCCGGGAACTCCGCGCCGGAGCTGCTCTCGACGCACTCGAAGGTCGTCTCAGAGCAGGTTGAACTCACCTCGAGCGACCGGCCCTGGAGGGTGCCGGTAACGCGAAAGGCGTAGGTGCCCGGCCGGGTTGGCACCAGCTCGGCGACCACTTCCCCCGGTCCCGCGCCCGGCACCAGCGACAGCGTCTCCGCCGCGCTGCCATAGGTGACTTCAACGGACAAAGCTCCGGTTGGGACGGCGACCGGCGCCCCGGAGGCGTTGGACACATTCACTTCAACAAAGTTGTCCAAGCCGGTGAGGGGCGGCTCGTTGCCCCACCCCATCTCCACACGGAACGGTCCGGACTCCGTCTCGACATGGGCCCAGGCAGAAGACGCCAAGGCCCCGACCAGCAACAGGGCAAGCACCGAGACGGCGACGAACCGCTTCCCTCCCCGCGACCGATCCATTTTCCAACCGTATGACATCAAGCACCGGCGGCTCGCTGCCAATCGGGGCGACAGGATTTGCACCCCTGCGTCAAGCAGCTCGACGCTTGACTATTCGTCGCCCTCTCGAACCCTGAAGCCAATTGGCTTCTTTGGACTTGGGGGTGGAGCGATCAGCCGATGCAAGGCCTTGAAGATCTGTTCCAGTTGCTCGTCGTGCTCATCGAGTCGTCCGACCATTTCCCGCTCCAAATCCTCTAGCCGCTCCTGAATTGCCGCATAGGAGCTCGCGACGCGGCGAAGCTCCACGAATGCACGCATGATCTCGATGTTCACCGCGATGGCCCTCTTGCTTCTCAGGACCGAGGAAAGCATCGCTACTCCTTGCTCGGTGAAGACGTATGGGGCATAGCGACGCCCTCCTCGGCCGATGTTTGAGGTCGCAATCTGCGACCTCAAAGCTGGCGCCTCGTCCTTGGTGAGCTGGAACATGAAGTCCTCCGGGAAACGTTCCAGGTTTCTCTTCACTTGCTCGACTAGGCGTTTCGTCTCCACGCCATAGAGGGCGGCTAGGTCTTCATCGAGCATCACCTGCCGATCGCGGATGACGAAGATCCGCTGCTCGATCGCAGGCGCGGCAATCGACTCGAGCGAGACTGCTTTCTTTCTCGATTGCGCCATTCGCTGGAGGATGGCAAACGATTCGGAAGCTATTGTCTACATGTACATGCTGCTGGGTGCCTCCTAGCCAAGCAACCGATATATGCTCAGAGATCAATGCGCCGGTTGTTGACTGTTGGAATGGTCGTGACGGTGGCTGCTGTCATGCCCATCGCCTCCGCATCAGCTGCAAAGGCCTGCCAGGCCGTGGAGTTTGAAGGGCACACGGTCAAGGTCGGCGTTATCGGGATCGATTGTCCAGGCGGTCGGGAACGTGTTGAGTTGTTCTACGACCGCTGGAACCCCATCATCGGGCCATCTCTCGTCATTGAGGGCTTCCGATGCACGGGTGCCTCCGCAGGAGCCGATGTGAGGTGCAAAAGCGAAGACCGATGGATCTATGCGACCACTCGCCCCTATGTTGATGTAACGGAACTAAACCCAAAACCGCTTGCGGTTTTCCGGAAATGCGGGTCTTCATCTGGCAGCTTCAAGATTGGGCCTGGAATACCGCCTCTCAAGGCTGAAGTACGCCGCATCGTCACTCGAAACGTGGGCTGCCGGTGGGCGAAGCGCTTCGCCCACCGGCTGTTTTTCGGACAAGAATGCATCTACTGCGATGCCCCGAACTCCTACCACCCAGGCGACCGAGTCAGGTTTCGCGGCTTCCTCTGCCGGGTCACCAAAGGTGAACCCCACACCTTTCACTGCCGACGCGGTGGCAAGCGCATCAATTTCAAGACGGCCACGCACTTCTAGTGTCCTGAGTCGTAATTTCGCGGCCACCTCGCGGCGTCTGGCCACGCCTGGAGCCGTCGATCGTCACATGCGGCCGCAGAACTAAGATGTTCTATGTGACATTGCTCGGGTTTCGACGACTTAGCGTTTGCTTCCTGGTTGTTACGGCAGCCGTCTTCTCCCTAGCTCTCAGCAGGGCAGGAACGGCGAGTACCGTGCAGACCTACATGTCATGTGGATTCCCGCCGACCATCGGCTACGGCATCGAATCCGAAGGCAAGATCAGCTACAGCCGTCACCCTACGCGGTGTCACTACAGCGACGATAGCTCGACCGCCCGCTTGGTAAACCTGGTCGGGATCCAGTGGAAAGACTGGGGCGAGCCTCGATCCAAGGCCAAGGCCAAGCGGGTCGACAACCACGATATGGACAACAACGGGTTTCAGCGACACGCCGTTCGTGTCGTTTTGAGCCGGCTCCGCCCTGCCGTCGGGCATCGGGGCAGCAACAAGCTCTATTACACCCGGCTTCGCATCATCGACGCAGCTGGTCACTCGTGGACGCTCCGCCTGTTCCGGCCGGGCCAAGATCCAATTCGCCTGCCGGAATACTGAGCCAACGCGACCCCGGGCCGGTTCTGAAGAAGAAATCGGGGAGACAGGATTTGAACCTGCGACCGCTCGGCCCCCAGCCGAGTGCGCTACCAGACTGCGCCACTCCCCGTGGCTGTTCTCCATTCTGACGAATCAGCTGGCGGGCGGCTACTCTCCTTCTCCGCGCGGCGGTAGCTCAACGGTAGAGCCTCAGCCTTCCAAGCTGATGACGCGAGTTCGATTCTCGTCCGCCGCTTGATGGGCCGCTCGCTCGCCTGCCTTCTCGCCGTCCTCGGCGCTCTTGCTATCGCTGGCTGCGGCGATGGCTCGAGCGATGGGCCGGGGGTCGACGGCGAGCAGTTGGTCGACTGGCCGCTGTTCGGACGCGTGCCGGAGCGCACCCATTACCTCCCGACCGAGCGGCAGGCGCTCGACCCGCCGCTTCGCGAGAAATGGTCGATCAACACCATGGGCTGATCGAGTTCCCGCCCGCGCTCGCCGGCGGCGTCGCCTACGTCGTCAACAAGTACGGCAACCTGCGAGCGGTCCGGCTCAAAGACCACAAGACGCTGTGGGAACGCACCCGCGATCCCAGCAACAAAGGCAAGCCGACCGATGTGACCGCGCCGGCCTACCACGAAGGCCTGGTGTTCATCGCCTTCCTGGATGGCGAACTGGTCGCGCTCGATGCGGAGAGCGGCAAGCCCGCTTGGAAGCGCCACCTGCCAGGGCACCTCGAATCCTCGCCACTTGCCGTCGAGGGAATGCTCTACATCGGCTCCGACACGACCAACCTGATCGCCCTGCGCTCCTCCGACGGGAAGACCCTCTGGCAGTTCAACGCTCCCGGGGCGATCAAAGCGAGCCCCAGCCATCACGACGGTCGCGTCTATGCCGCCGACTACGAGGGAGCGATGTTCTGTCTCGACGCCACCAGCGGCAAGCTGTTCTGGCGCACCAACACAACCAAGGTGCGGCCGTTTGGCGAAGGAGGCTTCTACTCATCGCCGGCGATCGACTTCGGCCACGTCTATGCGGCGCGCGACGACGGCACCGTCTTCGCCTTCGACGAAAAGACCGGAGAGGTGGCCTGGTCTTTTCCGACCAACGACTACGTCTACGGCTCGCCGGCGGTCGCCGAGGTCCCCGGCACCCCGCCGACCGTTTACATCGGCTCCTACGACGAGCACTTCTACGCATTGAACGCCTTGAGTGGAAAGCAGGAGTGGAAATTCGACGTCGGTGGGCCCGTGCCGGGGACCGCGACGGTGATCGGCCACACCGTCTACACCTCGAGCTTCAAGACCCGGGAGACGATCGGGCTAGACGTCCACACCCATCGCAAAATCTTCGAGCTGCGCCAAGCCGGCTACACGCCGGTCGTCTCCGACGGGCGCCATCTCTATCTGGTCAGCTACTACGAGCTGATCGGCCTGCAGCCGAAGCGGCGCTGAGGCACGAATCTCACGTTTCGCCCGCCCGCCTCGCGGCCAGGCTTTTACCGACGGTGAGACCACGCGCAGAACGACGATCACCGGACCTAAGCGACTATCCGAAAACTCGCGTGTGCGGCTGGTGAGCGCCGGACCGAGCGGGGCAAGGAAGCAGGGAGGCCTAATGGCAGCACCATTTGGCCGACCGTGGGACGCCGTCCCCGCGAAGTGTGTCCGCCGCCGCCAGGCGTGCGCGGGGGTTTTCGGATAATCGCTAAGTCGTAGGAACCGAGATGATGGGTGGATGCCCCAGCCCCGCCGCGCGAAAAAATCCGCCGAACGCGAGGACTATGGCTGGGTGATCTCCTTCGGCTGTAAAGCGACAGGCACGCTGCGCCGCCTCAAAGTCACCACCGACCCGGCCTCCGACACGCGGCCGATCGAAGTCCCCTGCGTGTGCGGCGACGTCCACCGCGTCACCGTCTCCCCCTACCGTCGCCGCCGCTCCGCCGACGAACCCTTTGACGTCGAGGTCAAGTCGCTCGACGAGCTGCGCTCGGACTCGGGCACGCGGCCTCGTAGATGAGCTGCAACCCAGCCCTTTAGTGCGCTAGGAGCAGACTTAGAAAGGCCTACTCAAGGCGCTGGGCAACGGCCTTGGCTCGGTAGTCGAAGATCCGCTCAAGGTCACGGCGAACGAAGAGGACATGCGCGAGTTCGCCGAGCGGGCCCAGCGGGATCGCGTAGCGGACGCGGTCGTGTATGACAGTCGCGGCGTCGCCCGCCTTCTCGAACAAATGGGTGTGCTCCCAGAGCGAGTAGGGGCCCTTGAGCTGTGTGTCGACGAAGCGCAGTGGCGGTTCCCAGGTCTCGATCCGGGTCTGCCATCGAACCGGCACTCCGTGCAACTTCAGCTTGTAGTCGAGCAGCGTGCCCGGCCGAAAGGTCAACTCGCCGGGCGTCGTCACCTCGAAGTGAAGCCAGGGCGGCGTCAGTGGCTCCAGATTGTGAGAGTCCCCGTAGAAATCGAAAGCCTGCTCGATCGGAACCTCGACTCGCTGACTGCGCTCGAGGATGTGTACGGACACGGGGCTCAGTCTTGCAGTCCCGCTGTAGGGGGCTACCTTTAAGAGATCGCAACGAGCACACTCATTGCCGGCGCCACCGGTTTCATCGGCGTCCGGCTGGCCGCCTCTCTGGCGGATACGGAGTCATCTGTGCGATGCCTCGTTCGAGATCCCTCGAAAGCCCACTCGCTCCAGGCGGCAGGCTTCGACCTCCACACAGGGGACGTCACCGACGCAGAGAGCCTGGCTGGTGCAGGGAAAGACGTCGAGGTCGCCTATTACCTAGTCCACGCAATGGCCGGGGGTGGCGGGTTCGCCGAGCGAGAGCAGGTCGGGGCGCAGAACTTCGGCCGAATGGCCAAGCGCGAAGGCGTCAAGCGGGTCATTTACCTCGGGGGACTGGGAGACGTGAGCAAGTCAAAGCACCTGAGCAGCCGCCACCGGACCGCGAGCGTCCTTGCCGCCGAGGGGCCTCCGCTCACCTACTTCCGGGCAGCGATGGTCGTCGGCGCCGGCAGCGAGTCCTATCGGACCCTGCGCTATCTGGTGAGACGGTTGCCTGTAATGATCGCCCCCAGCTGGCTGCGGACAGCCACGCAGCCGATCGGCATCGACGCAACGGTTGAGTATCTGCGACGGGCGCCCGGGGTCCCCGAGTCAGAGGGCCGAGAAGTTCAGATCGGCGGCCCCGACGTTGTCTCCTACTCAGAGATGATGGATCGGATGGCGATCGCCATGGGCAAGCGGCCACGGCGAAAGATCCCGGTCCCCTTCATCACGCCGTGGCTGTCGGCGCTCTGGCTTGGCCTGGTGACTCCGGTCGATGTGAAGGTGGCGCGTCCGCTCGTCGAGGGCCTGACCACGGCAACCATCGTCACGGACCCCTCTGGAGCCGAGCCGTTCGGCATCGCACCGGAGTCGTTTGACGAGGCCCTGCGACGCGCGCTCGCAGAGGAAGAGAACTGACTGTCTCAGGTTCCGTCCAAGACCTCTCGGCCAGCTACGGAGAACGGGGCAGCCAGGGCTCGAACCTGGAATCTTCGGTTTTGGAGACCGACGCCTTAGCCAATTTGGCCACTGCCCCGAGCCACAAACTCTACCTTTAGACACTTCAGATGGTCCCGATCGGCCGGGACCACGACAAGCGTTGGGCTCGGCGGAACTATTGCCAAATTTCCCGAGGGGGTCTCCCCCGCGCTTCGCAGATCCACTCGGTCGGTTGAGGCCATAGTGAGATGAAGTCAAACTCTTCACTGGGCTTGACTAGCAACGGTTCTAGGCCCACAGGGCACCGATCGGAACCGCGAAGATCCGATCGCCAAGGGGAACGGTGGTTTCGCCGGTATAGAGGAGCACCCCGCAACGAAAGCTCTTGGCGCGTGCGTCGCGCAAGCGCGAGAGGGCGCGCCAGTCAGCGTCCCTAACGGAGGCACTGGCCTTCACCTCTACCGCAGCGATGTGTCCGACGCGATCCTCAGGCACGAGATCGACCTCATCGCGCCCCTGCCGGTAGTGAAAGAGCCTCGACGATCAGCTTTTTACTCCCGCGAGGGATCAGCTCAGGCATGGAATCCGGTTGGTGTTAAATGCGGATTTGGTTTGTGCAAAATGCGAAATCGGTTGATGTAAAAGGGCGGTTTTGCTTCCCAAAAACAGACGGGCACAACCGGCTCTAGGGAACGGCTAGGGAACGAAATACCGAAAGAGGCCCATCGCGGTCAAAAGTACCCAAAATCTATTTCACGGTTTGGAGACCGTGCGCATAGCCGTTAACTCACTCCCCCCAGGAGTTTCGACAAGGCCAAATCCTAGTCCTGGCGATTCACGGAGCGTCCATCGTGCGCTTGGATCGGGCCATATTTTGCTCGACATGGGCACGTCCCCTACCCTTCGCCTATGACTTCGATGAGCTCTCGCCCCTGGAAGCGGTCGCATCTGGCGATCGGAATCGTCTTGCTCGCGTCCCTCGCGGCGGGCTACACAGCTGCCGGAGGTACGGCGGCGTCGAGCTGCCTCGGCAAGAAGGCAACGATCGTCAAGGGTGGCGGCAACGACACGATCGTCGGCACCAAGGCTCCCGACGTGATCGATGCCGGTGGCGGCAATGACGTAATCCATGGCCTGGGCGGCAACGACCGGATCTGCGGCGGCGCGGGCAAAGATCGCATCCTCGCCGGCAAAGGGGTCGATCGCGTCTCCGGCGGGGGTGGCGATGACTTCATCATCGGCGACAGGGGCGCCGACAAGCTCGCCGGCGACGGCGGCGATGACTACATCGACGGCCAAAAGGGCAGCGACCTCCTCAAAGGCGGAGGCGGCAACGACCGGCTCCTTGGCGACAAGGGCAACGACACGATGCTTGGCGGCGGTGGCAAAGACGAGCTCGACGGCGGGCTCGGCGACGAGAAGCTGATCGACGGCGGCAAGGGCGACGGCGACGTTGTGATCGGCAACCTCGGCACCGACAAGCTCAGCGGCGGGCCCGGAGACGGAGATGTGGTCCGCGGCGATGCTGGAATCGATACGCTCGACGGTGGAGGTGGAAAGCACGACATCGCCTCCTTCGCGACCGCCTCGCAGCCCGGCGTCATCGTCAACATTGCCGCCGGCACGGCCAAAGGCGACGGCAAGGACACGTTGAAGCGGATCAGCGATGTGGTCGGCTCCGCCTTTGACGACACAATCACCGGCAGCAAGGGGGTCAACCTGATCGACGGTGGGCCCGGCAACGACGACCTGAATGGCATGGCGCCCAGCGGTGAGGGCGATGGCGATCAGGGCTTCGGAGGACCTGGGGCCGACGCCTGCCAGGACTTCGGCTCAACCAGCTCCTGCAACGACCGCATTCCGCCCCAGCAGGTAACCAGCGTAGAGCTCAACGACGGCCTCGACGGTAAGAGCCTGGTCATCACCGGCATCGGGCATGACAGCAACATCTCGGTCTCATTCGGCGGAGCCTTCATCGTCTCCGACACTGCCGGCGTCGAGACCCGGGCCGGCACCGGCTGCGCGATCGTCGACAGCCAGACCGCGCGTTGCGAGGCGACCCCAGGCGCTCTCAACTTCATCCTGATCGATGCCGGCAACGGCAACGACACGATCACCATCGCCGGCAACGTTCCCGGCTCCCTGCCCGTTCGCGCCAACGGCGGCAACGGCAACGACAACATCAACGGCGGCGCCGGCGACGACATCCTCGAGTCAGGCGACGAGTACTCGGGCACCAGCGGCAACGACACCCTCAACGGGAACGAGGGCTCGGACGGGCTGGTCAGCGACCCCGGGGGCGACGTGATGAACGGCGGGCCCGGCAATGACCTGATGGTCTCCTCGGCGGCGCTCTGCCAGGGGCATACCTTCGACGGCGGGCCGGGGATCGACACGGCCTCCTGGGCACGCTCGAAGCCGGCCGGCGGCATGGTGATGACGCTTGGAGGAACCGCCGGGCCCAGTGGCTGCAGAGCCCTCGACAGGGTCCTCAGCTCGAACGAGAGCCTGGAGGGCTCCGACGGCGACGATGTCCTCAACGGCGATGACGGCAACAACCACCTGATGGGCCATCTGGGGGCCGACGTCTTCAACGGAAGCGGCGGTTCCGATTTGATCGATGCCCTCGACGGCGAGCGCGACAAGGCGATCGACTGCGGGCCCGGCGATGACCAGGGTGCCAGCGTCGATTCCGTCGACCCGCCGGCGCGCAGCTGCTGAGCAACCGTGCTGATGAAAAGTGCGGGCGGAGGGACTTGAACCCCCACGGGCCGAAGCCCACCAGGACCTAAACCTGGCGCGTCTGCCAAATTCCGCCACGCCCGCGTGACTGCCCATTCTGGGCTTAACGCACGACCAATGCCGCGTCGTCGCGGATAGATTCTATGATCGGGGGCGTGACGGTAGGAGAGGTGAGGCCCGGGTACGAGCTTTGGCATCCCAATCGGGAAAAGGCCGAGGTGGTCACGACCAAGTTCGTGGTCGCCCTGCTGATGGCCGCGACGTCGGTGGTCGCCGCGCTGGTCACGATCGGGGGCTTCTCGCTGCTCAGTGGCGGCGGCGGGATGGGCGTCGTCTGCCTGGTCTTCGTCGCGCTCTACGCGTTCTTCGCCTACCTCGTGACCAGGTGGAGCCGTGGCATCCTGCCGGTCGCCGCCGCCCTCTCGATGATCCTCGCGATCTTTTGCGCCGTTGGCGCCAACAGCTGGTTCGCGCGCGACAAGACCGGCTTCGACGAGGCGACGCTTCCGGTGCCGGTGATCGGCCTGCTGCTCGTCATCCTCGGTTTGCTCCAGATCCTCCTGATCGCCGCGGCCTTCTACGGCTTCAGCCAGGACTGGCACGTCGAGGAGGAGCGGCCGATCGGCTCCGGCGAGGACTACGGCGCCGGCGCACCGCCGGACAAAAGCTCCCCGCAACCCGCCTAAACGCTTCGAGGCGGAAGCCGCCGCAGGGCCTCGTCAGACGCGGCTCTGTCGCAGATCGCGATAGGAGCGAGATCTCAATCGCCCGAACAATTTTCCTATCTCTAGTGCCGGAGGTGGGACTCGAACCCACAAGCCCGTAAGGGCAATCGATTTTGAGCCGATCGCGTATGCCAATTCCGCCACTCCGGCGCGGAGCTGAACGATAGAGGTCCACAGGGCACTCTCGAGAGGAACTAGACTCGCCGGCGGATGAGGATCCACCACCTCAACTGCGGGACGCTGTGCCCCCATGGTGCGCGGTTGATCAACGGCGAGGGCGGGCTTTTCGCCCCCGGCAGGATCGTCTGCCACTGCCTGCTGATCGAGGCAGACGACGGACTGGTCCTGCTCGACACCGGCTTCGGCACCGAGGACATGCGCAACCCGGGCCAGCTCGGCCTGGCCTACTCACTGATGATGCGGCTGCGCCCCGAGCTCGGCGAAACGGCCCTCAAACAGGTCGAGGCCCTCGGCTTCGCGGCCGGCGACGTACGCCAGATAGTCACGACCCACCTCGACTCCGACCACTCGGGCGGTTTGCCCGACTTCCCCCACGCGGAGGTGCACGTCCTCGGGACCGAGCTGGATGCAGCGCTGAATCCAGCCATGCGGGAAAAGCCCCGCTACATCGGCGCCCATTGGAAGCACAACCCCAACTGGGTGCGGCACGCGGTCGAAGGGGATGAGTGGCTCGACTTCGAGGGCGTGCGGATCCTGCCCGACCTCGGCGCCGAAGTCCTGCTGATACCCCTCGCGGGACACTCCCGCGGCCACACCGGCATCGCGATCAACACCGGTGACGGCTGGCTCCTGCACTGCGGGGACGCCTACTTCAACCACCAGGAGCTCGAGACGCCCGCCTCCTGCCCGCCGATGCTGCGCCTCTTCCAAGCGCTGCTGTCGAGCGACAACAAGGCCCGCAAGGCGAACCAGGAACGGCTGCGAGAGCTGGCCACTACACGCGCGGGCGAGGTGACGCTGTTCTGCTCTCACGATCCCCATGAGTTGGAGCGGGAGCAGGCGCAGGCGGGCACCACAGCAGCAACCTGGTGACTACGACCGCCCCCGAACCGCTCTGGCAACCGTCCGCCGAGCTCATCGAGCGGGCGCGCCTCACCGAGTACATGCGCTGGCTCGAGGCCGAGCGTGGGCTGCGGTTCGACGGCTACCACGAGCTGTGGCGCTGGTCGGTGGACGACCTCGAGGGCTTCTGGTCTTCGATCTGGGAGTTCTTCGACGTCCAGGCCGACGGCGAGCACGAGGGTGTGCTCGGCAAGCGTGAGATGCCCGGCGCCAGCTGGTTCGCCGGCACCTCTCTCAACTACGCGGAGCACGTCTTCGCCGGTAAGGGCGACGCCGAGACGGCGATCCTCCACGCCTCCGAGCTGCGCGAGCTCGACGAGCTGAGCTGGGGAGAGCTGCGCTCCCAGGTCGGCGCCGTCGCGGCGGGGCTGCGCGATCTGGGGGTCGAGCGCGGCGACCGCGTCGTCGCCTACTTGCCGAACATCCCCGAGGCGATCGTCGCCTTCCTGGCGACCGCGAGCATCGGCGCGATCTGGTCGAGCTGCTCCCCCGACTTTGGCCCGGCTAGCGTCATCGACCGCTTCGCCCAGATCGAGCCCAAGGTCCTGTTCGCGGTCGACGGCTACCGCTACGGCGGCAAGGACTTCGACCGCCGCGAGGTGGTCGCCGAGCTGCAAGGGGCGATGCCCAGCCTGGAGGGAACCGTCCTCCTCCCCTACCTCGACCCCGATCCCGACCTCTCCCCGCTCAGCGACGCAACCACCTGGGGGGAGCTGCTGGCAAGCAGCGAGGGCGAGGAGCCGCGCTTCGAGCGCGTCCCCTTCGACCACCCACTCTGGGTCCTCTATTCCTCCGGCACCACCGGACTGCCGAAGGCAATCGTCCAGGGCCAGGGGGGCATCTTGCTCGAGCACCTGAAGAAGCTCCACCTCCACGTCGACGCCCACCCCGGCGACCGCCTCTTCTGGTTCACGACGACCGGCTGGATGATGTGGAACTTCCTCGTCTCCGGCCTGCTCACCCGCGCCGCGATCGTCCTCTACGACGGCAACCCGGGCCACCCCGACATGGGCGTCCTCTGGGACCTGGCCGAGCGGGCCGGAGTGACCACGTTCGGGACCAGCGCCTCCTACATCGCCGCCTGCATGAAGGCCGGGGTCGAGCCCGGCACCGACCGCGACCTCAGCAGCTTGGGGGCGATCGGCTCGACCGGCTCCCCCCTCTCCCCGGAGGGCTTCGACTGGATCTACGAGCACCTCGGCGCCGACACCTGGCTCTTCTCGACCAGTGGGGGCACCGACCTCTGCACCGCCTTCGTCGGCGGAGTGGCGCTGCTGCCGGTCTACCGCGGCGAGCTCCAGGGGCGGGCACTCGGCGCCGCGGTCGAGGCCTGGGACGAGGATGGGAACGCGGTCACGGACAAGGTCGGCGAGCTGGTCGTCACCGAGCCGATGCCCTCGATGCCGGTCTTCTTCTGGGGCGACGAGGACGGCAGTCGCTATCGCAGCAGCTACTTTGAGATGTTCCCCGGGGTCTGGCGCCACGGCGACTGGATTGAAGTCACCTCCCGTGGCACGGCGGTGATCTACGGTCGCTCGGACTCGACAATCAACCGCTCCGGCGTGCGAATGGGGACCAGCGAGATCTACCGCGCCGTGCTCGACGTCGACGAGGTGCTCGACGCATTGGTCGTCGACATCCTCCGTCCCGGCACCGAGGGATGGATGCCGCTCTTCGTGGTCCTGCGCGAGGGCGTCGAGCTCGACGACGAGCTGCGGCGCGAGATCGCCCGCCGCATTCGCACCCAGTGCTCCCCCCGCCACGTGCCCGACGAGGTCTTCACGATCGCCGAGGTGCCGCGCACGCTGAGCGGCAAGGCGCTGGAGGTGCCGGTTAAGCGGATCCTGATGGGCACGCCGCTCGAGAAAGCCGCGAGCCGCGACTCGCTCGCCAACCCCGAGGCACTCGACTGGTTCGTCGAGCTGGCGGAGCGGCTTTAAGCGCTGACGGTGCGTTTCCCACACCCCGGTGTGGGAAACGAGTCGATCAAAAGCGCCAGTCAGATCAGGCGGGCGTGACTGGGTTACGACGCTCGGCGAAGGAGCGGTCCTTGCTCGCGGCAAGCGCGAAGCGGCGGATCAGCTCATCGCGCAGGTCCTCGGGCTGGATCACGGCATCGACGACCAGCTCTGAGGCGAGGTGGAGGATGTCGATGTCGGTCGCGTATTCCTCGCGTTTCTTGGCGACGAATGCCTCCCGCTCCCCCCCGTCCTCGAACTTGGCGATCTGGTTGTAGAAGACAGCGTTGATCGCGGCCTCAGGGCCCATCACCGCGATCGAGGCGCTCGGCAGCGCGATGCAGCAGTCGGGCTCGAAGGCCGGCCCCGCCATCGCGTAGAGGCCGGCTCCGTAGGCCTTGCGGACGATCACCGAGAGCTTCGGCACCGTCGCTTCCGAGACGGCGCTGATCATCTTCGCGCCGTGGCGGATGATCCCCTGGCGCTCAACCGCGGTGCCGATCATGAAGCCGGGCACGTCGGCGAGAAAGAGCAGCGGCACGTTGAAGGCGTTGCAGGTCTGGATGAAGCGCGCCGCCTTGTCGGCGGAATCGACGAACAGCACGCCGCCTTTCTGGCGCGGCTGGTTGGCGACGACCCCGACGACGCGCCCGTCGAGACGGCCGTAGCCGACGATCAGCTCTTTCGCCCAGCGCTTGTGGACTTCGAGGAATGAGTCGGCGTCGAGCAGCGAGTCGAGCACCTCGCGCATGTCGAAGGGCTGGTTCTCGTCGGCCGGGAGGATGCCGGCGATCGGCGCCTCGGAGGCGGGCGGGGCCGGCTCCGCGGTGGGCGGCTGCTCGCCCCAGTTGCCCGGCATGAAGGAGAGGTAGCGCTTGGCGAGGTCGATCGCCTCCTCGTCGGTCTTGGCCAGGAAGTGGCCGCAACCGGAGGTGCCGGTGTGCATCTTCGCCCCGCCCATCTCCTCCAACGTCACCTTCTCACCGATCACCATCTCGGCCATCCGCGGGGAGCCCAGGTACATCGAGGCGTTGCCCTCGCGCATGATCACGACGTCGCAAAAAGCCGGGATGTAGGCGCCCCCGGCGGCGCTCGGCCCGAAGAGGAGGCAGATCTGCGGAACCTGGCCGGAGAGCCGCACCTCGTTGTGAAAGATCCGCCCGGCGCCGCGCCGCCCCGGGAACATCTGGACCTGGTCGGTGATCCGCGCCCCGGCCGAGTCGACCAGGTAGACCATCGGCACCTGAAGCACCAGCGCCCGCTCCTGGACCCGGAGGATCTTCTCCACCGTCTTCGGCCCCCAGGACCCAGCTTTCACGGTCGGGTCGTTGGCCATCAGGGCGACCGGGCGCCCGTCGATCGTTGCCAGCCCGGTGACGACGCCGTCGGCGCCGAGCCCCTCCTGGTCCCAGTTGGCGAGCAGTCCCTCCTCCGTGAAGGAGCCGGGGTCGACCAGGCGCTCGACCCGGTCGCGCACCGGCAGCTTGCCCTGCTCGGCGGTCTTCTCGTGATGGCGCTGCGGTCCCCCACCGAGGGCGGCCTCGAGCGCCTTTGCGAAGTCGGTCACCGGCGAGAGACTATTTGGCGGCTTGGCCACGGTGCCAGTCCACCGGGCCGGCCGTCAGCACGTGAGCGCCGAGCGGGCGCCCGAGCACCTCCTGAGCGGCGCGCGAGGCCTCGATCAGCAGCTCCAGGTCAACGCCGGTCTCGACACCCATCTCATGCAGCATCGAGACAACGTCCTCGGTCGAGACGTTCCCGGTCGCCCCTGGCGGCACCGGGCAGCCGCCCAGCTCGCCGAAACTCGACTCGAATGACTCGACCCCCTCCTCCAGCGCCGCCAGCACATTCGCCAGGCCCTGGCCGCGGGTGTTGTGGAAGTGAGCCGTCAGCTCGACTCCGGCGAGGCGGTCGCGGGCAGCGGCGAAGAACTCGTGCACCTGGCGCGGGTTCGCCATTCCGGTCGTGTCGCCGAACCCGACCTCCGCGCAGCCCCCGGCGGTGAGCCGTTCGGCGATCTCGAAGACGCGCTCCGCCGGCACCTCCCCCTCGTAGGGGCAACCGAAGGAGACCGAGATCACGCCCTCACAGCGCAGGCGGGCCTCGCGGGCGGTGGCGAGCGTGCGCTCAAGCCCCGCCAGCGACTCCTCGACCGAGCGGTTGACGTTCATTCGGTTGTGGGTCTCCGAGGCGGAGACGAAGACGTTGATCTCGTCGAAGCGGTCGCGCATCGTGAGCGCCCGCTCCAGCCCCCGCTCGTTGGGGATCAGCACGGAGAAGGCGACGCCATCGCGGCGCTGTACCCCAGCCAACACCTCCTCGGCATCGGAGAGCTGGGGAATCACATCGGGCCGGACGAAGGAGGTGACCTCGACCCGCTTCAGCCCCGTCGCCGAGAGCAGGTCGATCAGGCGCACCTTGTCGGCCGTGGAAATAGTCTCCGGCTCGTTCTGAAACCCATCCCGAGGCCCCACCTCACGAATCTGGACGCTGCTCGGCAACACGGTCATGGACTGGAGACTAGGTGGCTGGGGAGCCGAGCTGCCCGAAGTCGACGAAGCGGCGCTCGTGGGTGCCGAAGCCGATCGTCCGCTCGCCCTCGACCACCTCGACGTCGAAGCGGAGCTTGCGCCCGTCGACGATCTCGCGCAGGGTCGCGCGCGCCCGGCAGGTCGCGCCCTCGGCCGCCGCCGCCACGTGCTTGATGCAGACCTCGAAGCCGACCGTGGCCCGACCCTCGGGCAGGTGCTCGTAGGCGAGCGCCGTGGCGCTCGCCTCCATCATCGAGATCATCCCGGGGGTCGAGAGGACGCTGGCGCCGATCGTGCCGCCGACGCTCGTGACCAGGCGGTCTTCGACCGTGAACTCATCGCTGCGCTCGATCCCGGGGACGAGCGTGGACTCCCGCTCGGCCATCAGACCATTCCCAGGCCGCCGCTTACGCCGAGGGTCTCCCCCGTCACGTAGGTGGCGTCGTCGGAAGCGAGGAAGGCGACCGCGGCAGCCACCTCGTCGGGCTGGCCGAGGCGCTTCATCTGGGTCGTCGCCTTCATCGTCTCGATCACCTTCTCGCCGATCTCGCCGAACTCCTTGGCGCCCATCAGCAGCGGCGTCTCGATCGGGCCCGGGGCGATCGAGTTGGCGGTGATCCCGTAGCGGGCGTTCTCGCGGGCGATCGCCTTCATGAAGGCGATGACCCCGCCCTTCGTCGCCGAGTACACGGCCGAGCCCTTGGAGCCGACCCGGCCGGCCTCCGAGGAGATGCTGACGATCCGCCCGTATTTGGCCTCCTGCATGCCCGGCAGCGCCGCGTGGGTGCAGTTGAAGACGCCGCCGAGGTTGATCGCAAGCAGTCGCTGCCACTGCTCGGGCTTGGTGTAGGTGAAGAAGCCGAACTCGTCGGTGCCGGCGTTGTTGACGAGGATGTCCAGCGTGCCAGCCGCCTCTACCGCCGCCTGAGCGGACTCCAGATTGGTGACGTCGAGCTCGATGGCGTGGCCGGAGACCTCCCCCGCAACCCGCTCCGCACCGGCGACATCGATGTCGCCGACCCTGAGCTCGGCGCCCTCGGCGGCGAGCCGCGCGGCGATCGCCGCGCCGATGCCGCTGGCGCCCCCGGTGACCAGTGCCTTTCGTCCCTCCAGCCTCACAGGCCGCGGAGCATAGACTGGCGCGGTCCATGAGCGAACCGATCCCGATCATCGGCGGCACCGGGGCCCTTGGCGCGGGCTTGGCACTGCGCTGGGCGAAGGCCGGAGTGCCGATCGTCCTCGGCTCGCGCTCGACCGAGCGGGCCGAGGAAGCGGCGGCGAAGGTCCGCGAGGCGGTCCCCGGCGCCGAGGTCGAGGGCCTGCTCAACGAGGAGGCGGCAAAGCGCGGTGAGATCGCCTTCCTCACCGTCCCCTTCCGCGCCCAGTCGGAGAACCTCAACAACCTGCGCGAGGCGCTGCAGCCAGGGCAGATCCTGGTCGACTGCACCGTGCCCCTCGCCGCCGCCGTAAGCGGCAAAGCGACTCGCTCGCTCGGCGTCTGGCAAGGCTCGGCGGCGCAGCAGGCTCAGGAGATGGTCCCCGAGGGGGTGACGGTGGTCGCCGCCCTGCACACGGTCGGCGCCCCGACCCTCGCCGAGGCCGACGCGGAGCTGGACGAGGACGTGCTCGTCTGTGGCGATCGCAAGGTCGACAAGGCGCGGGTGGCGCGGCTGATCGAGCTGATCCCCGGCCTGCGCCCGGTCAACGCCGGGGCGTTGGAGATGGCGCGGATCGTCGAGCAGCTGACCCCGATGCTGATCTCGGTCAACAGTCGTTACAAGGCCCATGCCGGGATCAGGATCACGGGCCTCCCCGACGCCGACCACTGGGCGTGAGGGAAGCGCGATGAAGGTCGCCCTGCTCGCGGGGGGCACCGGCGGCGCCAAGCTCGCCGCCGGCATGCAGGAGGAGATCGGCGCCGACCTCTCGGTAATCGCCAACACCGGCGACGACATCGAGATCCTCGGTGTCCACGTCTCCCCCGACCCAGACCTCGTCGCCTACTGGCTTTCCGGCGAAATCGACGAGCAACGTGGCTGGGGAATCCGCGACGACACCTTCACCGTCTTCGAGCGGCTCACCAAGATCGGTGCCCCGAGTTGGTTCAGCCTCTCCGACCGCGACCTCGCTGCCTGCCTCTACCGTCGTCAATTCCTCGAGGAGGGCGGCAGGCTGACCGACGCACAGGCGCAGATCGCCCGCGCGCTTGGCGTTGCCGCCCAGGTGCTGCCGATGTGCGAGGCGCCGGTCCGCACCCAGGTGATGACCGCGGCCGGGCACCGCGCCCTGCAGGAGTACCTAATCCTCGACCGGGGAGAGCTAGAGGTGACCGGAGTCGAGCTGGAGGGCATCGAGAAGGCCGAGCCGACCCTCGAGGTCGCCACCGCGCTGCGCCAGGCGGACGCGATCGTGATCGGCCCCTCGAACCCGGTGATCAGCATCGGGCCGATCCTCGCCGTGCCCGGGATGCGAGAGGCGATCGCCTCCTCGGGCGCGCCCGTGGTCGCCGTCAGCCCGTTCGTCGCCGGTGAGGTCGTTAAGGGACCGACCGAGCGCTTCATGGCGGCGGTCGGTCGCCCCTCCACCGCCGCTGGGGTCGCCTCCCTCTACACGGGGTTGATCGACGCGATGGTCGTCGACGACGGCGACCCCGACCCCCCTCCCGAGGAGATCCCGACCCTGGCGGCTCCGATCCTGATGGAGGGCGCGGCCGGCCGGGCACGGGTGGCGCGCACGGTGCTCGACTACGTGGCCGAGCTGCCGCGCCGCTAGCCTCGCCTAGAGCCGTGAAAGCGACCGCCATCCTTCCCGTGAAGCGCTTCGCCGAGGCGAAGCAGCGCCTCGCGATGGGAGTTGACGACGAGCGCCGCGTGGCGCTGGCGGCGGCGATGATGGAAGACGTGCTGGAGGCGATCGGCGAAGCCCGCTCGATCGAGCACACGATCGTCGTCAGCGGCGACCCGCTGGCACAGGAAATCGCCCACTCCGCGCACGCGAAGGTGGTCCCGGACCCCGCGGACGAGGGGCACATCGAGGCGGCGCTGGGGGGCATCGCCACAGCCGAGGTGGACGGCGCCGCCTGCGTAGTCCTCCTCCCCGGCGACTGCCCGCTGCTCGACCCGCGCGAGCTGGACCGGCTGCTGACAGGCGTCCCCGAGCGCTACGTCGCGGTGGTCCCCGACCGACACGGCACCGGCACCAACGCATTAGTGCTGTCGCCACCCCGCGCGATCCAACCCGCCTTCGGTGAGGGAAGCTGCGACCGCCACGTCGCCGCGGCGCGCGAGGCGGGCATCCCCTTCGCCGTCGAGGAGATGAACTCGCTCGCGCTCGACCTCGACACCCCGGCCGACCTCGTCGCGCTCACCCGCCAGCTGGAGGCCCGAGCCGGCCGGGGGAAGCGCACCGCCAAGGTGCTGGGGCTGTGAGCCAGGCGCGATGAGCGAGCCTGGGGAGCTGCGCGTCATCCCGGTCACCGGGCTGCCCGAGTTCAGCCCCGGGATGCAGGTCGGCGAGCAGGTAGCGACTCACGCCGAGCTCCTCGACGGCGACGTCGTCGTCTGCTCCCAGAAGATCGTCTCTAAGGCCGAGGGGCGCATCCGCCACCTCTCCTCGGCGATCCCAGGCAGCGAGGCTCGTCGCCTCGCCGCGCTGCTCGGCAAGGAGCCGGCGCTGGTCGAGCTGATCCTTGCCGAAAGCCGCGAGGTCCTGCGGGCGGAGCGCGATGTGTTGATCACCGAAACGCACCACGGCTTTGTCTGCGCAAACGCCGGCATCGACAGCTCCAACCTGCCCGAGCCCGACACGGTCGCACTGCTGCCCGAGGACCCCGACGCCTCGGCGCGGCGAATCCGGGCCGAGATCGCTGCCACGACCGGGAAGACCGTCGCCGCAATCGTCTCCGACAGCTTCGGGCGGGCCTGGCGCCTCGGCCAGGCCGAGGTG
Organism: Solirubrobacterales bacterium; assembly: GCA_040901495.1. GTDB lineage: Bacteria > Actinomycetota > Thermoleophilia > Solirubrobacterales > 70-9 > VRUE01. Next base: position 61,255 of record JBBDYO010000047.1, read on the forward strand.
GCGATCGGCTGCGCCGGGCTTGAGCCACTCGACGACTGGCGCGGTCGTCGCGATGCCGGCGGCCGCGAGCTGGAGGCGACGCTGATCGCGATCGCCGACGAGGCCGCTGCAGCCGCCGACCTGGTCCGCGACAAGGCGAGTGGGATACCCGCCGCTGTTATCCGCGGCCTGGAGCGATTCGTCACCGGCGAGGACGGCCCCGGTGCCGCCGCCCTGCGCCGCCCCCCCGACGAAGACCTCTTCCGTTAGGCCCGCTAGTCGTCCTTGTCGCGCCTCAGCGCGTCCTTGACCCGGTCGGCGGCTCCCTCGACGCCCTCGCGTACCTTGCCCACCGCCTGGTCGACCTTGCCCTCCTGCTTGAGGTCCTTGTCGCCGGTCAGATCGCCCGCGGCCTCCTTCACTCGGCCTTTGGCGTCGTCGGTGTTCTTGATCTCATCGGTCATGGCTTCCTTTCGTCGCTATCTCGGGATAGCTACCCACGCCAGCGGGTCTGACACCGAACGCGCAGACCAGCGCCAGTGAAGACGAGGGCTAGTAGGTCTCGACGATCTCGTAAAGCGTCGTGCGCTGGGCTGGGGCGCGGCCGCCGGCGCGCGCGGCCTCGATCAGCTGCTCGGGCTCCAGCCGCACACCGTGCTGGGAGCCGGCCATCCGCGAGATGTTCTCCTCCATCAGCGTGCCGCCGAGGTCGTTGACCCCCCAGCGCAGCGCCTCGGTAGCGGCCCCAAGGCCCATCTTCACCCAGCTGGCCTGCAGGTTGGGGATCGTTTTGCCCAGCGCCAGCCGGAACGCCGCCGTGTGCTTGAGGTTCTCATCAGAGGTGATCTCCTCGATCCCGTGGGTGCGGCCGAGCATCGTGTTGAACGGGATGAAGCTAAGCGGGACGAACTCGGTGATGCCGCCGGTCCGCTCCTGCAGCGAGCGGATCACCCGCATGTGGCGGGCAAGCTCGCGGGGCTCCTCGATGTGGCCGAACATCACCGTCGAGGTCGAGCGCAGGCCTGCCCGGTGGGAGGCTTCGATGATCTCCACCCAGCGGTCAACCGGCAGCTTGTTCGGCGAGATCCGCTGGCGGACCCCGTCGTCGAGCACCTCGGCCGCCGTCCCCGGCGTCGACCCCAGCCCGCACTCCTGCAGGTAGGCGAAGACCTCGTCCGGGCCCTTGCCCGAGCGCTCGCACATGTAGTGGACCTCCATCGGCGAGTAGGCGTGCAGGTGCAACTGCGGCGCGACCTCCTTCGCCAGCCGCAGCCACTTGCCGTACTCCTCCAGGGTCAGGTCGGGATGGATCCCGCCCTGCATGCAGATCTCCGTCGCGCCGAACTCGACCGCTTCCAGGATCCGCGCGGCGAAGTCCTCCTCGGAGACCTCGTAGGCGTCGGGGGAGCGGCGCCCCTGCCCGAACCCGCAGAAGGCGCAGCCGACCACGCAGATGTTGGTGAAGTTGATGTTCCGGTTGACGACGAACGTGACCCGGTCGCCAACCAGCTCAGCCCGCAGCTCATCGGCGGCGGCGCGCATCTCCTCGATCACCTCAGGGCGCGTCTCGGCAAAGAGCGCGGTCAGCTCGTCCTCACTCAGCTCCTTTCCCTCGCGCCCCTTGGCGATCCCCACGGGGGCAAGGCCCGGGTTAAGCGACTCCTCGCGACGCCGCCCCGAACCGCTGCGCGGGATGAAGCTCCAGTACTTCAGCTTGATCACGTCAAGGACCCCCTGCTCCATCCACTCGGGGTCCATGTACTGGGGATAGACGCAGAGCCTCTCGGTCAGCGCGTACCCCCGCGGCGCCAGGCCCTTCCGCACCTCGTGCGGGCTGGGAAACGCATGCTCGGGAGAGATGTGATCCCCATTCGCCGACAGCCCGCCAAGGTCCGTCGCCCCCGCTTCCACCAGCTCAGCCCACCAATCCGAGAGATTGGGGGGAATCTGGATGCCGACGTCCGGCATCAATCGCTGGCACTCGCCCACCAGCCGCTTGATCTCCTCGATGCCGATCGGGGTTGACCAAGCTGGAGGCTCGAGCAGTTCGCCTTCGGGCGGCTCCATGGCCGAGGTCGAAGACCCCCCCGACGGAAACTCTGGGAGCGGCAAAGGCTTCGATCCTCCATTCCCGTTGTACGTACGGTTTTCGGCGGGGGGGTCTTCGACCTCGGCCCATCGGC
>JBBDYO010000047.1:63426-84769 GCA_040901495.1 Solirubrobacterales bacterium
GGGGGGGGGGCCCCCCCCCCCCGCGCCCCATCGGCTGCGCGCAGCCCGATCGGCGATGTCGGCTACCTCCTGGCCGTAGTAGCGAGGGTGCGGGACGAAGTTCTGGAGGATCACCTCTTGGAGGTGGCCGTAGCGGTCGTGCAGCTTCGCGAGGGCTTCGAGAGATTCGATGCGCTCCTGCTCGGTCTCGCCGATGCCGACGAGGATGCCGCTGGTGAAGGGGATTTGCAGCTCGCCGGCGGCCTCGATCGTGGCTAGGCGCTTTGCTGGGTGCTTCGTCGGGGAGCCGGCATGGACGGTCTCCATCAGTCGCTCGGCAATGGACTCCAGCATCAAGCCCTGGGATGCCGTGACCTCCCGCAGCTTGGCGAGATCGGCGTGGCTGAGGACTCCTAGGTTGGTGTGGGGAAGGATCCCCCGCTCCAGGGCGCGTTCGCAGGCCCAGACGACATAGGACGTGAAATCGGCGTGGCCCCACTCGGCAAGGCGCGAGGCGACCTCCGGGTTTACCTCAGGCCGCTCCCCGGTGAGCACCAGCAGCTCCTTGGCGTTACGGCGCTCGGCCTCGTCGAGCCGGCGCTCCACCTCGTCTGGGGCGTAGATGTGGGCGCGATGGGTCGCAAACGCGCAGTACTTGCAGTAGCACTGGCAGGTGCGGGATAGGGAGAGCGTGTAGTTCCGCGAGAAGGTGACCCTGCGCACGGCTCGCAAGGTACTGCAACCGCCGGGCCGGCAAGGCCCGGCGGTCTATGAGCTCAGCTCAGTCGGAAGAAGAGCTTGAGCCGGGGGAGCTTGGCTTCGGCGGCTCCGGCTTGGGAGCGGCTTTCGTCGGCGCAGGCCTGGGAGGCGGCGGCGGTGACTTTTTCACCGGCTCGGCAGGCTCGGTCGGAGCCGACCCCCCGGCCTCAATCACAAACTTGAAGACCGCGGCGGCGAGCAGCGCACCGACAATCGGGCCGAGGAGGTAGGGCCAGACGCCGCCCCAGTCGTTGGCCACCAGGGCCGGTCCGAACCAGCGGGCCGGGTTAAAGGCGCCTCCGGTGAGCGGCCCACCGACCATCACGATGAAGCCGAGCGTGGTCCCGATCGCGAGCGGAGCCCACTCCTTGAAGCTCTTCCTTGAGTAGACCGCGGCGAGGATCACCAGGACCAGGCAGAAGGTGCCCATCGCCTCGATGATCGCGCCCTGGAAGTTGCCGGCGAGAAGGCCGCTCACTTCGGCGGCGGCGTAGTTGGTCGCCCGTCCCTCGTCGAGGAGGAGCCCCTTGGCGAGCAGCGCACCCAGCACGCCACCCGAGAGCTGGGCGAGCATGTAGATCACCGCGTCGATCGGGGCAATCCGCTTGATCGCCGCAGCAGCCAGGGTCACGGCAGGGTTGAAGTGGCCGCCGCTGACCACGCCGAACATCACGATCAGGCCGAACAGCAAGAAGGCGTGTACGAGGCCCACGACGGCGAAGTCCGAACCGAACTGCGCCTGATTGCCGGTGGACACGTACAGCACAACCACGCTGACGATGAAGAAAACCAGCAAGAAAGTGCCGATCAGCTCGGCGAGATATGCCGCAAGTCCTCGTTCCTGCACTGGGTAACGCCTCCTCCGTTGTGTCCCAAAAATCGCTCTTGGGGCGGCAGTCTATCCAGATCGCCGGGGATCAAATAAATTCTCCATAAATGACGAGGATTGCCGCGCTGCTGGCGGCTGTCCTGCTGCTCACCGGCGCCGCCGGCTGCGGCGGAGACGGCGCTGAACCGGGCGCGCCTGCCGGCGCGACCCTGGTGCTCGACTTCACGCCGAATGCAGCCCACACCGGGATCTACGTCGCACAGCGCCAGGACTACTACCGCAACGCAGGGATTGACCTAACCGTTCGTCAGCCGGGCAACTCGACCGACGCCCCGAAGCTGCTGGAGACCGGTCGTGCCGAGTTCGCGATCCTCGACATCCACGATCTGGGGATCGCCCGCGAACACGGCCTTGACGTGGTCGGTGTGATGCCGATCGTCCAACGCCCCCTCGCCTCCGTCATTGCCCGCGGCGACGGGCCCGTGCAGCGGCCCCGCGACCTGGAGAACCACACAGTTGGGGTAACGGGCCTGCCCTCCGACGACGCCGTCGTCGATTCGGAGATCGCCGCTGACGGAGGCGACCCAGCCCTTGCCCGCAAGGTGACGATCGGGTTCAACGCCGTCGCCTCACTGGCCGCCGGGAAGATCGACGCCGCAACCGGATTCTGGAACGCGGAGGCCGTGGCGCTGCGCCGCCGTGGAATCCCGATCCGGGTCTTCAAAGTCGACCACTACGGTGCACCGCCCTACCCCGAGCTGGTGCTGGTCACATCCGGGAGCACTCTCCGGGATCGCCCCGACTTCGTCCGCCGAATGGTCGCCGCGACCTTTGAAGGCTATGGGTTCGCCCAGGCACACCCCGGCCGCGCGCTCGATGACCTAGTTGCGTCTGTGCCGACCCTCGACAGAGCCGAACAAGCGGCTCAGATGCAAGTTCTGCGCGGTGCCCTCGGGGGTTCTCCCTGGTTCCACCCCCACATCCTCGAAGAGTGGTCGCGGTGGGACGTCGAGCACGGACTGCTCAAGCGACCCGTCGATATCGAAGCTGCCTTCGACCTGCCCAACATCACCATCCACCACTCAAACTAGACCGAGCAACTGCTCGGCCAGCTGCGGAAGCTCGCGGACCATTCGCGAGCGTGGGACAACGAGATCGATGCCGGCCGCCTCGGCGGCCTGGCGAGTCTCCACGTTGACGTGGGAGTAGTAGCCGAGCACCGGAATGCCGAGGCCGACCAGCGCCTCGGAGTCGATGACGTCGAGGTCGGCGACCACGAGCTCGGCGCCGTCCCAAGGAGCCTCCTGCAAGGAGGGCGCAAGGGTCACGTCGTGACCGGCGGCACTCAGCATCGCCTCCACCTTGCTGCCGAGCAAAAGATCGGGGGTGACGGCGACGACCCAAGTCACCATCTAGAGCGAGCGGCGCTGGCGGAACTCTTCGCGCACGCTCTCGGGGCGGCCCCACATCTGCACCACCTCGGCGCGCCCCTCGCGCACCTCGCGCACCTGCATCTCACCCGTAATCCCCGCCTCGTCCAACTTGGCGAGGATCCCCTTGACCGTCTCTGCCGCCGCCGCATGCCCAAAGTCGTGCGCCACGGACAGGGCCCAGTGCCAGTCCGAGCCGGAGTAGGGACGGGCGTTCACCTGGCTCAGCAAGACCGCCGCATCGACGTAGCTGCTCTCGTCCTCGATCCGAAGGTCGACTTCGAGATCGGTCCAATCCGGAGGCAGGGTGTCCAGGATCTGCTGGAAGTCCTCGGCTAGGGCCACAGACGAAGCCTAGCCGCCGTCATCCTTGGCGGGTGGCATGAGGTCGGGCCCCGGGATCGGAGTGCCGTGCGGATCGTGGCTCGGCTCACCCAGCTTCTTGGCGATCAGCAGCTCGAGCTCCTCGGAGATGTAGTGCTCGAGCACCTCCGCCTCGGCGTGAACGCGGTCCTCGGACATGCCCAGGGCCTCGGAGAGGTAGGCCTCGATCAGCCGGTGATGGCGAATTACCTCCAGCGCGACCTTTTCGCCCGCCGGCGTGAGGACGACCCCCTTGTAGGGGGTGTGCTCCACCAACCCCATCTCGTCGAGCCGCTTGAGCATCGAGGTCGCGGTGGCCGGAGTGACCCCGAGACGCTCGGCAACCTCTCCGTTGAGGACCGGCCCGGCCCGGTCGAGGGAGAGCGCGTAGATCGCCTTCGCGTAGTCCTCGATCGCCTCCGTGTTGGGGGCCCGCTTGGAACGAGCGTCGCTGCTTCCGAGCGCCATCTCAGACCGAGACCAGCAGGCCGGTTATGTACAGGGCGCCGATCCCGGCGATCATCCCGGCGACCGAGATCGGATGCAGAAGCCGCCCGTCCTCGTCGCGCATCGACGGCGCGATCTGAACGATCACCCTGGCGATCGCACCGACGCCGACCCCGAAGAGGAGCGCGGCGAAGCTCGGGTTGAAGGCGGCCGCGCCGATCCAGGCCCCGAGGATCGCCGGCGCGCCGGCGATCAACCCAAGCCCGAGAAGTCGAGCCAGGCTCGGCGGGGCGCTCGCACCATTCCCCCCGCCGCGCAACGGAGCCACGATCGCCAGGCCCTCGGTGGTGTTGTGGATCGCGAAGCCGACCACCAGGAAGGCGCCGAGGGCCAGCGCACCGGTCGCGTAGGAGGAGCCGATCGCCAGGCCCTCGCCGAGGTTGTGGAGGCCGATCCCGATCGCAACGAGCAGCGCCAAATAGGCCCCTCCGCGCGCCGCGGCGCCACCGGCCCTCTCACTGCGCCGCGACAGGTGCACGTCGATCGCGGCCAACAGCAGGTAGGCGATGAGCGCACCGGCAAAGACGAGACTGGAGCCGCCGAAGGCGCTCGGCGCCTCCGAGGCGATCTCCAGCCCCTCCAGGGCCGCGTCAATCCCCAAGAAGGCGAGGAGGCCAACGGTGAACGCGATCAGGCCACCGACCCAGTGCTCGCCGATGCGTCGCACAAAGGGCAGCCAGAGCATCCCGAGGCTGACCGGGATCACGCCCACGTAGAGCCCCAGCAGCGCCATCAGCGCATAGAAGCTGAGATCCGCCTCCGGGGTTTCGGTGGCGACGGGGATCGAGGCGTCGACCGTGCCGCCGCTGGAGGTGAGGATGAAGATCTCATACGCCTCGCCTTCGACCCACGGATAGGTGATCTCGAGCGTGGTCGAGCTGAGGCGGTCGATCTTGAGGCCATCCGTCGCGATGAACGGCGCGTAGGCGTCGTTGATGGCGACCTGGCCGACTTCGACCGGGTCGGGGCCGTCGTTGCGCAGCGTCAGGTCGATCTGCCCCGGCCGCAGCACTGTGTGCTCGACCGCGACCTCCTCGACCGGCGGCCCGGTTCGCTCTCCCAACCCAGGCCCTCCGAGCAGCGCGAACGCGCCGATTGCCGCGGCAATCAAAACCAGCGGGATCAGGCCCAGCGCCCAGGCGGGCAGGCCGCCGCCCGGCGTCTGCTCCGCCTTTGCCGCCGCCTCCATCAGGCAACCGACCTCATCAGGCGGGAGCCCCCTTGCCGCCCCAGGGGAGCTTGCAGTAAGCAGCCGCAGCAGCGGCCGGGGTGAGCAGCGACGGGTCACCGACCCGGAAGAAGCCGGTCCAGCCCAGCTCGGCGAACTCGCTGACGTGGGCGTGGAACATGTAGTCGCCGTCGAACGGGAACTTCATCTCGAGGACCGCGCGCTGGCCCTGGCCCTGGGTCACCGTGTCCGTGAACTCGTTCGGCTCCAGTGAGGTCCCGGTCGGGTAATGCTGGAAGAAGTTGGCGTGGACGTGGAAGGAGTTGAGCGGGTCGTACTCGAGCACGTTGACGAGGTAGATCCGGACCAGGTCATCGCGCCCGACCCGGATCGGCTCGTTGATGTAGTGGAAGCCGATCGAGTTGACCGCGTAGACCTCGTTGGCAAGGTCGAAGTTGGTGTCGAAGCCGTTCATCACCATCACCATCTCGTCGGCTTCGGGCCGGCCCTTCTTCGGGTCGATGATGAAGGCCCCATAGAGGCCGCGCGCGATGTGCGCGGCGAGCGGCGCCACATGGCAGTGGTAGAGGTGAAGGCCGAACGGCTCCGCCTCGAACTCGTAGGTGAAGGCTTCGCCGGGCTCTATCTGACCGCCCCCAAGCCCCTCGCCGATTCCCGGCACACCGTCCATCATCGCCGGGTGGATGCCATGGAAGTGCATCGTGTGGGGGTGCTCGGAGCCGTTGATGAAGCGGATCCTCAGCTTGTCGCCCTCGCGAGCGCGCAGGGTCGGGCCGGGGACGCGGCCGTTGTAGGTCCACGCTTCGTACTTCACCCCCGGCGCGACTTCGATCTCCCTGTCCTGGGCGACGATCTCCCACTCGCGCAGGACGCGGCCGCTGGCCAGTCGCGTGGTCTTCCCGTAGTCGAAGTCGCGCAGCAGCTCGGTCGGGTTGAAGCCGTTGGCGCGATGGTTGACCGCGCGCCCCGGAGCGAAGCCGGCGTGAACGAAGCCGTCGTGCCCGGCGTGGCCCCCGTTCTTCTTCGCCTGGGCCGGCGCCGCGCCGATCCCGCTTTGCGAGACGAGGCTGTGAAGCCCAGCCGCCGCGGGCACCGCGGCAGCTGCGCCCAGCAGCTTGCGACGGCTAATCCGACTGTCGCTGGTTGCCGGCTCGGTGGGAGGGGTCGGGTCGATGGCGAGATTTTGACACATCTAAACGCGAATTTCGATACATCTAAAAATTGGTGTGCGGGACAGCGGTTCTAAAATCGATCCCGTGAGCGCCCAAACCCAAGTCGAGCTCGACGCCCAGTACCGCCAGATGCGGGAGGAGTGCGGCGTGCTCGACCGCTCCGCTCGCGGCAAGCTGCTCGTCAGCGGCGAGGAAGCCGCCGAGTACCTGCAGGGGCAGCTCACCAACGAGATCGAGGCCCTCTCCCCCGGGGAGGGCTGCTACGCGGCGCTGCTCGACCGCAAGGGCCATCTCCAGGCCGACATGCGGGTCCTGAGGCTGGCGCCAGGGGAGATCTGGCTCGACACCGAGCCCGAGGCGCTGGAGGCAGCTCGACGGCACCTCGAGATGTACAAGATCGGCCGCGAGGTCGAGGTCGCCGACGTGACCGCCGCCCGGTCCATCCTCTCGCTGATCGGCCCGCGCAGCGTTGAGATCGCCGGCACGGCGGTGCTGCCGGAGCACTCATGTGAAGAGACGACCGTGGGCGGCGTGGAGTGCCTTGCCGTCGGCACGCGAGACGGCATCGACCTGATTGCCGGCGCGGATGACGCGGACCGCCTGCGCGACGCGCTCACGGCGGGCGGAGCGGTGGAGGTTGGGGGCGATGCGGCCGAGATTCTGCGGATCGAAGCCGGCACGCCGCGCTTCGGCGCGGAGATGGGGCGCGAGACGATGCCGGCGGAGGCGGGAATCGTCGAGCGGGCCGTCAGCTTCACCAAGGGCTGCTACATCGGCCAGGAGCCGGTTGCCCGCCTCCACTACAAGGGCAAGCCGAATCGCCACTTACGAGGCCTCGAGCTGAGCGCCCCCACCGCGGCCGGTGCAACGCTGCGACTCGGCGAGAAAGAGGTCGGGACGATCGGCAGCGCCTGCGTTTCCCCCGCCCACGGATCGATCGCCCTGGCGATTGTTCGGCGGGAGGCTGAGCCGGGCGCGGAGCTCACCGTAGGTGAAGATGACGTTACGGCTCGCGTTGTCGACTTGCCGTTCGGCTAGATTCCGCCGCGTGGGTCGTTGGAGAGGCAGAGTCGCGGGAACTTGTGCGCTCGGCGCACTGGCCTTGGCGGTGGCCGGCTGCGGCGCTGAGGAACACGCCAACGACCCCCGGCCGCAGCCGCCGACCCGGGTAAGCGTCTCGATCACCGAAGACGCGATCACCGTGGCCCCCGCCCGGATCGCGATCGGCCCTGAACCGACCCAGCAGATCCCCCAGAACGCGCACGTCCCGCAGCCATCGGTCGACTCCGACGAACCGCTTGACGTCGTCATCGTCACCGCCAACCTGACCGACGGCGACTCGCTGCTGAAGGTGGACGGGCCGAAAAAGAGCGCGGAATCGAAACTCCTGATCGCCAACGGCACGGTGACCCTCCACACTGCCCTTCCGACCGGCGTCTACAGAATCAGCGCCGCGGACATCCCCGGGGCCGGCACAGCAACGCTGACGGTCGGCCCCTACCGCTCGTCGTCCGAGAACGACGTCCTTCTTCCCTAGGTAGCCTCGTCAGGAGCTGGCGGTTCCGTCCGCGCCGGCCTCCACTCTGGCCTGTGCTCTCGATTTGAGAGCGTTGAACCTAACGAGGTGCACCGCGTCCTCGCTGGCCCCTGGTGGAGCCGGCGTACGGCGGGGAAGGCGCCCCAAGGAGGTAGTGCAAATGGTTGTCCTATTGGCGATCCTTGCGATCGCGCTTATCGGCGTCGGTTGGCTGCTGTTGCGAACACGTGAGTCAAACGCGCGCCTAGCGGAGGCGACACGCAGGTCAGAGGAAGAGGCCGCCGAGGCGAAGCAGGAGCGAGATGACCTTCGGCAGTTCGGCGAATCGCTCAAGCAGGTGGAACAGGCGGTCACGCAGTACAAGTCCCGCGAGGACGCTCGCGACAGCAAGGTGAGCGAGATGCTCGCCGGGGTGGCACTGAAGAGCGACCGAGTCGTGGAGCGAGTGGACGGTCTCGTGGGCCGCTGGGCAAACCCCAAGCAGAGGGGCCAGCTGAGCGAGGAGTGGCTGGTCGCCGCACTGCGCCAGATGGGGCTGCGCGACAGCGTCCACTTCGAGGTACAGAAGCGGGTAGAGATCGACGCCGCTCGCGGGCAAAAGGAAGGCGTCATCGACGTCTACCTCCTGCTCCCCAACGCCCAGGGCGTCGCGCTCGATGCGAAGTTCCCTTGGGTTCGCCTGCTCGGCGAGATCTTGGACGAAGGCGGAGAGGAGGCTCGCGAGTTCGCGATTCGCAAACTCCGCGACTCGCTGCGATCCCACATCAAAGACGTTGCCGGCCGCGAATACCGAGGTGCCCGAGATGGCTCCGTGCGGCATGTTCTCGTCGTCGTCCCGGACTGGCAAACGCTCGAACTGGTCAAATCGGCTGATCCCAAGATCACCGAGTTCGCCCGGGAGCAAGGTGTCGGCCTGCTGCCAGCGGATGGCCTCTACGAGATGGCCAACGCACTCGCCGAGGTGCATCGCGAGGAGGGTTGGGGCGAGAGGATCGGAGAGCTGTTCACTCCCCAGCACGCGGATCGCATGTTCGACGCCTGCATCGATCTCCTCGACCGCATGGGAACGGTCGCAAAGCGGTACAACAGCCTCGGCGAGTCGCTGTCGAGCGTCGTCGCCGCATTCGGGCCCAATGGCCTCGTCGGGCGCGACGTGCTCGATCCGGCAGCCCGAGCCGCCGAGAAGGTCCCACCGGAGTTCGAAGCTGAAATTCGCGAACTCGACCCCACGAAGACGGAGAAGCACTCCGCGCGACTCGAGGAAAAGCGAGGAGAGACCAAAGCCGCATAGACGGGTTAGCAGCCGCCCGATCGTCCCGACGGGCGGCTGCCGACTCCTTTGAGAGCACGCTCGGGCGTGGCCTTGATTTAGGATGGCCGCCCATCCGCAAACGCCCTACGAAGGAGCCGGTTTGGCCGTCGACAGCAGCGCAGTCTCGAAGCTAGATGTGGAGCCCGGAACGCTGCCGGAGACGATGGCGGCCTGGGTGATCCGCGAGGAGCGCCAGGGTGAGCCCAACGACGCCTTCCAGCTCGAGCAGATCGAGGTCCCCGAGCCCGGCGCCTTCGAGGTGATCGTCCGCGTGATGGCCGCCGGCGTCAACTTCAACAACGTCTGGGCAGCGCTCGGCAAGCCGGTCTCCGTCTTCCCTTATGGGGACCATCCCGAGTACGGCCACCACATCGGCGGCTCCGACGCCTCGGGCATCGTCTGGAAGGTCGGCGAGGGCGTCACCCGTTGGAAGCCGGGCGACGAGGTCGTCGTCCACTGCAACCAGGCCTCCTACGAGGACGTCGAGGTACATGGCCTCGACCCCCTCGCTGCTCCCAGCCAGAAGATCTGGGGCTATGAGACGACCTGGGGCTCCTTCGCCCAGTTCACCAAGGTGCAGGCGCAACAGCTCCTCCCCCGCCCCCAGAACCTCTCCTGGGCTGAGTCCTCCTCCTATGGCCTCACTTACTTCACCGCCTACCGGATGCTGATCGACCAGTGCAAGCTGCAGCCCGGCCACAACGTCCTGATCTGGGGCGCCGCCGGCGGCCTCGGCGTCTTCGCTGTGCAGCTCTGCAAGGCGGCCGGCGCCAACGCGGTGGGCGTCGTCTCCTCCGACGAGAAGGGCGAGCTGGTCAAGCAGCTCGGCGCCGTCGACTACATCAACCGGGCCGAGTTCGGCGACATGATGCGGACCAAGGAGAACCTCACCGACCCGGCCGCCGACAAGGAGCGCTTCAAGGCTTCCCGCGGCTTCGCTAAGCGGGTCAAAGAGATCCTCGGCGACGCTCCCGACATCGTCTTCGAGCACGTCGGCCAGGCGACCTTCCCGACCTCGGTCTTCGTCGTCAAGCCGTTCGGCAAAGTCGTGATCTGCGGCGCCACCTCGGGGTTCCAGCTTGACTTCGACGTCCGCTACCTGTGGATGCGCCAGAAGCAGATCATCGGCTCTCACTTCGCCAACGCATACGAGTGCATGCGCGCCAACCAGCTGATGGCCGAGGGCAAGATACGGCCGGTGCTGTGGCAGACGATGGACTTCGACGGCGTCCCCGGCGCCCACCAGCTGCTGCATGAAAACAAGCACCTCGGCAAGATCTCGATCCTGGTTGGGGCCGAGTCAGAGGATGAGGGCAAGAACGAGGACGGCCCTGGAGCGATCCGGGCCGAGGTGGGAGCGTAAACATGGCTGAGGTCTGCACACTCGACTGGCACATCGCCCCCTTCCGGGCCGACCGCTGGCTCGACGCCTGGGAACCGGCGGCGGCGCGGATGCCCGCCTTTGGCGCCAAGAGCTGGTCGCTGATCCGCTCGATCGACGACCCGCTGGCATTCCGCCAGTCGTCGGTCTGGGAGAGCCGCGCGGACTTCGAACGCTACTGGTACTCGGAGGAGATCGAGGCAGCGCGCGCCAGCATCATCGACTTCCACGACCTGCCGATCCTCCCCGCCTGGCACACACTGCTCGCCGCCGAGTAAACCGCCCTCCGGCGCGCCTACGCGCGCTCGAGCGGCACCATCGTCAGGCCGGCGGAGTTGAGCTGCTCCCAATAGTGCTCGGCGGGCTCTCGGGCCCCCGACCAGACGATCGCCTGGCCGCTGTTGTGGATGCGATCGGCGATCTGGTGCCCCCGGTCGACCGTGACGCCGGGGAGAACCCGCGCCAGCGTCTGGGCGACATGCTCGAAGGTGTTGTGGTTGTCGTCGCGGACGATCACGCGCCACTCGCCGCCCAGCCCGGCCCCGGGTCCCCCCTGCCGCGGTCGCTCGATTGTCGTCGTGGACATCAGGCGCATTGTGGCGCGACGCGCCTACCCGGTGGGATTGGGTACCCGAACCACGACATCGTCGAAGCTCGCCACAACCCCCTTGGCACCCCGCGGGGCGCCCGCCGAGAAGCCCGACGCGCGGCTCTCCAGCTCGCCCCCGGCGCTGTCGATCACCTCAGCGACCCGCTGGGGGCCGACGAAAGCGATGACGCGGCAGCTGCCTTTTTCCACCCCGCCGATGACGTTGAAGGCACGCAGTCGTAACTCGTTCCCTTTGTTGAGCCCCTTCACCGCCGCCACGTCCTTCTCGATGTGCAGGTATTTGACCTGCCCGTCGCTCGTGGTCTTGCGAAGCTGCGCCTTGCCCTGGAGCGGGTAGACGGCGAGCTGGTAGTGGGCCCCTGCTTCGCCGGCGCGCAGGTTCACCGCCAGGAAGGCTTTGTTCTGAAGCGGTTTCGGCGTGCTGCTCAGAAGCCGCGCCGTTGCGGAGATCTCCAGGTCTCGCCCGACCACCGAGGTCCGGTACGCGCATTCCGGCGTGCTCTTGCCGACCGTGACCCGGAACGCGTGGTCCGACCCGCCGCGGCCGCAGCGTTCGCCGAACAGCTTCGTCACCTGTTCACGCTGGACCGTGGTCTCCATGTCGTTGCGGTAGATGCCGATTGGCGGCAGCGCGACGGCGCTCGCGGCCAGCACAAGTACAGCCGCAAGCGCGGCGAAAATCGCAGTCTTCTTGGGACGTGGCCTCATCGAGTCGCTCCGCAGCGTAAACACAGCCGGTGCGGAAAGACGCGCGCAGAGGGAAATGAACGCAGTTTTTCCCCCTCAGTGCCGAGGAACACAGTTTTTCGCCCGCTCCCAAATATCATTTGTCATATGCCCGAGCACCGCCTCCCGGAGCGCGATCGCCCTTGGGTGATGCGCACCTACGCGGGCCACTCCGACGCCCGCCGCTCCAACGAGCTCTACCGAGGCAACCTCGCCAAGGGGCAAACCGGGCTCTCGGTCGCCTTCGACCTTCCCACGCAGACCGGCTATGACCCAGACCACGTCCTCGCCCGCGGCGAGGTCGGCAAGGTCGGGGTCTCGATCGCCCACAAGGGCGACATGCACCAGCTGTTCGACGGCATCCCGCTGGATGAGATGAACACCTCGATGACGATCAACGCGACGGCCGCCTGGCTGCTCGGCCTCTACGTCACCGTCGCAGAGGAGAACGGGGTCGAGCGCTCCAAACTGACAGGCACCACGCAGAACGACATCATCAAGGAGTACCTCTCGCGCGGCACCTACGCCTTCCCGCCCGAGCCCTCGATGCGGCTGATCGCCGACATGGTCGCCTTCAGCGTCAACGAGGTGCCGAGCTGGAACCCGACCAACATCTGCAGCTACCACCTGCAGGAGGCCGGGGCGACACCGACGCAGGAGATCGCCTACGCGCTCTCCACCGGCATCGCGGTCCTCGACGAGGTCAAATCACGCGGCCAGGTCGCGGACGAGGACTTCCCCAAGGTGTTCGGCCGCATCTCCTTCTTCGTCAACGCGGGCATCCGGCTGATCGAGGAGATCGCCAAGCTGCGCGCCATGGGCCGGATCTGGAACGAGATCGGCCGCGAGCGCTACGGCGTCACCGACGAGAAGATGCTGCGCTTCCGCTACGGCGTGCAGGTCAACAGCCTGGGGCTGACCGAGGCGCAGCCGGAGAACAACATCCAGCGGATCGTGCTCGAGGCCCTAGCCGTCACCCTCAGCCGCGACGCCCGCGCCCGCGCGGTCCAGCTCCCGGCCTGGAACGAGGCGATGGGACTGCCCCGGCCCTGGGACCAGCAGTGGAGCCTGCGCATCCAGCAGGTCCTCGCCAACGAGACCGACCTGCTCGAGTACCCCGACATCTTCGAGGGCTCGAAGGTGATGGACGGCCTGGTCGAGGAGCTGATCGAGGGCGCCCGCGCCGAGATGGCGGTGGTCGAGGAGCACGGCGGCGCCGTCGCCGCAGTCCCCTACATGAAGGCGCGACTGGTCGAGTCCCATCGGGAGCGGGTGGGGCGAATCGAGAGCGGAGAGCAGAAGGTCATCGGGCAGAACAGCTTCACGGAGACGGAGGACTCACCGCTCACCGCGGGCGCCGACGGTGGCATCCTCACCCCTGACCCCGAGGTCGAGCGCGAACGGGTCGAGGCGCTGGAGAGCTGGAAGGGCGAGCGCGACGAGGGCGCTGTGCGGGCGGCGCTCGATGAGCTGGCGCGGGTGGCTGCCGATGACGGCGAGAACGTGATGCCGGCGACGATCGCCGTGGCCAAGGCCGGCGCCACCACCGGCGAGTGGGCCGGGGTCCTGCGCGATGCCTTCGGCGCCTACCGCGGTCCGACCGGGGTCAGCGGGGCGGCGCCCCCCGGCGACCGCGACGAGCTTTCGAAAGTCCGCCGCAACGTCGACGAGGTCTCCGAGCGCCTCGGCCACCGGCTCAAGATCCTGGTCGGCAAGCCCGGCCTCGACGGACATTCGAACGGCTCCGAGCAGATCGCCCTACGCGCACGCGATGCCGGCATGGAGGTCATCTACCAGGGCATCCGCCTGACTCCGGAGGAGATCGTCGAGTCGGCGCTGCAGGAGGACGTCGACGTCGTCGGCCTCTCGATCCTCTCCGGCTCCCATCTCGAGCTGGTCCCGGAGGTCGTGCGCGGGTTGCGCGACGAGGGAGCCGACGTTCCGGTCGTTGTCGGCGGAATCATCCCGGCCGCCGACGCGGAGCGGCTTCGCAAGGCGGGAGTCGACGGGGTCTACACGCCCAAGGACTTCGACATCAACCGCATCATGACCGAGATCGTCGATCTGGTCGGGCGCCGGGCCGCCACTCACACCGCTGCCTGAAGCACCGCCTGAGATGCGTCCCAGGGTGGGCCTCGAAGTCGCCGACTGGCGCCAACGGCCCAACCGCGCGAGAATAGAACCATGAGTGAGCTCAACGGGGACCGCTCGGCCTGGCTGCGCTGCTATCGGTGCTGGTCGCAGAACCTCGAGATCCAGATCCACTACGACGCCATCCGTCGGATCGATCCGGAAACCGGAATTCCATCGGAGGGGGCCGAGGAAGTCCTGGAGTCGATCGTGCACTGCCTCGACTGCATGCACGAACAACCCCACCTCACACTCGAAGACGATCACGTCGTCCCGGTCGAGAGCCGCTGGGAACGAATGGTCGCCGGGACGCCATGGGTCGCTTCCTGCACCGTCACCGTGGACCAGGAGCGCGTGGAGACCTGCGCGGGCCCAGAAGCGGCCGAGCTCCTCGCCTACGGCGCCTTCGGCGAGGCGGGGGTCCGCGAGTTCTTCGCCCACGTCCGCTTCCACAAGCACGACGGCGAGCGGATCGTCGTCCACATGCTCGTCGAGTTCTATGCCCGCTCGGCCGAGGAGGCCACCGAGGTCCTCGAGGCAGCCGCCCACGGGCAGCTGGAGATCACCTCGCTGGCCGAGGAGTCACGACCCCCGGCCCACGCCTCCGACGAGGCCCACTAGCCACAGCCCAAGGGTCTCCCGCCCTCCCCCTCCAAACTGCATCAACTTCTCTATCCGGCAGGCTGAGAAGTTGATGCAGTTCGCTCTTGTAGGGCGCGGCGAACGTTGGCGAAAAATGGACTGGGATCGCGATGCAGCATGCGGTAGGTGGTTCGGTGAACTGCATAGCCCACCGCAATCAGATCGACATCGACCTGGTGGTCACGCTCAAAGGCCAGGCGGTCGGCGTGATAGCGATAGCTATCCGTTTCGACGACTACTCGCTCGCGCGGCCAAAAGAAATCGACCAAGTGCCCCGCGACCAAGACGTTGACGACAGGTGGTGGAAGGCCTTCCTCCCGGCACAGCGCTAGAAAATCGACCTCTAAAGGAGAGCGGACTTCGGCTGCGTCCGGGCTCACTTCGGAGGCGATGCGAACTAGCCTGCCAGCGCCCTTTCGGCCACGCCTGTGTGCAAGCACACGTCGCAGTTCCGGCCACCGCAGACGGCCGCTTCTATCCGCGGCCACCAGGGCGCGCCGTAGCTGTATGTCGTCCAAACTCGCCGCGATATCCAGCAACGTTCGCTCGATCGAGGTCACAGGGATATTCGCCTCCAAAACGACGTCCTCCGCGGGCAAGCAGCGAGTCTGGTGCAGGCGAATTCCCGGGCGAATTCGCTGAGTCCCACCAGAGGTCCTGATCACCTCGACGGGGCCACGCGACCTCCGCAGTGCCCAGAGCTCAGCTGCACTGCCGTGAGAGAGCACGGCACCTGGCCCACTAGCGAGCACAGCCGCCATCCATCGTCCCTCTCGACTGACCTTGCGATGTCCCAGCGCGAATACCCCACGGTAGAGAGGTACGAGCATCTCGCCTTCACGCCTGCGCTGCAGCGCCATCGTCCCCACTCCCCGCTCAAGCAGCTGCCACTCGGCTACGACGCCGTGCTGCTGCTCTGCCAGCTCCCGCATCATCCTCGTTGTGCCGCGATCCCTCACCAGCAATCGCCCCCTCGGCAAACTGCATCAACTTCTCTATCCGGCAGGCTGAGAAGTTGATGCAGTTCAGGGGGGAACGGTGGCATCCGCCCAGGGTGAGATGTCGCCACGCGCCTGTGGCGCGCGCCGTGCAGCAATTCTGAAATGGAACTCCCGCAGAAGCGGGAATTCGGCTACTCGCCGGGGTTTTTGCGCGGGACCAGCACCAGGCGCTTGAACTCGGCTACGAGGACGCCGTCCTGGTTGAGAACGCGGGTATGGACCTTGACGATGCCGCGGTCGGGCTTTGACTTCGACTCCTTGACGTCGAGCACCTCGGTCTCACAGAAGAGCGTGTCGCCGTGGAAGACAGGGTTGGGGTGGCTGAGCTCTTCGGTCGCCAGGTTGGCGATCGCCTTGCCGGAGACGTCGGAGACCGACATCCCCAGCGCCAGCGAGTAGACCAGCGGGCCGACGACGACGTTGCGGCCCTGCTGGGAGCCCTTGGCGTAGACGTCGTTGAGGTGCAGCGGGTGGTGGTTCATCGTGATCAGGCAGAAGAGGTGGTCGTCTGACTCGGTCACGGTCTTCGCCGGCCAGTGCTTGTAGACGGCGCCGACCTCGAACTCCTCGAGGTAGCGGCCGTAGCTGTGCGCTCCGGACGCCTCGCGCTCGGCCTGGTCGGTGGTCAGCTCGTACTTCTGGTCGCTCATCGGTTCAGGGGTCTCCTCTGGGGGTTTGGACGGCGCGGGATGCTATCCGCGCGGAGGATTCCGTGGCCGGCCGGCCGCACGAGGCGAAGCGGGAGGCCCTAATGAACTTTACGCAGTCGGGAACGCTGCTCTTGGCGTTCCACGACCTGGGCGATCAGCTTTTTGACGTTCGAGTCACCGGTCACCTTGATGTGGCCGGTCTCATAGGCCTTGCGATAGCTCTTCAGCGTGCCTTTCTCCGCGAGCTCGTTGAACTGGGCCCGGTCGATCAGCAGCAGGACGCGCTCGTCCTGAGCCAGGTCCTTGCTGATCTTCGGCCCCGGCACCTCGACCCGGTAGAGCTGGATGTCCCCCCTGCCTTTCAGCTCCAACCCAATAATGAGCTTCAGTTTCTGCAGCGCCGGGACTTCGGCAAGGAACCTCTCGACTGCCGTTTTGATCAGGTCCGGGGTCGAAGCCATCGGCTAGATCTTGTGGCGCTGCAGGAGCTTCTTGCCGATCACCATGCGCTGGATCTCCGAGGTGCCCTCGCCGATCAACAGCAGCGGCGCATCGCGGTAGAGGCGCTCGATCTCATACTCCTTCGAGTAGCCGTAGCCGCCGTGGATGCGGAAGCACTCCTCTACGCACTCCTTGCCGGTCTCCGAGGCGAGCAGCTTCGCCATCCCGGCCTCGAGGTCGGAGCGGATGCCGGCGTCCTTCATCAGCGCCGCTTTGCGGGTGACGAGGCGAGCCGCCTCGATCTTGGTCGCCATGTCGGCGAGCTTGAACTGGATTGCCTGGTGCTGGGCGATCGGCTTGCCGAAAGTCTTGCGTTCCTGGCTGTAGCGGAGCGCCAGCTCCAGCGCCCGCTGGGCGATGCCGACGCCGCGGGCGGCGACGTTGACGCGGCCGACCTCGAGCGCGTCCATCATCTGTATGAAGCCCTGGCCGACGCCGGCCTCCTCACCGCCCAGGACCCGCTCGGGCGGACAGCGGTAGCCGTCGTAAACGAGCTCGGTCGACTCGACGCCCTTGTAGCCCATCTTCTTGATCTTGGGCGGCACGATCAGGCCCTCGAAGTCGCCTGAGTTCTTCTCGGCCCACGGCTCCTTCTCAGTAATGAAGCAGGTCATTCCCTTGTAGGCCGGCTCGGCCTTCGGGTCGGTCTTCATCAGCACAAAGACGACGCTCGAGCCAAGGCCATTGGTCACCCACATCTTCTGGCCGTTCAGCTCCCACTTGCCGTCCTCGGCCTTCTTGGCCGTCGCCTTGATGCCCTGCACGTCGGAGCCGACCTCGGGCTCCGAGAGCGAGAAGGCGGCGCGGATCTCACCGGTCGCCATCTTCGGCAAGAAGTAGTCCTTCTGCTCGTCGGTGCCGAACTTCATCAGCAGGTAGGAGCCGATGAAGTGGGTGTTGACGACGCCGGAGATCGAGATCCAGCCGCGCGAAAGCTCTTCGACGATCATCGCGTAGGTCGTCAGGTCGAGGCCCATGCCGCCGTACTCCTCGGGAATCGTCACCCCGAACAGGCCGAGCTCTTTCATTTCCTCGACGATCTGTTCCGGGAAGGAGTCCTCGTGGTCGAAGTGCTCGGCGTTGGGGATGATCTTCTCGTCGGCGAACTGGCGCACCATCTCGGTGATGTCGCGCTGAAGGTCGGTCTGCTCGCTGTAGGCGGCGGTATCTACGGCCATTGCTCCTGCTCATCGTTGGGGACGGAAACGCACGGGCGTGAAGCTCCACGCCACGTAGAGCCGCAGGATATCGCTGCATGGCCGCCCGGCGGGGAGCCCGAGGCCTACTCGAGTGAGGTGCGCAGGCCCACGACCAGGGTGAGCACCCGGTCCGGGGCGGCCAGGCAGGCGTGCGCGGAGGCGCTCAGGGCTTCGGAGTCGAGGTCGTGGCGCTCGGCGACGACACGCAGGCGACGGTCCATCCCGGTCGGGGTGCCGATCACGTCGATCATCACCGGCACGCCATCGCGAATGCCGACGATGGCGCCGGAGACCTCGGTGTCGTCGCGCTCGAGCCGGTCGATCGGCTGCAGCACGATTTGGATCGTGTCCGCTTGGCTGTCGTAGCTCGCCTTCATCGCTCGACCTCGCAGGCAACGGCGATCACGAACTCGGGATCGTCGAGCGCTGTCGTCACGTGCGCCACCCGCCCATCGCCAGCCCTGCCGGTAAAGATCTGCCGCCCGCGTGGGTCCACGGCGGAGTCGTCCCCGGTCGCGACAATCTCGGCGACGTTGTGCTCGCTCAGGGAGTGAAGCGTGATGCGGGTTTTGGCGTGTCGGCTGAAGCGCACACCGATCTAAGGCCTGACCCGAGAAATCTCACCCCCGGCGAAAACGCCGGACGCAGCGCTACCGCAACCGGCTAGCTCGCCGGCTCGGTCGTGATGAACTCTTTCTGCGGGGAGCGGGCGCCGAACTGGACGCCGCTTCGCAGCGAGATGCGAACGTTCTCGATTAGAACCAGCGCGTCGAAGTAGACCGAGCGGTGCTTGAGGTAGAAGAAGTCGTGGCAGAGCTTCCAGCCGGTGCCCTCCTCGGAGCCTCCATAACCGCAGCGCGCCTGGGCCCAGCCGGCGAGGCCAGGCTTGACCAGATGGCGGCGGTCATACCAAGGGAGCTGGTGCTCCAGGTTGGCGATCAGCTCGCGCTGCTCTGGGCGTGGCCCGACCAGCGTCATGTCGCCTCGGACGATGTGCCAGAGCTGCGGCATCTCATCGATGTGCAGTCGCCTCATCACCTTGCCGACCTGTGTGACGCGCTCGTCGTCTTCCTCTGACCAGCGCGGGCCGACGTCCTCCGAATCGACGCGCATCGAGCGAAGCTTGACCAGCTCGAACTCGCGGCCGCCCTCTCCCACGCGGCGCTGGCGGTAGAAGACCGGCCCGCCGTCGGAGAGCTTGACCGCGATCGCGAATGCCAGCAACACCGGTGAGAGGAGGACCAGCATCACGGAGCCGACCACGATGTCGAAGGCGCGCTTGGAAAGCGGCGACCCAGCCCGGAAGCGAGGGTGAAGCAGGTACTGGAACCAGGCCGAGTTCGCCTGTCCCAGGGGAACGTGGCCAAGGAGGTCTTCGTAGAGCTGCCCCACCTCGATCAGCCGCACCGGCAGATCGAGGCAGTCGGCCGCAATGCGCTCGAAGATCTCGAGCCGCGGTGGGAAGGCGTCCTCGTCTATCGCGGACAGCTTGTTGGGGGACGGCCTGTTGGAGTGCGCGATCAGATCAACGGAGTGGCGCTGCACGACCTCGCGGATCTGTGTGAACGAGCCGAGTCGCCGCGGGGCGCCCTTGCCCGGATCCGTCGTCGGCCGATCGTCGGCAACCCAGCCCACGACCGTGTAGTTGCGAATCTTGGAATTGCTGAGCTCCTCAGCAAGCCCAACCGCGAGGGTCGGCGAGCCGATGATCGCGATCCTCACCGGGCGGGCAGCGTCGAAGCGCAGCTTGCTCCAGGCCACAAACGCCGTGACGATCCAGGCCCCGATCACCGGAGTGACCATCGAGCTGACCGAGCCGGGCCGATCCGCCGCCGCAAGAACGGCGAGGGTGAGGCCCGCACCCAAAATGGGCACGAGTGCCCGCACGAAGGCGGCCGCGAACGGCATCAAGTGGAGCGGGTAGCGGTTGTGGGTCAGCACCCAGTTCGCGAGCAGCACGCTCGCGAACACCAATAGGCCAGAGCCCGGACCGCCCAGGTGGCCGATGGCCATGATCCCGGCCGTCACCGCGGGCGCGATGCCAAAGGCGAGCACGCCGAGGATCTCCTGCGCACGGAGCGGCGACACGCGTGGGGATGCCACGCGCTCGGTTACGGTCGCCTCGGCGGCCATCGGACTAGCGCGAACCCGATTTCGTGCTCGACATGCGCTGCAGCGCCAGGCCGATGCAGATGAACGCGCAGGCCACCGCGGCCAGGGCCAGCAGGTCGACACCCGTGAACGGGAGCGAGCCGCTGCTTTCATCGGAAACGCCAGCGACTCCGCCGGAGTTTTCGTAGATCACTTCCTTTTCGGGCGGCGGTGAAGATTCATTGATGACTTCCACTTCCCTTTCGGGCGGTGGTTCTTCGGGCGGTGGTTCTTCAGGGGGTGGTTCTGAGCAGTATTGAGCTGCTGTGGGGTCCGACCCAGCACTGGCGCAGTCGCTCGCCGCCAGGGCCTGCACGGGAAGAACGAAGACGACAGCAAGGGTCGCGATCGCCAATGCCGCAAACAGCGTCGGCTTGATATCAACGGTTCCGCTCACTGAAGTTTTCTCCTTTCTGTTCGGCCATAGCCAAGATTAGGTCTCCGGGGACATTTGCTCCGAGTTCTGGATGGAACTCCCCAAAATGTAGCCGCGCCAGCTCGATCAGATTCTGCTCACTGGGCGCGCTAATCATGGCTCCACACTCACATCGGAGCTGGAGCTCTAGGACTTGAGCGCCGGAGGCAAGATTGCCCTCGGCACCGAAGCTTAAGTTGCGGGACATTGTTGACGATGTTGCACCCAGCGTGTTGCCCCATCGTGACAAAAGCGTAGCTGCATCGTTGCCCTACCGTGACAAGGGCCCCGCAGCGCCTGGACGTCCCGCGGATACGGAACAGACCCGAATCCAGCTCTGCGGGCGGTTCCGCGTGGACTACGAGGGTCACCACGTCACCCCCGCGCTGCATGGTGTGAAAGGTCGCGCCCTGCTGGCCTATCTCGTCATCAATCGCGGCAGAGGTTTCAGTCGTGAGGAGATGATCCAGGCAATCTGGGCAGAAGATCGAACCTCCGACCCGGGGCAGTCGCTGCGCAAACTGCTCTCATCCCTCCGTGCGGCGCTTGGCGTCGATGTCCTCGCCGGGCGTCATACGATCGAACTTCGCCTTCCCAGCGACACCTGGATCGACCTCGAGGCAGCGCAGCGCGCGATCCAGGTCGCCGACGCGGCGCTCGCCACCGGTGGCTGGCGAGATGCCTGGACGCAGGCCCACATCACCCTCAACATCGCCGGCCGCCCGTTCCTCGCCGGCTTCGACGCGCCATGGGTGGACGAGGTGCGCCGAGACCTCAACGAGCTCGAGCTGCGCGCCCTCGAGGTCATCACCCGCGCGGGAATTGGGCTGGGCGGGTCAGAGCTCGCCGGTGGCGAGCGC
>JBBDYO010000047.1:84779-117840 GCA_040901495.1 Solirubrobacterales bacterium
CCCCCCCCCCCCCCCACGGAGCCTGATTCGCGCCGCGCCGTTCCGCGAATCTGGATATGTGAGCCTGATGCGGGCCTTGATCGCCTCCGGCAACTCCGCCGAGGCGCTGCGCACCTACGACGAGCTCCGCAAGCTGCTCGCCAGCGAGCTGGGGAGCGCACCGGGTGCCGAAATCCAGTCGCTCCATCGCCAGTTGCTTCGCGGCTAGATGGAATCGACCATCTAGCCTCTAGCCGGTGAATCACCTGCGCCATATCTTCTCTGTTGCCCTGGTCACCGCCGGCCTGGTGCTGTTCGCCGACGTCGGCATAACCCTCGTCTACCAGGAGCCGCTGTCTTCGATCTACGCCTCGATCAAGCAGGGACAGGCAGCCGATCAGCTGAGCGAAGTCGAAGAGGAATACCCCACCGCAGCGGATCGGCGAGCAATCGCGCGGGTGAAAGGGCGCAAGCGCCAGATCGCGGAGCTTGCGCGGCGCTTTGCCAGGCACGCTGACACCGGAGAGGCGATCGGCCGGATCCTCGCCCCGGACATGGACGGCCTGAGCGCGGTGGTGGTGCAGGGCACCGACACCGCCAGCCTGGAGAAGGGGCCCGGGCACTACCCGGAAACGCCCTTCCCGGGGCAGGGTGGAACGGTCGGGATCGCCGGCCACCGCACGACCTACCTGGCGCCCTTCAACTCGATCGACTCCATGGAGCAAGGCGACAGAATCGTCCTCGAGATGCCCTATGCAACCCTTGTGTACCGCGTGCAGAAGACGAAGATCGTCGACCCCAGCGATGTCGACGTGGTGCGGGGCGTCGGCTACGAGCGCCTTGTCCTAAGCGCCTGCCATCCGCTCTACAGCGCCGCCCAGCGCTACATCGTCTTCGCCAAGCTGGTGGGGGAGCGACTTACCGCTGGCCACTCGGCCGAGGCGAGGGCGTAGCTTCCGTCGCCATTGGCGGTGGCGGCGTGGTGGAGATCGTGGGGGTGTCCCGTCCGCTGCCAATGATCAGAAAGAACGCCACAGCCAAGCCGATGATCAGGCCAAGCGGGATGCCGATCAGAAAGCCGATCCGGTCATGCGCCCATCCCACATCGTCAGGTTCGTCGTACTCGGGATCCGGCCAGTGCGGCGGACCCTCATGCACCTACCTCAGCGCTCCGGGCCAAGGATCGCGTCAAGGATTTGTTTCGCTTCGCGGATCCCGAACTCGTGCTGTAGCCGACCCTCGATCTCCACTCGGCTGCTGCCCGCTACCGCCATCTGCGTAGCGAGCACGCGCGCTCCTTCGGAAGGCTGGCCGGCGTCTCTGACCGGCGGCGCCAAAGGGGCCGGCGGAGGCTGGATCGGGGCGGGAGCGGGCGGTGGCTGCACAGGCGCCTGCGGCTGCCATTGGCCGGGCGCAGGAGGGGGCTCGTGAAGCTGCACCGGTGACGGTGCCTCGTACGGTTGCGGTGCGTACGGAGGGGCCGGCGGCGGCTGGACCCCGACAGGAGGCGCTGGCGGCGGAGGTGGCGGCACCTGCTGTATTGGGGTGGGCTGAGCTGCTGGAGGCATCTGCGGCGGCGGAGGCGCGGCGGGCGGCGCCAATCCCGCGGGGCCAGCCCGCAGCGCTTCGTCCATCGCGCGTCTCGCCCCGTCCAAAGCACGTAGGAGCTCGTCCGACTGCTGCCGGATCGTTTCGGCGCGTGCAATCAGGTCGTCGGTCACGCCCCACATCTCGCGCGCACGCTGTTCCGCAACCCGGTCGGCGCGCTGTCGCGATTCCTCGAGGTAGGCCTTTGCCTGCGCCTCAGCATCGTCGATGATCCCCGCCGCAGCCTGCTCGGCCGCTTCGATGATCAGTTGCACTCGCTCCGTCGCGCTCGCATTCGGGGCCCCAGGCGAGGGGAACTGTGGAGGGGGCTGGCCACCAGGAGCAGGAGGTATGGGTTGGTCGTTCATCATTCGGTGCTGGGCGGCTTCCACGGCCAATCCTGTTCGCCGCGGATTGCGGCCAATCCTGCCTGGGCGATTCTACGCGGCCTCACGCTGCCACGGAAGCCACCGGCGGCGACCCGAACGCTGTGGGTGGAGAACCACCGGCGGGGGCAAGGGTTGGACGATCTCGGTATGAGTGGACGCAAGCGCCTCGTCGTAGGGAACGCTGATCCGCTGCCGCTCCCGAAGCGTCACCCTGCCCGGCACCGCAGGAGTCGGGCCCGGCCCGAACTGGGTGCGGCCGGTCTGGTCCGTCCATCCCGCCAGCGCAGCGTCGATCTCCCCGAGCCGCTGGTTGATCCCTTCATAGGCGAGTAGGAGCGCCCCGGCTCGGTCCGCCAGCTCGTGGCGCACCTGCTCCAGCCGCGCGCGTCGCTCGACCGCTTCTTCCATCGCACGCAACTCGAGGTCGGTGGCAATCTGGCGCACCTGCTGCTCGGTTCGGTCCTTGATCGCGGCGATCGCCGTCTCGGTGCAGGCAAGGACTCGCTCGACCCCCTCAGCCGTCGAGCCGGCAAGGCCCGAGGACAGAACGGGGGTACGCGGGGCTTCCGCCGGAACCCGGCTCTCTGGGCGAGCCTCCATTGAGAGCATTGTGCACGCCGTGTCGGCTGTAACGACGCGTACGTGCTCTACGGTTGGGGCAGATGGAGATGGCACGGCAACAGCCGACGGGAATGGCGGGGCTCAGCCGGTTCCTGTTGGAGCACGAGGCTTGTGGGGCCGGCTTCGACGTACAGCACCCCGCCGGCCTGGGAAGTGGCCGCCTCTCCCTGATTTGTCGTGGATGCGGAGGGGTCCACGAGTACGCCACGGCAACGATCGAATTTGAGCGGGAGATCGAATTCGATCGAGGCCCTGCGCAAGCGTGGAGCCCCTCGCCGGCGCCCATCCCGGTGCCTGTGCCGGCTATCGCACCGACGCTCCCCCCCGCCAACTCCTCCTCCCCTCCTCCCCCACTCGCCGAACGCCCTCGACCCCCTTCCCGGCCATCGAATGGGGCCGCAAGGCCACGACAACGCGGGCCGCGACGGCCAAGCAGGCCGGCCCCCGACAGAAGCCAGGTGCGGAAACGGGTGCTCCTCGCCATCGCCGGAATCGCCCTGCTGGCGTTCGCCGCAACCCGAATCTACGGGGGCGACGAAGAATCCTCGACCCCCCTGCTGCTCGAAGACGGGGGCACAGCGCCGTCGCAATCGACCCCGCAGAGCCCGACCCCTACACAACCCGAGAAAGCACCCACGTCGAAACCGGCAACCGAACCGGGCTCGAAAGGGGCGGGCTCCACCGGATCCAAATCCCCAACCGCTCCAACCGGCGGCGTGGCCGTGCCCGGAGATGCGAAATCGAACGCCGAGCCGAAAGGCGAGGAAGCAGCCACACCGCAGCCCAAAGACGGAGAGAAGGTCGTCGAGACGAAACGCTTCTCGCTGATCGTGCCGAACGGCTGGAGCAAACGCGAGTCCGATGTCGGCTATCTGCTGGCGCCGCGGGGCGCCGCGCCGGTCTCGATCTGGATCTTCTTCGAACGCGACCCGCAGATGGGCCCGAAAACCATGGTCCGCAAAACCTCCAAGTTCCTCAGCTCCCGCTCCCCCGGGGGAGCCGTCGGCAACCCCAAACGTCTGTCGGTTGGAGGCGACCCCGCATTCACGTTGCGCGATCGCGGCCAGGACGGCGCCCAGACGGCGCTCGGGGTGCTCGCCGGCCCCTATCGCTACCTGGTCATCGAAAGCGTCGAGAGCGGCACCTCAGACGCGATGCGCAACGCCTCCGCCCGGGCCCTGCGCACCTTCCGCCCGCGCTAACCCTCGGGCTCGGGCTCGCCGCTCAGCTGTCGCCACAAGACCTCGACGCTGGGGTCCTTCGGGTTGAGCTCACGGGCGGTGGCGATCGCATCCCGCGCCTCCTCGGGGTCCGAGTCGGCCAGCTCACGGGCGATGAGGTACGGGGCGGCGTAGTTGCGGGGCTCACGGTCGGCCGCCTCACGGAACGCAGCCAGCGCCAGCTCGCTTTCACCGAGCCGCGACTCGATCGCGCCTTTGACGAGCAGCGGTTCGGCCTCAAATGGGTTGAGGTCGGCGGCCTCGTCGAGATCGACGATCGCGCCGCGCGGATCGCTGCTCGACTTCTCGGCGGCCCGCTGTTCGTAGCGACCCGCCAAGTACAGGGGCACAGCAACCAGGGCCAAGACCAGGAGACCCGCCGCACCGAAGACTCGCAGCCGGGGCCCGCGCCTGGTGCGCAGATCAAGCAACGCGGGGGCGGCGGCGGCACCCAGCATGTAGAACACGGGCGCGGTAACCCCGGGGTAGTTCCAGAACCAGTCGAACGAAGCCTGGGCCAGCCACTGAGCGCCTGCAGCGAGGGACCCCGCGGCCAGAGCCGCCGCCCCGGGCCCCAGGCGCCGCGAGCGCAAGCCAGCACCCACGGCACCAACGACGAAGGCCCCGAACAGAAGTAGGCCGGGCAGTCCCAGCTCGGAGAACATCAGTGCCTCGACGCTGTGGGGGTCTTCGGGTGTCTCGTCGCTGCGTCGGCGCTCCAGATAAGCCATCTCGAACGAGCCGCCGCCGCCGCCAAGCAGGGGATGGTCCAGACCCTCCTGGGTCGCCACTCGCCAGAAATCGTGACGGTTCGATCCAACATTGGTGCCGTAGCGAATCCCCTGGGACGAGAGGTCGGGGTAGCCGATCCGAGTGAACTCATCGAGCCGCTGGTCGACGAAATCCACCGGCCCGCCATGACGGGCGACGAACAGCGAACCGCCGAGCAGGACGCCGAGGGCGGCAAGAATGGCGAGAGCACCGCCGATTCGCGAGCTGGTTCGCTCATTGAGGTCGAGCCGAGGCACAATCCCACCCAGCGCCACCGCCGCGATCACCAGCGAGAGCGCCGTGGTGATGGCGATCGATCCCGCCGCGTCGCGCATCAGCGGAATCAGGCCGGGATCGGTGTTTCCGTGCTGGTACACGTCGAGCAGGACGGGTATGGCTGGAAGGGCCGGCCCGACGACGAGGACCAGGGCAACGGCCGCGCGCAAACGATTGCGCGAGACCGCAAGGAACACCAGGCTGGCCAGGGCAATCGCCGGAACCGATCCACGGCTCTGGGAAAGGAACGTCAGCTCGACGAGCACGGTCCCAGCGCCGACCAGCAGGGCGCGCAGCTCCCAACGCCAATCGCTCTCGGAGACCAGGGCGAGCAGCGGCCAGAGGCAGATCATGAAAAAGGCGGCGTTGGCGTTTCGGTAGCCGATCGGGAAACGCAGCGTCGCGTCGTCGTGGAAGTACCAATCGACGTCGACCCCCGAGGCGAGCACGACGACCGTGGCGACGCCGATGACCGCACCTGCGATCGCCAGGGGCGTAAGCGCGGCGAGCATCCGCACGCCGAGCAGGTTCGTCGTCCAGAGGCCCAGCGCGAACAACGCCAGATAGAGGAACGCGTGCTGTGCGTCCTTGATTGCGGCGGCGGGCACTGGCGACCAGATCGTCGAGAGCAGGGTCCATGCCGCAAGCCCGAGCAACGCCCACATCGCAAGCAGGGCCGGCCCTTTGAGGCGAGCGTCAAACGGAGCCATCAGCGCCATCAGCGCCAGCAGCAGGAAGACCAGCAGCGCACCTGGATAGAAGACGCCGCCGAAGTACGCGCCCTGCTTCCAACCCCACCAGATGAACAGTGCGGAAACCGCAGCCACCAGCAGGGCCCCGATCCGCGTGCGCGGGCTTGACATTTCGCGCCACGCTAGCGGACGGTCGCGACGTGCCCGGCTGTCAGACTCTGCTCCGCGCAGGATGACTGTCCTGTGCCCCGAACGGAACTGGTTGTGATCGATCCCACGCACGCGTCATCCACAGAATGGCTGCGCCCCCCCGAGGAGCAGGAGGGCCTCAAACGCTATGTCGAGACCTTCCGGGAGCGATTCTGGCTCATCGTCCTCACGGTGGTGATCACCACCGGCATCGCGATCCTCTACGTCTCAACGGCCACCAAGACCTATGAAGCCGAAGCGACCCTGCTTGTCTCGCCGGTTAGCGCCGATGACCCGGTGCTGGCAAGCCTCGGATTGATCGCCCTCTCCTCGGACCCGACCCGCGATGTGGAGACCGCCTCGCAGCTCGTCACCAACCTCAACGTCGCCAGGGCGGTGAAACAGTCGCTGAACTCCCCCCTGCCGGCCACGGCCCTGCTCAGCAAGGTCACGGTCGTTCCGGTGGCCCAGAGCTACATCATTGCGGTCACGGCGACCGAAACGTCTCCACTGGCGGCAAAGCGAATCGCGGACGCATTCGCAATCCAGGCGGTGGAGACTCGCACCCAAAGGCTGCACGAACAGATCGAAGCCCAGCTTCCGATCCTGCGCACCACACTCGGCCCAAAATCAAGCCGAGTGCAGGATCTCGAGGTGCTGGCCACCAGCCCAACGCCCGACATGCACGTGCAGACGCTGGCGGCGGTGCCGACTACTCAGGCATCCCCCAGGCCGGTGCTCAGCGTCGCCGCCGGCATCTTCGCGGGAGTCATTCTGGGCGCCGTGGCCGCCTTCGCCGCGCAGGTTCTCGACCCTCGCCTGCGCCGCGAGGCCCAGCTTCGCCGCCTCTACCGCCTGCCGATACTCGGGCGCATTCCGAAAGAAACCCGCACAGCCTCAACCCCACTCGTGCCACGCCAGCTTTCGGCGGCCAGCAGCGAGGCCTATCGAACGCTCCGAACCACGGTGACCGGAACCGCCGGCCAGGTAATCCTGGTCACGGGCTCGGGCGCCTCGGAGGGCAAGAGCACGACGGCCGTCAACCTCGCCGCTTCCATCGCCCTCGCCGGCAGACGAGTTGTCTTGATCGAGTCGGACCTGCGTAAACCCGTGCTGAGCCAAGCGCTCCAGGTAACACCCCCGTACGGAGGGGTGGTCGGGGTCCTGCTGGAGAACGTTGGCCTCACCCACGCCCTCACCCAGACGGAGCCATACGGCACCAACCTGCAGTTGCTTCTATCGGACCACGAAGGGGGCTGGTTCACCGACCTTCTCTCGCTGCGATCCGCGCAGCGCATGGTCGAAGAGGCGCGCCAGATAGCCGACTACGTGGTCATCGACAGCCCGCCGCTGAACGAGGTGGTGGATGCCCTCGACCTGGCCCGGCTCGCCGACTCCGTGCTGATCGTCGTCAAGCTCGGCCAGACGCGCCTCGACAAGCTTTCTCAGCTCGGTGAATTGCTGGCCGAGAATGACATCAGGCCCACCGGCTTTGCCGTGGTGGGCGTCCCTAGACCGCGCCGCAGCGAATACCAGTACTACCGCGACAGCGACGGGGCGGGCCAAGGCTCCGGGCGCTCCCTCTTCGGTGGTAGTCGCGCCTAGAGGCAAAGATGATCGCCCGCATGGATCCAGCCAAGGGACTCTGGCTTGGAGGGCTGGGATTATGCGCCGCCTTCGTCGGGTTTCTTGCCGGCGTGGAGCCAAAGCTCGCGCTGGGGGCGGCGATAGCCGCCGCGTTCCTCCTGCTCGTCTTCGTCGATCTCGCGGCCGGCCTTGCTGTATTCGGTTTCTTCAGCTTCCTTGAGCTGCTCGAACTGGGGTCGGCCCTGAGCGTAAGCAAGCTGGGCGGCGTTCTGCTCGCCATTTCGTGGCTTGCGTTTGTCCTGACCCGGGAGGACGGGAAGAGCGACTTCCTGTCGGTCCATCCCGTAATGTCGATCGTGCTGGGCATTTTCCTCGGATGGGTGGCATTGAGCTCGCTATGGGCCGAGAGTACCGCCGCGGTGACGAGCTCACTTTGGCGCTACCTTCTAAACGCAATCCTGTTCCTGATCGTCTTCTCGGCGATCAGGACGCACCGCCAAGCGGTCATGGTTGTGACGGGGTTTCTGGCCGGCTCGGCCGCGGCGGGCCTCTACGGGATGTTCTTCATCGCCTCCGCGGTGCCGATCGCGGAAACCGGCAGGCTGGGGAGCTCCACCCTCGACCCCAACGAGCTCGCGGCGGTGCTGGTCGCCGGGATGGCGCTGTCGGTGGGCCTCCTGATGAACGTGAGGGACCCCGGCGCGAAGCTGATCGTGGCCTCGGCGGGAGGCTTCTGCTTCCTCGCGACGATGCTCACAGGGTCTCGAGGCGGCCTCGTGGCACTCACCTGCATGCTGATCGCGGCGATCGTCTTTGGCGGTAGATGGCGCCCTCAGCTTGCCGTGGCAGGTGCTGTGATGGCCATGTTCACGGCGTTCTACATCACGTCCCTCGCACCCGCCGAGGTTCGAGAACGCGTTACCGCCACGGCGGGAGAGACACGTACGACGGAGGGACGCACCACTCTCTGGCAGATCGGCGGCCGCATGGTCCGCGCGCATCCCCTCAATGGAGTCGGCGCGGGCAACTTCCAGGTTTCCTCCCGCCACTATCTGATCCAGCCCGGAACGGTCTTCCGCAGCGACGAGATCCTGCTCGGCAACAAGGAGACCCACAACACCTACCTGCAAACGGCGGCCGAGCTAGGCCTCATCGGCCTCGGCCTGTTCCTCACGATCATCCTCTTCTCGCTCGGCTGCCTGGTGCGCGCGGCCGGGATCTTTCGCAAGGGCGACAAGGTTAGCCACGAGGCCCTGGCGCGCAGCATGATCGTCGCCACGATCGGGCTGCTAGCCGCCGACTTCTTCATCTCAGAGATGTTCAGCAAGCAGCTATGGCTGATGTTGGGCGTTGGGCCCGCGCTGCTTGGGATCGCGCGGCGGGAACAAAACAGCAACGGCAACCAAGCCCGTCACCTAGCGCAGCCCGACGCGGCATGAGCTCCTCGGAGCTAGAGCCACCGCTCGAACCAGGCTCAGAGCCAGGTGAGCTGGCCAGCACCGTAGTTCGCGGAGCCGGACTGGCGAGTGCCGGCTTTGTCATGACGCAACTCCTCGCCCTGGGCTTCTTCGTCGTACTCGCGCGGCTCGCCACCCCCGCCGATTTCGGCGACCTCGCGGCCGGGACGCTACTGGTCAATATCGGGTTGATGTTCACCGAGTCCGGAATGCTGGCAGCGCTGATCCATCGCAAGGACCGGCTCGAGGAGGCGGCAAGCACGGCAACGGTTGCCACAGCGCTCGGCGGTCTTGGAATGGCACTGGGGGCACTCGCCGTCAGCCCCCTGATCGGCGCCCTCTTTCAGAGCTCGAGAGTCGGCGACATCGCTGCGGCCAGCGCCGGGCTGTTGCTGCTCCGCTCCCTGGTCATCGTGCCGGAGGCGCTGCTGCAGCGGCGATTCTCGTTTCTTCGCCGGGTCGTCATCGAGCCGTTTGGCGTACTCGTGTTCGGAATCTCCGCCGTCGTGCTCACCGCCAACGGACTCGGTGTTTGGGGGCTGCTCCTTGCCTATTACATCTCCAACTTCGCCGATGTGCTCCTGTCCTGGTCGCTGCTGCGCTGGCGGCCGCGGCTCAGGAGGGCCTCGATGGCGATGTGGCGTGAGCTGGTCCGCTATGGGCGCTGGGGCGTGGCGAGTAGTGCCCTACAGGCCGCGGAGCAACAAGTGCCGGTGGTTCTGCTCGGCCGAGTCGCCGGCGCTGCGCCACTCGGTCAGTTCCGCTACGCGGTCCGCATGGAGGCGACCGCCGGCGCGATTGTGGTGCAGTCGGCGGCCTATGTCCTCTTTCCAGCCCTGGCGCGCATCACGACCGACCGAGACCGGTTTCAAGACGCCTGCCTTCGCTCCCTCCGATTGATGGCGATGATCGGCTTCCCGCTGGCCCTGATCCTCGTCCCGCTTGGTGTTCCCGCCGCGACGATCGCGTTTGGAGAGGTTTGGAAGGACGCCGGCTATGCGGCCATGGTGCTCGCGGGCATGACCGCGGTGGGCACTCTGATCTCATTCGCCTCCGAGGTCTTAAAGGCGGACGGCCGCCCTGACATCCTGACCCGGATCCGCACCGTAACTCTGATCGCGGCAAGCCTGTTCATGGTGCTGCTGCTTCCCTTTGACCTCATCGGTATCTGCGCCGGCCTCACGCTCGGGGCGGCGGTCGGCGCCACCTACGCGATGGTCGCGGTCGGCCGGCAACTCGAGATCCGTGCCCTTTCGCTGGCTCGAGCGGCGCTGCCGGCGGGATTCGCGGCACTCACGATGGTGGCGACACTCACCCCCCTCGAGTTCCTTGTAATCGACGCAAGCGCGCACGAAACCGCGATTGGCGTGGTGCTCTTGATTTCGGAGACATTGCTCGGCGCGACGATTTACCTATTCACGCTGCGGCTCGTCTCTCCTGAGAACGCCGACGAGCTGGTCTTGCTCGTGAAGCAGCTACTTACGCGTCGCGATAGCTCCCACGCCGATCAGCCCCCCGATGGAGAGCCCGAGTCCCCACCGGAAACGGAAGCGCTCTCAGGATGACCTCGCCCGCCTTCACCGCCATCCTCGCGGCCTTCAACGAGGAGGACTGGGTCTCATCGGCAATCGGCTCGGTCCTTGCCCAGACGCGGACAGACTTTGAGTTGGTCGTCGTCGACGATGGCTCGACCGATGCCACCGCCGAGGTGGTTCGGACGTTCCAACCGGATCCGCGAGTAAGGCTGATCAGCCAGGAGAACACCGGCCTGGCCGGAGCGCTGAAAACGGGTATTGCCGCAAGCACCGCACCCTATGTGGCGCTGATTGACGCCGACGACCTGTGGATGCCGACCTACCTGGAAGGGCTCGGCCGGACCTTGGACGAAAACCCAAAAGCAGGCTTCGCCTACACCGACGCCTGGTGCATGAACCACGCTACGGGTCGCTTCTGGCGCATCAGCTCCAATGCCTATCTCGGAGAGCCCAACCCGCCCCCCGCGGACCCCGAGGAGTTTCTGCGCCTCCTGCTCGAGAGAAACTTCGTCTTCGGGCTGACGACAATCCGCCGCTCCGCCTTCGACGCGGTCGGCGGCTTCGACGAATCGCTGAAGGCCGCTGAGGACTATGAGCTGTGGCTGCGGCTACTCGCCCGAGGCTATGAAGCCGCTCGCGCTCCCGGACGACTCGCCGTCACCCGCGATCGCGGTGGCGCGATGCACACCGACGAGCGCAACATGCTTATGCACTTACGTGAGGTCTACCGCATAGTCGCTGAGGATCTCGAAACGTCCGACGAGGTGTCCGCCATCGCTCGACGCCGCATGCGGGAAACAGATGCGCAATGCGGGGCACTGGATGAGGGGCCTCTCCCCACGGCGCGCAAGGCGCTGCGCCGCCGCCTTGGCTCGATCTACAAGGCAACCTTTGGGAGGGACTTCTGGTACCCGGGCATACCACCGGAGGTCGCCAGGGCGTTTCCCGATCTGGCGGGCGGCGCTGAGACGGAAGCTAGTCGCGAACCCTGATCGCGACCGAGCGCGAGCTGGTGTCGCGGGACATCTTGGCCCGCAGTCGAATCCGCGGGGAGGCAAGCCGGTTGCCGATTCGCTTGCGCAACGAGAACCGGCCGTTGGGCTTCACGCGGGCCCGGCCAAACTTCGACCAACGCCCGTTGCGCAGAATCTGGATCGTGACCTGCTTGCCCTCGCCGGAGCTGACGCTGCCGCGCAGGGCCACCGGAGTATTGACCTGTATCTGCTTGGTGTTTGGCTCCAGGGTGATGCTCGGCTGCGATGGCGCCAGGCAAGGGCTGGCGCTTCGGAGATTGAGGTTGCGACTGGCAGAGTCGACGAACTGAGGGTTGGCGGTCACATTGTTTGAGGCGGAGAATTCGCCTCCCTCGCTGGGAGGCATGACGCCGCCGTTCATGGAGTAGTAGCCGCCCTGAGCGGTGTTGGTCGCCCAGACGCAGTTGTCGCGGACGACGTTCCCGGTTCCCTGCAGGTTGCTCGCTTCGACGTTCCAGCGAATCTTCGAATTGCTGATCACGTTGTCGGAAACCACATTGCCGGAGGAGAAGTCCGAGATGATGACCCCCTCGCCGTTTCCGTCGATGACGTTGCCGTAAATCCTCGCCCCCTGCGAGTCGGGGTAGAGCTGGATCCCGCGGTCAGCGTTGTCGTAGATCCAGTTGTCGCGGATGATCGTGCCAACCGCGTTGTCGACGTAGATTCCGTGATCGCCGTTCTGGGCGGGCAGCTTGCCGCAATCGTGAATGCGGCTGTTCTCGATGACGGTATTGGCCACAGCGCCATCGGGTGAGCCTGCATCCCCGATAACGAAGCAGATCTCGGTGTTGTGGTTGGTGACGTCGACGTTGTCGAAGATGGCGTTGTCCCCGAATACAAAGGGACCGATGCTGGTTGAACCACGACCGTCGAGATCGAGGTCGCGGACCGTCACCTGCTCGGCGCCGCCCTGGATCTTCATCGTTCCCCTCAGAGTGGCGCGCTCGCCTGGATAGCTGGTCAGCACGATGTCGCTCTGACTGATGTCGATTCCACCGAAATCAAAGGTGCCGGACCGCAAGCAACCGGTCTGGCCGGGCGACAGGTGATCGACCAGGTACTGAGCGTCCTGCCACGGAGACTCCAAGGTCCCGGCGTTGTCGTTGCTGCCCGATGGAGACGCGACCCTGTCGCAGCCGGTTGAGGCGGTAGCCAAGCCACAGAGGAAAAGCGAGAGGGCAAACACGGCGAAGGCGGAGATTGCCGCCGCAGTGCGAATGTTGATTCCGATTGCCCTCATCGCAGGACTGATCGGAAAAATCGCGGCTCTCCTGGGCCGTCGATCCCTTTTCTGGACCTATGTCTTAGGGGTTAGATACAAATGTCGCAAGAGATGCGGGAAACCCCTTATCGGCTCCGGTCTATTCCCGCAGGGGATGCGGGAAATCCCTCATCGGCGCAGGTCTATTCCCGCAGGGCCAGGTACTCCATGCCGCCCATGGCCACGTCCCCCACGAGCCTGACGGCCCGATTTGCGGCGCATGCGTCGACAAGGGTGCCGCGCGGTCCCGAAAACTCGCCTTTGCGCAGTTCCCAGCGATCGACCACGCGCGCGAAACCGGCTTCATCCAGTTCCCGCTTCACCTTCCGGTGCTTGAACCAGTGATACGCGGGGCGCGTCGTGTGGCCAACGAGCTCCGGCCGCTTCTCCATCGCCCAATGCATGATCCGTCGCTGCAGCGACGGCGGGTACCACGGGAAGAAAGGAAAGCGGGCAATCTCAGCCTGCCGCGGGCATAGCGCGCTGGTCGTCGAGAAGAAGAACCCGCCTCCAGGCTTCAACACCCGGTAGGCCTCTCGGAACACCGCATCCGGGTCATCGACATGCTCCATCACCGAATAGGCCTGGGCGAAGTCGAACGATTCCGAGGGGAAGGGCAGCGACTCGGCATAGCCATGCACGATCGAGATCGCTACTCCGGTGTGCTGGGCAAGCTCATGGCTGACCTCGATCGCCGGCTCCCAAGGCTCCACACCTTCGACCTCGAACCCCTCGCGAGCGAAGGTAGTCAACGAAACGCCTTGAGCGGCGCCAATGTCCAGGAAGCGAGCCGGCGGCTCCAGCGACATGAACGGCCTGACGCGACCGAGCAAGCGCTTCGTATAGGCCTGCTCGACTGGAAGCCGCGAGAGCGCCTTCTCGAGATTGTTCTGCTCAGTTGCTTCGCACTCCACGGCAGGCGGAGGCTATAGGTGGCCGCGGCCATTGCGGCGCCAAAAAGCAGCTAGCTATCGATCGCCTGCCGGCCGTTGCGTCCGTGCACGACGACATCGAAGCCGGCGGGATTGGAGATCCGATCGCCGTCCACCTCGATCCTGTCGTGGCCGCGCAGGCGATCGAGAAGCTCAGCGGCGCCGATCCAGCGCAGTCCTGAGACCCACGGGAACCTGAAGATGTCCCGTCGCAGGGCGAGACGCATCGCCGTAGGCACTTCTCGCGGTTTGACCGGCAGCGGCCGGCGCATGTCGAAAAGGCCCCCGTGAACCACAATCGAGGGCGGTAGCCCGGCCTGCGCCAGCGCCTGCAATGGCCCGTAGTCGAGGCGAAACAGCCCCTCCATCCCACTGGTGATCGTCTCGCGACCGTTGTCTCCGGCAACCAGTGGGCCCGGCCACGGCGGCAGCCAAGCGGGTATCTCCCGCTCAGAGAGAACAGCGAGCAAGCTGGCGCTGTAAGCCCAGGTCGGCGCGACGAACGTCCGCGGCCGGACGCCCAACACACGCTCGAACCAATCCATCGAGAAGTCGACACGCCGCCCCGCCTCAGGGCCATCCACGCCCTTGAACTCGCGCGGGTTGATCTCACCGCGGGCCCAGGCGTCGGAGTTCAAGTGCAGGTAGCCATGACATAGAGGCTCGATCGTGCCAGCCTCGATGCCACGCCTTATCGCCGCGATCGATTCGGGCCAGATCTCCTCGACCCCGACCTCCTCGCCGGCGGCGAAAGCGCGCGAAGGAATTGCCATATTGAGCGGCGCATCGCGGTCGGCGAACGTCTCGGTAACGCGTTCGATCCGTCGCCGCACCTTTCTGTCCGACTTGTCGCGGCCACTGACCTGGTGGTAGGCGGTCCCCGGAAGGTCGTCGTAGCGCACCCAGCCCAGCGAGGGCAGCATCACCAGGGGCCGCTCGAGGACACCCGCGAAGAGGTCGGCAAGCGCTGGAAGGACCCAGAAGCCGGCAAGGGTCCCCCAGGCATTTTCGGGCTCGGCGCCGAGCACCATCCAGTTTCCCTCGCGAATCGCGTGGGTCCCCAACGAAGAGCGGACCGCCACCTCACCACCGTTCAAGACGCAGAACTGGCCCTCTACGCGCCGGCCCTCGCCAAAGGACGCGACCCCGCTAACCCAGCCCCGGCTGGGCATCGCCTCATCGCCTGGTCCCGGCCGGGCGACAAAAGCAGCTGCACCCGCCAGATGGCCGTCATCTAGCAGGGAGCGAAGCTGAGGCGCCTCCTCGTGCCAGCAAAGGCCCACCACGTCCGGCCTTGGAGAATCGAGCAGTGGTCCCAGTCGCCACAGCCAAGCCAGCGTCTCAGCGAATCTGGTGATTCGCGAGCCGGGGGGCACGAAGAGATATCCGGGAGGGCTCATCTTGAGACGGTGGCGTGTGATCCGGATTCTCGAAGCGTCTGCTCATAGTCATCGAGCAGGCGCTCGGCGGCTGCTCGGAGATCCAGGTTCTCAGCGATCCAGCGATGAGCGCTCTCCCCCAGCGCCGCCCTCGCCTCGGAGCGCATATCGAGGAAGGCGGCGATGGCGGTGGCCATCTTGCTGGCATCCCGCGACACGATCGCGCATGACTCGACCCGATCACCCATGAAGCGATGACCGGGGAGATCGCTTGCCACGACCGGGAGCCCACTGCAGAGAGCCTCGATCATCGCGAACGGCATCCCCTCGCCGCGACTGGAGGCAACCATTAGATCCGCTGCCCCGTAGAGCTTCTGCGGCTGCGGGAACAGCCCCACCAACCGCACATGGGCCTCCAGGTCACGTAACTCCGCCGCGCGCTGCGCAGCTTCGCCTCCCTGGTTGACGAGGCCAATGACGGACCGTCCTTGTTCGATCAGAATCGCCAGCGCATCGAGGAAGATATCCCCGTCCTTCAAATACCAGTCACGCCCGAAGTGAAGGAGGACGTCAGGGCCCTCTGGAATCCCCAACTCCTGGCGAAGCCTCGCGCGCTGTTCCGGCGAGGCCGGCTGGAAAGCCTCCGCGTCGATCGCGTTGGGAAATACGGAGACTTTCTCGCGCTTCGTCCCCCGCTTGACAAGCTCATCGGCGACGTCGGAGGACGGTGTCAATACCCGCTTCACGCCGCGGCCGATCAATGAGAACTTCAGCGCGTTGGCGAGGCGAGCCCGCGGCCGGTCGGAGAGCACCGTGTGGATATGCCAGTAAACCTCCACGTTCGGGCGCCCGCGGGCGGCGAGCGCCGCCGGTACGTCGTAACCGGTGAAGTGCGTATGCAAAATCGTCTGCTCATCGCTGTCCTTCAAGCGGCCACGAAGCCAGCGGGTCAGTGAGCGTCGCGAGCCATACGCATACTCGACTGAGATCTCCGCATCCTCGAACTGACCTATCCACTCTCGCCCGGCCGCTTCAGTGGGAAGAACCGCCACGACGTCCCAGCCGCGCGCCTGTGCCGCGTCCAGCACGCTGCGCATGAACGGAATGAAGGAGCCGGCCTGCGGCCGTGGATAGGCCGCGAGGTGAACGAGCCGAGTCATCGGCCCCCGAACGAGAAGACGACTGGCCTCAAGCGGACGCGCCTGCCCAAGCGCAAGATCCTCGTGGGAGCCATGATCGCCGCGAGCTTACGGACTGCCCCGGCGGGCAGAACCGGCTTAAGAGATGTCGCCTCAAGCAGGACCGGGATCGACCGGGGAGAATCGAGACACATGGCGGGTGGTGACCTGATTGTCCTCTGCTACCACGCCGTCAGCGAGGATTGGCCGGCGGCGCTATCGGTGACCCCACAGAGCTTTGAGTTCCAGATCGACCTGCTTGCGTCACGCGGCTATCGGGGAACGACCTTCACTCGGGCCGCGCTTGGTGACGTCGACGGAAAGACCATCGCGGTCACCTTCGACGACGGATACCGCTCGATCAACGAGCGCGCCCGTCCGATCCTCGAGAGCTACGGCTTTCCGGCCACTGTTTTCGTCCCCGCCAGCGTGATCGAAAGCAAGTCGCCACTTGCCTGGCCTGGGACTGACAGGTGGCTCGACGGGCCGCACGAGCTCGAGCTCGAACCGATGTCGATTCAAGAACTTCGCGAGCTCTCGGAGCTGGGCTGGGAGATCGGGTCTCACACGCTTACCCATCCGAAACTGCCTCTGCTTGACGACGACGAACTGCGCGACGAGCTGGTGGGCTCACGCCGCGCCTGCGGCAAGATGATCGACGCCGAGTGCACCTCGATCGCGTTCCCCTACGGAGCAACCGATGCCCGGGTCCTGCGAGCCTCTGAAGAGGCGGGCTACTCGGCCGCGGCGCTGCTGGGAATCCCCCGAGGTAAGGCCTCCGGCATCGCCTGCCCACGGATCGGCGTCTATCACGCCGACGGAAGCGTCCTGTTCCGGATCAAGCTGTCTCCCACAGTACGCCGTCTACGCCGGTCCCGCGCCTGGGTGGTCGTCGAGAAGCTACGCGCATTGATCCGGCGCGGCTAGATGGCTCAGCTTCGCTTCAACAGCCCGTCGTAGAGCGCTTCCAGCCGCTGGATGAAGGCATCGATGCCGTACTCGTCCTCCCGCATCCGCATTCCTGCCCGGCCCATGTCGCGCCGACGCTGGGAATCGCCGAGCAGCCCCCCGATCGCAGTGGCGAGCGCGGCGGGGTTTCGCGGTGGAATCAAGACGCCGGTCTCTCCGTCTCGCACAAGCTCCGGCAGCCCCCCCACCTCGGTCGCGACGACCGGCAGCCCGGCAGCCATGTACTCCATCACCGAGAGCGGGCCACCCTCAAAATCCGAGCAGCAAACGGCCACATCGCCGGCGGCGAGCACGTCGGGGATGTCACTCCGCATTCCGAGCAGCGTCACCACCTCGCCAAGCCCCAGCTTGGCGATCAGTGCCTCGAGCTTCTGTCGCTCCCAGCCCTCTCCGGCGATCAGCACCCGTAGCCCCGGCGCCGCCGCGACGAGCTTGGAGGCAGCTTCGACCAGAACCTCATATGCCTTCTCCGATCGCAGCACACCGGTACTCACCACCACAGGCTGGTCCGGCCTGATAGCCAGCTCGGCGCGGACCCGCTCGGGACGACCCGGGGGGAGAGCCGGAATGCCGTTACGAAGGAGTGTGATGTCCCGCTCGGGAATTCCCTCCAGCTGGGACATCGATCGGCGACCAGATTCCGAAACCGCCACAAACGCATCGGACCAGCGCGCGACCAGCAAGCGGTCTATCCAGGCCCGGATGCGGAAACCACGGTAGGACCACATGTGCTCGTGGCAGACGATCACCGGGACCCGGGCGAGCTTCCCGAGCAGGCATGCCCAGACGTTGGAGCCGAACATGTGACTGTGCAGGACGTCGACGCGCTCGCGGCGGAGCAGGCGCAGCAACGGCCACCATGCCCAGATGGCATAACGCGAGTGGCGCCGAAGCTCCAGCATCCCAACACCGCCGTTCCGAAGCCGGCCCACCATCTCCCTGGCATCTTCGGTGTCTTCGACCGTAGGCTGGCGACTGGTGCACAGCACGCGGTCGAAGCGAGACGCATCGAGCCCGACCATGGACTCGACCGCGATCTTCTCCGCCCCTCCGGGGACGACAAGATGCACAAGAGTCACGACCTTGATGCGCTCACCGGCTTCCATCGCGCCTCGACTGTATTCGCAAATCCGGCACCCGGAGAAGCGGCAGACGCGGCAACTATGATCCGATCTCGATGATCCCCCGGCAGGCCTTCGCTTGAGTCGGATGCGCCTCGCCGTCTACACGGATTATCCGTACCACCGAATCGACGGGCGGATCTACGCCGAGCGAGCCTTCGCGATCTTCCTCGCCGGGCTGGCGCCGCACTTCGATCGCTTCACCGTGATCGGGCGCCTGGCTCCAGACACCGACCGCGGTCGCTATGCACTCGGCGAGCAGGTGGAGCTGGTTCCCCTTCCCTACTACGCGAGGCTCAGCGAACCGCTGCCGGTGGCGCGGGCCCTGGTCGGGTCGGTCCGCAGCTACTGGAAGGCACTCGCGGATATCGACTGCATCTGGCTGCTGGGGCCGCATCCGATCGCCTTCCTGTTCGCCGCACTCGCCAAGCTGCGAGGCAAGCAGGTGATTCTCGGCGTACGGCAAGACTTCCCCGAATATGTGCGTAACCGCCATCCGCACCGCAGGCTTCTGCGCGCCTCGGCGATCGCGTTCGAGTCCGCCTTCCAGTTTCTGGGCAGGTTCTGCTCGGTGGTGGTCGTTGGCCCCAAGCTGACCGGCGACTACCGACACTCGCGCCGCCTCCTGCAGCTCGCCGTGTCGCTGGTCGACGAGGCCGACGTCGTCTCGCCGGCCTCGCGGCAGCGTGACTACGACGGCACGCTCAAGGTCCTAAGCGTCGGCCGCCTGGATCGTGAGAAGAACCCGCTCCTGCTTGCCGATGTCCTGGCGGCGCTAAACCGCGAGGACCCCAACCGCTGGCGACTGGTGGTCTGCGGCGAGGGCTCGATGGAGGATGAGCTCAGCGAACGGCTCGATGAGCTGGGAGTCAGGGACTCTGCCGAACTCCGAGGCTACGTCGCCCATGAGGAGCTGAAGGAGCTCTACTCCGAATGCCACATGCTCCTGCACGTTTCCTGGACCGAGGGCCTGCCACAGGTCCTCTTTGAGGCGTTCGCCGCCGCGACGCCGGTGGTTGCGACCGACGTCGGTGGGATCCGGGAGGCGACCGAGAGCGCCGTGTCGCTGATCCCGCCCGGCGACCGCGACGCCGCGGCAGAGGCCCTGCGGAGATTGGCCAACGACCCCCACCTGCGAGAGCAACTCGCCCTCGCCGGCCATGCAATCGTCGCCTCAATGACGCTCCAAGAGGAGACGTCGCGCCTCGCCGGGTTCCTATCCGGCGGCGGTCAATGAGATGCGCTCCCGCCTGTAGGCAAGAAGCCGCTCCGCGAGCAGGGCAACCCCGACCGCGACCGACGGCACGAACACCAGCTCCAAGCGCAGCGCGGTGTAGTTGACCGCGAGCGCGACCGTCAGGGCCGCCCCGATCGCGCTGCCGATGGCGAGTGTCTCCAGCGGTTGCCGCCGCGTGCCAGAGACGAGCAGCGCGATCAGCCCGGCGATGGCGATCGCGCCCATCGCGAAAACAAGAACCGGGACGCCGGTATGGAGGGGAAAAGCGATATCGGACCGCACAACCGACAAGAGCCCAGATGGGTACTCGCCGATAATCGCGCCCCAGGTGGTGTCAGGGGGAACTCGGAAATCGTTCAGCGCATACGCCAGGCTGTCCCGCACCGGAACCGAAAAGATCAGCGGCGCGGGAAGCGAGGCGAGGACCCCGGACCCGAGGAGCACCGCCATCCTCCGAGAACGCTCACGGAAAGCGAGCAGCGCCGTCGCCGTAAGCAGCACCAGGGTTGCATCGCGGGTGAACGAGAGCATCAGCACGACGAGGACCCAGACCGGCAACCACCGCAAACCGCCGTCTCTCGCCTTCAAGGCCACGATCAGACCAACGATCAGCAATGCCAGGCCCCACGAGTCGGTGCTGGGATGCGGAGCGAGCACGAAAAGGGGCGGCAGCAGGGCGCAGAAGGCGCTGCTCGCCGCGGCCACCTCCGGCGCGAAGCGCCTGCGCAGAAGCAGGTAGAGGAGCGCGGGCAGCAACGCAAAGGCAAACAGCGACACCAACTCGAGACTGCGTGTACCGGCAATCGGGGCGATCAGTGCCGCCATCACAGGGACCGTCCAGCGTCGTTCGTAGAAGCGTGAGCTGTACTCGACCCAGCGCGGGTTGTCGACACCCCTCAACCGCATCGGCTGGTCCCGCTCTTCCTGCTTCAGTGGCTCGGCCAAGTCGCTTTCGAAGACGCTCTCCATCGCGGCGTCGCGACTCATCCCTTGCACCTGGCGCTTCTGCACCTCGTAGAACAGCCCGTCCGGCGTCCATTGGACAGCCGAGAAAGCGTGTGGCAGGGCGAACAGCAAACCGAGCAGGAGCAACAGCCCGAGGCAGATGAGCTCTTTGCGTCGCACGTTTAGGGCAGGGGCTCGGCGGAGTTGAGTTTGAGCTGCTCGTCGATCGCGTCAAAGACCCCGGGGTCGCGCTCGCTGTCGAACTTGCGCGCGAACAACGCCGGCGAGGCAAGCATCTCGTCGAGGTCCCCCAGCCCAAGCAGGTCAGGGTGGTTGGCGCCATCCTGCCAGCGAGCAAAGAGCAGATTGTCGTTGACCACCGAATCGCGCAGGGGCGAGTTCATCAACACGGTTTGGAAGAGAAGCTCATCGGCGTTGCTCGTGCGTCGGAAGTATCCGATCGTCCGCCGGTCGCTCCTAAGTAGATGCTGTAGGTGCTGCCGGTGCGGGCGCCCGAGCATCCAGTTCGCCGCGCCCCCGTATGGCTTCCAGTCATGGGGAATGCGCCTCCTCAGGGGCGTTTTCACCAATCCGCGGCGGGGCAGTCTCACATAAATGCGCTCCAGCCGATCGAGGCCGCCGCGCTGGGTCGGCCACCAATCCATGTTTGGGAGGGACGAGT
The DNA here is from genome assembly GCA_040901495.1 of Solirubrobacterales bacterium. Classification (GTDB taxonomy): domain Bacteria; phylum Actinomycetota; class Thermoleophilia; order Solirubrobacterales; family 70-9; genus VRUE01. The sequence goes on from JBBDYO010000047.1 coordinate 105,821, forward strand.
GCAGGACGTAGGCCAGCTCAGACTCCGCCGAGAGCCTGCTCGCGATCTCCTCTGGGCTCTTGATCGGATAGTCCTGACCGGTGCTGAGCACGGTGTGGCCGGGGTCGAGGCCCAAGTCGCCGAGGGCCAGCAGCGCCCGCAGGGCGACCTCGGTTTGCGAGAAGTGGGCCCAGTGGACTCGCTGGGGCTTGAGGAAGTGGCAAGCCTCCACCCCCTCGGTGCCTTCCCTCACGGCCCGTTCGACCGCGGCGCCTGCCTTGCGATCGATGTGGATCAGGAAAGCCGTTCCCGGCACCGCGAGGCGACGGACCAGGCGCGCCACCTGACCGGGGTTCTTGTGCGCGACGACGATGTAGGCGACGCGCGGCCTGCTAGGAGCCATGCTCCGCTCTCCGGCCAGCCGCCACGACGCCTTCAAGGATCTTCTCGAAACGATCGACTCCGTCCTCGCGCCTGTGGTTGCGGGCAAAGGCGCGGCCGTTTTCAGAGAGGCGGGCGCAAAGCTCGTTGTCATCCCGCAGACGGCGCACGGCATCGGCGAGCGCAACCGCGTTCTCCGGCGGGATGCAGAGCGCGGCGTCGCTCTCGGTCGCGAGCCGGGCCGGCTCTCCGGCCGCCGAAACGACAACCGGGCGACCGATCGCGCAGCAATCGAACAGCTTGGATGGAACGAACTTGGCCAGCTCTGGAGCCCTTCCAAGCGGCACAAGCGAGGCATCCGATGCTCGCAGGTAGCGCGCCGCGAGCTCGGGGGCCACGACGCCGCGGAACACCACCCTGCCCGGTGGAAGCTTGGCAGCCTGCTCGCGGACGCTCTCCAGCCGCGGCCCGGAGCCGACCAGCTGAAGCTGAAAATCATCGTCGAGGAGCCCAGCGGCCTCAATAACGGCCTCCATCCCCTGCGCAATGCCGATGTTGCCGGCGTAGGTGAGGACAAAGCGGTCATCGGGCATCGCAAGCGACGCGCGATCTGCCTCTTGCCCCCCCGCCTCGATCCAAGCGTCGGTGGTGCCATTGGGGATGATCTGCACCTTCTCGGGGTTGGCTACCTTCGCCTCAATGCCTTGGCGGAAGGGCTCGGTCACCGTGACGATCGCCGCGGCAGACGCGTACAGCTTTCTCTCCAGGCGCTCCAAGGCGCCGACCACTCGAGGATTTGTCAGCTCGCCGAGGGCCACTGCGGCCTCCGGCCACGGGTCTCGGACATCCATCACCCACGGCACTCGGCGCAGGCGCGCCACCGCCATCGCCGCGGCCGCGGCCGGGAGCGGCGGCGTGTAAACCAGGACGACGGCGGGCGGCCGGCCGGCGGCCCCTGCCAAGGTCGCCATCAGCGTATAGCTGCCATAGAAGAGAATTCGCGTGCGCTGAGTCTTTTCCGGCGAGGTCTTGACCCATACGTATCGCGCCGAAAAGCCGTCGACCTGTCGCCGCTGAAACGCGTGACCCCGGTAGTCGTCCCTGACTATTCCCTCGGGATGGTTGGGGATCTCGCAGATCACCTCCACCTCGTGCCCGCGCGCGGCCAGCCCCTCGGCGAGCGACTGCAGGCGCGCGCTCGCCGCTGTCACCTCAGGGGTGAAGTATTGGGTCAGCAGGAGGATGCGCAACGACTACCGAGCCCTGCGATGCGGGTGTGCGACGCCGTAGATGGCCCAAAGCATCGCCGGCTTGCCGGCTGCCACAAGCTGGCGACGCTTGCCTCGATTCGACCAACGCCGGAAGTGGAGATGCCGACCGCGTCGCATTGCATGGCGAGGAGCGGTGACCCAGACGCCTTTCGCGGAGTCGATTTCCAAGTCAAACGGCGCCCTCCTCTTCACGCGGTCAACTCGGAGCTCAACGCCCGCCGGCTTGGACCGCAAGTGAAAGGTAAGCCGCTTGGCCTCAGGAAACGGAGTGGGGCTGGGCTGGATGGGACCCGGCTGCAAGATGCCGCCGGGGCACACGGTCACCGCCACCGTGGCCTGAGAACCGCCATTCAGCGTGTAGGCAAAGGAGTCCAGCCCGCAGTAGCCGATGACAGGTGAATAGGTGAGGCTGGCGCCTCCGCCGATTATGGCAACGGTGCCATGGGCGCCGTTTGACTTCGAGACCACCGACTTGGACCCGCCGTCGACATCGATGTCGTTCGCAAGGACGTCGATAGCGGTGGGCAAAGCGTCTTTTGAGACCGTGGCGGAATCGTTGACGGCAACGGGCAGGTCGTCGACACAGGTGACGATGACCGAGACAGTGGCAACCGAGCCGCCGTTCAGTTTGTAGGTGAAGTCATCCGGGGTCGTGCCAGGGGGGTCGTTGCAGTAATTGGGGTTGGGCTCGTAAGTGAGGCCCGTGCCCCCGCCCGTGATCGCTACGGCGCCGCTGGTCGGTTGGGTCACCGATTTGATCGACTTCGGGCCACCGTCGAGATCGGAGTCGTTGGCGAGGACGTCGATAGCGGTAGCGGGATCCTCCTCGGCCAGGGTGACTTGATCATCAGCCGCCGTGGGAGGGTCATTCAACTCATAGCTCGCCACTAATTGCATCGATTCGGTTGTACTGATCGTGTGTGCCCGAGCGCCCCCGTCAGACCATTCATCGAATTCGTACGTGGATTCTCCGATCGTCACCATGGCGGGTGCTGAAACATTTGCGCTACTACCGGAGATGATCAGCCCATCGAACGGACTGGTCTGCGTATCGCCGTTGAATGTGAGCGCAATACCGGGTGGATCGGATTCCATTTCCACGGTGAGGATCTCCGGGAACAGCTCCTTCGAAACCCGCGCTGAAAGGCCGCGCTCATCGCGGACCGTCAGGGTCAAGGCCAGGTGCGACGGGTACTCGTGCGGCGGCGCGACTATCTCCCCACCTGCCACGTCGGTGAACGAGGTGTAGGGGTGCGAATGGCAGAGGGTCACCGACGGGCAGTGCTTGATCGTCACATCCCAGTAGAACCTGGGCGTTTCGCCGTCTGGATCGGTCGCGGTCGCCGAAAAAGGAATTGTGTCCCCAACCGTCCACTCCGCTTCACTGACGTCGACGTCGGGTTCGGGCGGGCCCAGGTCGTCCGGGTAAACGGTCAGACGTGCTTCGTCGATGTTGTTCTCCTCATCGATGACTCGCACAGCGACGGTCACGTTCTCTTCTCCTTCGTAGTCACCCTCAACCACAGGGAGGTCTGGGCCGGTGAAGACCCCATCCCCATCGAGATCCCACGAGTAGCTCAGATCTTCGCCCTCAGCGTCAGAGGAGCCCGAAGCGTCGAACTCGATCTCCAGTGGTTCAACGGGACTGGCGGGACCAAAGGTCTTGTCTGCCTCGATCCTCGCCACTGGGGGCGGGCCGTTTGAGAAGTAGCGGACACGCTCGATGCTGTCATCGAAGATATTTGGGAGGTAGAGAGCACCCTCGGGCCCGAGGGTGATGTCAACGGGTGTGAACAATTCGCCTTCGGACTCGCGGCTAGTGAAGCTGACGATGGTGGACGGATCCGGCACGCCATCGCCATCCGCGAACATCGCCCAAACGCACCCGCGAGAGGCGTCCGCAATGAAGAGGGCCCCGTTATAGGAGGCAGGGAAGTCGTCACCGGACGGTGACATGGACGGCTGATAGAAGGCCAGGCCCGAGGTCGAGGCGCCATTGTCAAATTCACACCCGTCACCGGGGAAGATCTGTGCTTCGCCGTGGATGTAGCGGAAGAAGGGCCCTGTAACCGAGGGCGTGGCTTCGTCGTAGAGCGATTGGCACAGAGGTGCTTTGTCGTCTTCGGCCAGTTGCGGCCATTGTGGGGACAATTCGCCGCCCTCATAGCAGGGCCAGCCGAAATTGAGGGGCGCCTGCCCAGGCACCGGCGGTGAGGTCGCGCGATTGAGCTCCTCCCAGCTGAACCAGCCGACGTCGCCGATGTAGAGGTCGTTGGTACCCGGCCGCAGCTCGAAGCGGAACGGGTTCCTCAACCCATAGAGAAGGATCCTGCGGGCGCTGACATCCGGGCCATCAATCAGCGGGTTGCCCGGTTTAGGCGCGCCCGTTTCTCGATCGATGCGGATGATCGAGCCGCTGTATCCGGTCGGGTCCTGCGGGCTTTCCGGCGTGCGTAGGTCTTGGCTCCGCAGCGAGCCGCCAGCGTCTTCAGGGTCGTTGCAAACGTTCCCAAACTGACCGTTGTCCGCAACCTCCCAAGCAGCCCCCTCGCCACCGCCGGCAAGAAGGGCGCCTGTGGAATCGAACTCGATATCGCCTATCGAGTGGGTAAGGGATTGCTGGCACCAGTCTTCGACCAGTACCTGCTGGGGTGGGTTGAGGGAACCTCCCAGCACCATCCCGTCGTTGGGATCCACCTCGAGGCGAACGATCCGCCCGCTGGCGAGACAGTCCGCGTAGGGCGGTTCATCTTCACAAGAAGTGTCGGACCCGGAGGCATCATCCACGCCGGTCGGCGCCGTGCCGCCCTTGGGGGCGTCGTGCGTGTAAGCAAGGTAGAGATACGGCTGACTTGGATATTCCGGGTCAAGCTTTAGACCTAGCAACCCACGATCTTGCAACGCCATCACGTCTCTAGTGAGATCGGCTGACAGGGCAGGCGTTTTGTCGTTCACCGAGTCGAACGTCTTCACCCTGCCGTTTCGCTCGGCCACGAACATGCGCCCATTAGGAGCAAAATCGAGCGCGGTTGGAGACTGCAGTGCATTGATGAAATCGGAGGTATCGCTACTGCGGGGGATGTCGAGGGTGTCTGCCTGAAAACCCGGCGGGAGGTTCAGTGCGGACGCCTGCGACGGTGCGATCAGAGCCACGCAGGTGCACAGCAGCAAGGCGAGAATCGCCTTGCTGCGCCCAAAAATGCGGCTTTCCTGCCAAATGCTCAAGGACAACCAGTATCGGACAGGTCCTTGGAATCTTCAATGTCGAGACCAACCTCCCAGCTACACGGCCTCCTCTAGCTGCCGCGCGGGCGGGCATACTCACGGCGTGCGCGCCGAGCTCATCGCCGCAGCCGATCTCACGCCCCGAGAGCTGGTGCGCTGGCGTGAGCTCGCGGCACGGGCGCTTGAACCCAATCCGTTCTTCGAGCCCGAGTATGTGCTGCCGCTTGCACGCGGACTCGGCCAGGAGAAGCAGGTGCAGTTGCTGGTGGCCCACGACGGCGAGGACTGGCACGGGTGCCTTCCGGTGCATCTGGAGCCCCGCTGGCGGGGCCTGCCGATGCGCTCTGTGGCGACATGGCGTGGTCACGTCCTCTATGGCTTGCTCGGCACTCCTCTCATCCGCTCGGAGGACCCGGTTGCGGCGACCGAAGCCTTGCTCGACCAGATGCCGGGGCCAAGATCAGGTGCCGGCCTGGCCGTACTCGAGTGGGTCTCTTGCGACGGGCCGCTGGGCGACACCGTGTCCGGCCTGCTTGATCGGCGCCGGCCGGCGCCGATCAAGTTCGAGCGCTTCGAGCGCGCTGCCCTGCGACGACGAGCAGAGCCGACCTATCTGGAGGAGACCCTGAGCTCCAAGCATCGGCGCGAGCTCGGGCGCCAGCGGCGGCGCCTCGGCGAGGCCCTCGGGGGCGAGCCCACGATGGTCGAGCGCACGGGTGAGGATGCCGTCTACGAGGAGTTGATCCGCCTTGAGGCTGCCGCGACGAAGGCGGAGCAAGGGACCGTGCTGGCGGCCACACCTGGACACGCGACTTTCTTCGTGGAGATGTGCCGCGCCTTCGACGCCCTCGGCCGGCTTCAAATGCTCGCCTTGCAAGTCGACGGCCAAACAGTCGCGATGAAGTGCAACCTGCTTGCCGGAGATACGATCTTCCCCTTCAAGATCGCCTACGACGAGCGATGGTCCGCATGCTCGCCAGGCATTCTGTTGGAGCTTGAGATGCTCAAGTTCTTCCACGAACGAACCGAGGCACAAATGATGGATTCGTGTGCCGACGCCAACAACGCGATGATCAATCGGCTCTGGCCCGACCGGCGGGAGCTGGGCACATTCCTCCTGCCCGCGCATGGCCTTCGGGGCCGCGCCAGGAGGCCGGCCTTGCTGGCGGCACGATCCATACGCAATCACCGCATCGCATGAGAGGGAACGGATGACCCAGCTACTCGAGATCGACGCGGACAGCCTCGCGTCCCATTTCGCCAAGACGCCCTTCAGCGTTCGCCACAACCTGACAGAGCACCCGCTGCTTGCCGTCGAGGCCGTTGCCGAGCTTGCCGACCACCTTCCGGCTGTCAGCATCGAGCATAACCGCGGCGACATTCCATCCGTCGTGGAAAACGGCAAGGTCGAGACCGTTGACGACACACCAGGTGAGATCGCCCGCAACATCGAAACCAACAAGTGCTGGATGGTGCTCAAGAACATCGAGCAAAACCCCGCCTACCAGGCGCTGCTCGATGAGACACTGAACGAGGTCGATCCGCTGGTTAAGGGTCGCGAGGGTGGAATGAACCTCCGCGAGGGCTTCATCTTCCTTTCTGCACCCAACTCAACCACTCCAGCACACACCGACCATGAGCACAACTTCCTGCTGCAGGTCCGTGGCTCTAAGCAGATGAACATCGGACACTTTGCCGATCCCAAGGCCGAGCAACTGCACGTCGAGAAGATGTTTGCCGGTCATCGCAACATGGACCAGCTCCCCGACGATCCGACTGCGTACGAGCTCGGTCCCGGCGAGGGCGTCTACGTGCCGCCCAACGCACCACACTGGGTCGTCAACGGCCCCGAGGTCTCAGTCTCCCTCTCGATTACCTTTCGTACGCCGGTCACCGAGCGCGGCGGCGTGGTTCATTCGGTCAACCGGCGACTTCGCAAGCTGAAACTTTCCCCCCGTCCGCCCGGTGAGCACCTTGCCAGCGACAAGGCCAAGTTCGCGGTGCACCGGACGCTGAAGTCGCTACGGCGCAATTGAGCGAGCAAGTCACGCCAATTGCGACTCTCAGCAGTCGCGATCTAGACGCTTGGCGAGAGTTGGCTCAGAAGGCGGTAGAGCCCAACCCATTCCTCGATCCCGACTTCGTGCTTCCTGCGGCGCGAGGGCTCGGAGAATGGGAGGACGTCGGAATCATCCGCATCCTTGCGGGCAACGAGTGGATCGCTTGCCTACCGGTATGTCGCTACTCCCGCTGGCACAAGTTGCCGCTGCCCAGCGTGGCGACCTGGCTGCACCGCTACTGCCTACTCGGCACGCCCCTCGTCGCGCCCGGGTACGAGCTGGAGGCCATGGAGGCACTCGTCGCCACCTTGCGGCAGGTGGAAGGGGCTGCCCTCGCCAGCCTCGAGTGGACCTCCGCCGAGGGCTCTCTTGCTGACGCACTGAAGGAGGCCTCGCCAGCCAACGCGATCGTCTTCGACCGCTTCTCGCGGCCGACGCTGGCGCGCAAACCAAACGGCGATTACCTGGCCGACGTGAAGGGCAAGCATCGTCGCGAGTTCAAGAGGCTTGCCCGCGGCCTCGAAGCGGAGCTCGATGGCCCTCTGGACCTGATCGACCGGACGGGCGAACCCGAGGCAATCGAGACCTTCCTCGAGTTGGAGGCATCGGGCTGGAAGGGGCAGCAAGGAACGGCACTGGCATCGGATCCCGCTCATGCGGAGTTCCTACGCGAGACAGCACGCTCGTTCGAGAAACGAAGAGCTTTGGAATTACTCTTCCTCGAAGTCGCTGGACGGCCCGTCGCTGTCCGCTGCAGCTTCCTTTCCAGTGGCGTCAATTTCTGCTTCAAGGTCTCCTACGACGAGCGGTTCAGGCGCTTCTCCCCCGGTCGCGAGCTGGAGCTGCGTTTGGTCGACCGCTTCCACGTCGACGAAAGCCTCAACTGGATGGATTCCTGCGCAAACCGTGACAATGAGCTGTTCTCCCGCCTCTGGCCGGAGCAACGCGAACTCTTTACTATCGCCCTGCCTGCCTCCCAGCCCCTGGGCAAGCTCACGAGATCCACTCTTCGCGCAGCCATCGCACTCCGTGAACGGCAGCGAAAGCGAAGACGCACTTAGTCGAACTTCATAATTGAAGGCAGTCGAATTGCTGTAATGAAGATCGATCTACTCAAAGACCTGTGATCAGGTAAGCGAAGACGGGCTCACTTCATTGCTCGCGTTATGTGTCGTCTCATTGGACGTGGCATGCGAGCAGCGGCTGAGAGGCCGAAGCCGCCCATGCGCCCCACCGCTCCGCTGCCGAGCGCGCGCGATTCGGCGACCAGATCCTCGCTGGCGAAGCGCCACTTGTAGGCCTCTGCCCCATCGAGGAAACGGTAGGCGTCGACGCCGTCGCCGCAGGCCTCGCGCACCGTGTGGGCGAGGAGGACGAAGCCCAGCGAGAGCTCATCGAAGCGCGGGTCGCGGCCGGCTTGGTAGTACCACTCGGAGCCCGCGAAGCGCCAGCCGTACCAGGCGGCGACGGCCTCGCCGGCGATTTCGGCGATCCAGAGTCGGAGCCAGCCGCGCTGCTGGGCGGCGGCGGCGAACTCCCGGTGGAAGTCCCCCCGCTTCCCCTCGAAGACGCCCGAAGACCCCTCCTCCCACCGCATCGCGTGCAGGCGAAAGAGGGAGTCGATGTCGTCGTCGAGCTTGGCCGGGTCACTCGAGAGGCGAAACGAGAGCTCGTGCTCCTCAACGAGGCGCCGCTCGCGGCGGCGAACCTGCTGGCGGAAGTTGCGGCTGCGCGATGCGAGCAGCTCCTCCCAGGCGATGCCCTTGAGCGGCAACACCGGATCCGGGTGGGTGGCCAGCCGGCGACCGCCGAGCAGGGACTCCCATCCCTGGCCTCCGGGCAGGCGCTCGGCCAAGAGCAGTCCACAGGACGCAGCCCTCGAGCGGATCACCTCTCTCATGCAGGCCGCGGCGACCGGGCGGTCCTCCGGAGAGCAGACGGGCCCGCGCAGATCCCCATCGCCCAGGAACCGGACGATCTTCAGCGGCCCCGCCTTGGTCCGGTAGAGGGGAAGGATCGCGACGACTTTCCCGGCGTCATCCCGACAGGTGAACGCCTGGAGCTCACGGCCGGCGCCGAGATGCCGCCACCAACCGGAGTTCCACTCCCACGTCGCAAACGGGTGGTCGGAGGACTCCGCGAGAGAGGTCCACTCGCTTTGCAGGTCCTCGAGCCCCTCGGCTCGCTCGATCTCAGTGGCTTTGGAGCTCACGCAAGCGAGCCACGATGCGGTCGGCCCGTTGGCTGAACCGGCGCTGCCGGTCCTCCGGCCAGCCAGCGAGATTGGACTCTGCTTTGCGTTTCAGCCCCAGATGCAGGGCCGCGCTCGCCCGATCGGCGGCTCGCTCGGCGAGCTCAGCCGCCCGTCGCGCCTGCTCGGCGGCGTCCAGCGCGGCGGCGCCGACCGACATCGCGGCGCTCTCAGAGGAACGCGCCATCGCCATCGCCTCGTCGATTCGCTCCACCAGCTCACTCAGGAGTGGAGGCCGGGAGTCCTCAGGCAGCAGCCAGTCCTGCGTGTCATCGCGCTGGGAGTCCTCCATATAGAGGTCAATCTAGGGCCCCAGCAGGCGGCAAAAGCAGTTGCAATGCTGGTCCAGCAGGCTCAAGTTCTGGGCACGAGCGGTCGAAGCAACTCACATGGACGCCAAGCTCGTCCCACTTGCGGACCTCGAGGACCGCGATCTAGCCGCTTGGAGGGAGCTTGCCGACCGGGCGGTCGAACCCAACCCGTTCTTCGATCCCGACTTCGTACTGCCCGCGGCTCGGGGCCTCGACGAGTGGGAGAACGTCGCCATCCTGCGGGTCACGGCCGGCGCCGATTGGGCCGCCTGCTTGCCGGTGCGCCGCTACTCGCGGTGGCACGGCCTGCCGCTCCCTTCCGTGGCGACCTGGATGCACCCCTACTGCTTCCTGGGCACGCCACTCGTCGGCCCCGACCATCCCCACACCAGCCTGATGGCCGCGATCGACGAGATGCGTACAAAATCCGGACCGCTGTCGTTCACGGCACTGGAGTGGACTCCGGCCGAGGGCTCGGTCGCCGAAGCCCTGCGTTACCCCGCGCCGGCACGTACGGTCTCCTTCTCCGAGTTTACGCGGCCCACACTTGTGCGCCGACCGCAATGCGACTACCTGGAGGGCCGAGTCAAAAGCAAGCACCGCAGCGAGTTCCGCCGCCTCGCGCGCAAGCTCGAGAAAGATGTGGATGCCCCCCTGGAGATCGTCGAGCTGTCGAGCGAGCCCGGCGCCATCGATGCCTTCCTCGAGCTCGAGGCGGCTGGCTGGAAGGGTGAGCAGGGCACGGCGCTTGCCGCCAATCCAGAGCACTCTCAATTCTTTCGAGAGATGACTCGGGCCTTTGCCACGCGCGATGCGCTTCAGCTTCTGTTCCTCCAAGCGGGAGGGCAGAAAATCGCTGCCCAGTGCAATCTCCTTGCCGGAGGCGGGGTCTTCGGGTTCAAGCTTGCCCACGACGAAGACTTCAAGCGCTATGCCCCGGGCCGAGAGCTCCATCTACGGGCCATCGAGCGCTTCCACGGCGAGCGCCGGCTCGATTGGATCGACTCCTGCGCCAGCCCCCGCTGCGAGCTACTCGATCAGCTCTTCCCCAATCACCGCACGCTCGTCACAAGCGTCTACCCGACGGGCCCGCTTAGTAGGGCAGCAGCGTCAGGGCTCAGGGGGTCACAAGCGCTGCGGGGCAGGCTCCGCGCCCGGGTCGCCTAATCCTCGGCCCGCTCCGCACGGATCCTCGCCCTCAGACTACGAAGTACGGAGCGATCTCAGAGGCGACTGGAGCGATCTCAGAGGCAGTGAGAGGCGAACCGAATGCGAAAGGGTGCCTCGCCCGCCTCAGTAGGTTCCTGAGCAGCCGAGCCTGCTCGAGCGTCGCAGCTGTGGACCAGCGAAACACGCCCCCTGGCCTGCGGCTGAATGCTCGCAGCCAGTGGCGCTCAACGAGGCGGTCAGCCCAGCCCGCCTTGAACGAATCGTTATGCCCAAGCAACTCGAATTTGGTGACCTCAGGGTCGTTGAAGCAATGCACAAGCTCGTCACGCAACAGCAGCGCACCGGGCCCGAAGGAACTGAACTCCTCGTCGTATCCCGCCTTGAGGCTGTACCAAGCACCCCCCTGGACCAGTGCATAGTCGCTGGCGATGGGCCGATCGTCGAGATAGAGGAATGCCAAGCGGAGCCAGCCGCGTGTCGCAGCCCAGCTGGCGACCGTCGTATAGAAGCGCTGGGTATCCGGCTGTGACGCGATCGCGGTTCCCCGATCGCCCTTCCAGCCGGAAGCCTCAATCGCATACATCTGCGCGAGCAGCCGGTCCCGGTCCCCCTGACCGTCATGCACCCGAAATCGCACCTCACCGATTTCCTCCAGCCTGCGACGGTGGCGCCGCAACCCCTTCCTGCGATTTCGAGACAACCGCCGCTCGTAATCGCCGAAGTCCCCTTGAGCATCGATGAGAGGCGCTTGCGCAACCGTCCTGGCAAGGACCAAGCGCTGGCTCTTGCGTGCGGCATTTGCAAGGGCATCCGATGAAACAGAGGTCACGTCCAGCAGGTTGAGATCGATGCACGCCGACGGCTCGGCGAACAGGCACTCGAACAAAGCCTCGCGCGCCTCGCTATCGACCGCCAAAGGCGCGAATCCCGGTGTGTGCCAGTTCGTGGGAGCGATCAGGCGGTCCCGATGGCGAAGCATAGGGAGAATCGCCACCAACTCCCCCTGTCGTCGAACCTCGACGGTGTGCAAATCGCCATCTCCAAAAACGCCGATCCAGGCCGCCACCCAGCCAGGCCGAAGAAAAGGAGGCCCGCCAGCACGATCAGCCAGGGCGTCCCACTCGCTCGCAAAAGAGTTGTCGCCCGCGAGCTCCTCAAGTTGCCGATCTCGAATCGCCTGATCCACTCGCACCAACCATAGGCACTGACACGGATCGAAGCGGTCCTCACCAAAGCGCACCAGCAAATCCTCGAAGCTTTCGGTGGACTAGATTTCGCCCTCCGGCCTCAGCCGGCACGAACCAGGCGAACCAGACCCGAGGAGCAGCTTGAGAAACCCCAGAGACTTCTTCCAGCCGCAGGCGATCGGCGC
>JBBDYO010000048.1:0-24154 GCA_040901495.1 Solirubrobacterales bacterium
TTCCACAGCGCGTAGAAGAGCATCACCATCACCAGCGCGAAGACGAAGGCCGAGAGGACGATCATCACGTCGAGCAAGGTGTCGATCGGCCCGGCTGCCGTGGCGGCGCCCTGGCCGTTCCAGTTGATCGGCAGCATCACCGCGGAGATCACCACGGTCAGGGCGATGGTCGCGGCGAACATCTTCGCTATCGGGAGGCGGCCGATCATCGGCGGCGCATTCTATGCAAGCGGCAGACGGTCAAGCTGACCCCGCGACGCGGCGATGACGCCCCGGGCAACCCCCTCCCAGCTCCAGAGCCGCCGCGTGGTGGCGACCAAGGCCTCGCGGGAGGCGGAGCGCTCCGCCTCGGGCAGTGCCAGCCAGGCGTTCAAGCGCTCGGCAATCGCCTCTATCGCGCCTGTTTCGACCGGGAACGACGTCAGCCTGCCGACGGCCGGCGGCAGGGCCACGGCCAGCTGCCGCGAGACCTCGAGCATCCCGGAATGCCCAGCCGAGACCGGCAGCACCCCGCAGGCGGCCGCCTCCGCGGCCACCATCCCGAACGCCTCCGGGAAGGTGCTCGGCATCACCAGCGCCTCCGCCCCGGGGAGCAGCTCCGCGACCTCGTCGTGCTCCAAGCGCCCAATCAGCTCAACCGAGCCGGCCATCCCCCGCGCCGCCTCCAGATAGCCCGGCGGAGGATCCTCGAGAAAGGCGCTGAGGATCGGCAGCGACTCCTCCTCTCCTCCCTCAAGCCCGCGCCCCAGCCGAGCCACCTCCCGCGCATCCTCCAGGTCCCCGCCGTCCAGCGCCGCCAGCAGCCTGCGCAGCCCCGCCTCGTACTCCCCGTACCCCGCGATCTGCAGCTTCGCGTCTGGATGCCCTGCTCTGACCAGCGGCCATGTGGCTAACAGCAGATCGATCCCCTTGGAAACAATGAGCTTCCCCACGAAAACGATCCTCCGCGTCGAAACCTCCTGCCCGCGGGTCCTGTCGTGGAGAGGGGGAGACTTGCGGGCGGGGTCGTCCTCAGCCTCCCCCTCCCCACGCCACCCGCGGACGGAAGGCTTGGGCGCGGGATGAAACATCTCGGGGTCCAGGCCGGGAGGTCCAAGGCGTGTCTTCTCTTGAAGGTCCGTGACATCCGGCAGGGCGGCCCAGAGGGACTCGGCGGTGTGGCTGGAGCCGACGAGGATGCCGCTGGCGGCTCGCATGCCTTCTTCGGCATAGGGGAGGAACCGAGGGTGCGGTTTGACCGTGTACTCGAGAGCGGAGCCGTGGATCTTGGCTGCGAAGGGCGCGACTTCGGCTCGGGCGAGGATCGCTGGGCCCATGACCAGGTGGTTGGCAAGAGCGACATCTATGCCTCCGGCTTGGGTGGCGACCTCGCGGACGGCGGTGACGTTGGCGTCGATGTAGCGGTCGAGCTCAGCATCGCTCAGCTCAGGGAAGGCTTTGACCTCGAAGCCCTCGTAGGGGTCTTTGACGTAGACCGGCAGCAGCCCGCCGATGTCGGGGTTGTGGATCTGGACCCCCTCCAGCTTGACCTCACGGTCCTGGCAAAGGAGATGCACCTCGTGGCCGAGGCGAGCGAGCGCAGGGGCAAGATTGGCGTTGTAGATGTTGCTGCCGGTGCCGCGCAGCATGTAGCCGTGGAAGAGGAGTATCCGCATCGCTGCCGCGCAAGCTATTAGTCTTCTCGACGATGAACCAGCGACAGCTCTACAGGATGCGTGCCCCGGCCTCCGGCCGCGAGGCGCTCGCCCACGCCGAGCCCGGCGCCGTCTACCTCGATCGGGAGACCGGCGAGGAGATGAAGCCGGTGGCGATGGTGCTGCCGCTCGCGCCCTCAGCCTCCGCCCTGCCGCGCACGCCGGACAACCTGCGCACCTGCTCACGCTGCGACCAGCTGATCGGGCTCGACGTAAGCGACTGCCCCCACTGCAGCCTCCGCCAGCCACCCCTCTGACCGCCGGTCAGGCCGCGTCTGCCTAGTTCTTAGGGGGTTTTGACGACGGTCGCTGTGTAGAGGAGGCGAGCGTTGGAGTAGTAGCAGCCGTAGGTCTTTGTCTTGCCCACTCCCTGCTGCGGGAAGCCGCCCTGGATGTCGGCTTTGGCAGAGCAGTGACCCGGTTTGCGGCTGCCGCGCCAGGTGTTTTCGTCGCCGATGTTGATGGCGAACATCGGCGCCCAGGTCGGGATCGTCAGCGCGACGACCTGTCCCTGGAGGATCGTCAGCGGGTGGTCGAGGGCAAAGATCACCGTGCGGCCGAAGTAGGGATTGAGGATCTGGAGCGGGCTCTGACGCACCAGCTTGTAATCGGGCGGCCGGGAGCCCTCGATGCGGCGCAGGACGCCGATCCGGCCCTTCGAGGGGCTGCCGAGGAATTCGTTGAAGAAGCTGACCTCGTCGGTCGTTTTGTCCGTGTCGACCCGGGATGGACGCGCAAGCGAGATCGACCAAGCGACGACCTTGCCGTCGAACGGGGCTTCGTAGGGCTGCGGGACACCCCCCGCAAGGGTCTGAAAGCCACTCACGTGACCCTCTACCCGGCAGGGGACGATCTCGACGCTGTTGACGATTTTGCCTGGGCACGAAGGCGGCGGCGTCGTATCGGTCTTGCCGAGCACCACCACGCGGGCTGGAGCAGAGCTGGCGGCGCCGGGCCACGCTACGGCGACAAGCACCGCAAGCAGGCAGGCCAAAACCGCCGCGCACAGAGCACGGGTCAATTTGGGCCGGTTTTCGGCTGTCCTATACAAAGATCTCAACCTGCAACCCAGCCTTATATAGAGGGTTGCGGGCGGAATACTGCCGTTCGGGTCGGGCGGATGCGGGGCGCCCGGTCAACTGCACAATCCCGGCCAGGTAGGGTTGCCAGCCGAGATGGGCACTTCCGAGCAGGCAGACGATTTCATCCCAGCCGGCCTTTCGTCGCTGGGAATCGAGGCCGATGAGGTCGAGCTGGCCGTGATAGCGGCCGCCCACCAGCTGTTCTGGCCCGCGATTGGCGAGCTGCTCGCCCTCGACACAGGGGACGTGAAGCCGGAGCGCTGCCCTGACCTTTCCAAGGCCCCGTCTTAGTGAGGGCGCTTGACCTAACCCTTCGCGAGCAGGCCGCCGCGGTCGCCGCCGGGGACGTGGACCCCGCGGAGCTGCTGGACGCGACGCTGGACCGGATCGAGCAGCGGAACCCGGCGCTTAACGCGGTGGTCGAGACCTTCCCGGAGCGCTCGCGGGAGATGCTTGCCGCAGCGCCTGAGGGGCCGTTGCGCGGGATTCCGATCGTGGTCAAGGACGAGTGGCCGCTGCCCTGGCGCGCGCAGCGCTTCGGTGCCGCTGAACTGTTCGAGCCGACCGCACCGGCCGAGTCGGGCCCCTACCGCGCCCTGCGCGACGCGGGCGCAGTCATCGTCGGGGTCGGCAACATGCATGAGCTCGGTGCCGGCAGCACCGGCAACATCTCCGTCTACGGCCCAGCTCGCAACCCCTGGAACACCGAGCTCTGCCCCGGAGGCTCCTCGAGCGGGCCCGCTTCGGCGGTCGCCGGGCGACTGGTCGCGGGGGCGGTTGGCGCCGACGGGCTCGGATCGGTTCGCTTCCCCGCCGCCTATTGCGGATTGACCGGCCTGAAGCCAACTTTTGGCCGCTCGGCCATGGAGGGGCACCACATGGCCGCGATGACGACGATGATCGTCTCCGGGCCGCTCTGCGCCGACGCCGCCGACTGCCGCCTGCTGGGCTCGGCGCTGTATGGCGAAACGCTCGCCGCCGGCGACCCCTCGGCCCTGCGAATCGGCGTGGTGCGCGACGCGGTCTCCGAAGACGTAACCGCCGAGGTTCGCGAGGCCTGCGAGACGGCAATCGAGTCGCTGCGCGCCGCAACCGGGGGCGAGGTCCGCGAAATTGCGCTGCCCGACCTCGACCACTCGGTCCTGGCGGGGATCTTGATCATCAACACCGAGAGCCTCGGTGGAACAACCCCGGAGCGTCTCAACAGCCTGCATCCCGACATCAGCCCAATCAACCGGGGCGTGATCAAGTACCGGATGCTGCTGCCGGCCGCCGCGGTCGCCAAGGCGCAGCGCCTTCGCACCCTGATGCGCCACAGGCTCGCTGCCCTCTTCGAGGAAGTCGACGTGATCGCCTGGCCAACCGTGCCGGCCCCAGCACCGCTGCTGGAGGCGCCGATCGTCGAGCTCCCCTCCGGCACCCACACCGCTGACCAGGCAAACGTGCGCGGAGCTGCGCTCGCCAACCTGACCGGCATCCCGGCAATCAGCGTGCCGGTAGGGCTCAGCGGCGAGAGGCTGCCAATCGCCCTTCAGCTCCAAGCCGCCTGGGGCCGCGACGAGCTGCTGCTCGATGCGGCGGAGGCGCTCGAGCAGGCCAACGAGCGACGCTGGGTCGAGGCGGTGCCGCCGCTGGCGGAGGCCGAGCCGACGGAGGCTTGAGGATGCCCGCGATCGTCGTCGAGGGGCTAGAGCGCGCCTTCGATGAGGTGCTGGCGGTCCAGGGAGTCGACCTCCAAGTCGAGGAGGGCGAAATCTACGGCTTCCTCGGTCCCAACGGGGCTGGCAAGACGACCACGGTGCGGATGCTGACCACGCTGCTGCTGCCGACCGGCGGCAGGGCGACCGTCGGCGGTCACGACGTCGTCAAGGAGGCACGGGCCGTGCGCCGCTCGATCGGGGTTGCCCTGCAGGAGGCCGCTCTGGACCCGCTGATGACCGGCCGCGAGCTGATTCGACTACAGGCGACGCTGCAGGGCATCCCCACCAAGGAGGGGCGTCGCCGGGCGGATGACCTGCTCAACCGGGTCGACCTCGCCGACGCCGCCGACCGGCGGATTGGCGGCTACTCCGGTGGGATGCAGCGCCGGCTCGACCTTGCGGCGGCGCTCGTCCACGAGCCCCGCGTCCTCTTCCTCGACGAGCCAACCACCGGCCTCGACCCGGTCAGCCGCAAAACGATCTGGGAGGAGGTGCGAGCGCTCAACAACGAGGGCACCACCGTCTTTCTCACCACCCAGTACCTGGAGGAGGCCGACCAGCTCGCCGACAACGTCGGGATCATCGACAGCGGCAAGATCGTCGCCGAGGGGACGCCGGACGCGCTCAAATCCGAGGTCGGCCACCCGCACGTCCGGCTTCAGCTCGAGGAGGGCTCGATTGCCGAGGCGGAGCAGATCTGCGCTCGGATCGGCAAGCTGCTGCCGCCCAAGGACGGCAAGACGGTCCTGGTTGAGGTCACCGAGGGCGCCGCGGACATCCCCCGGGTAGTGCGAGCGCTGGACGAGGCGGGAATTGGGGTGGGATCGCTGGAGCTGGTTCGTCCCACGCTCGACGACGTCTTCGTCGCCAAGACCGGCTACCACCTCGAGGAGGGCGAGGAGAACGCCGAGGAGGCAGTCGAGGCTTGAGCCAGCTGGCAACCAACCTGCGTGTTGTCCGGGCGCTGGGAATGCGCTCGGTCCGCCAGACCTTCCGGCGCCCCCAGCTGATGGCGCCGATCATCGTCTTCCCCACCCTGCTGCTGGCGATCCAGACCGGGGGCGCGGGCGCCGCGGTCAACCTCAAAGGCTTTCCGGAAGTGCAGAGCTTCCTCCAGTTCATGCTGGCGGGGGCGATGATGCAGTCGCTGATGCTGGCCGGTAACAGCGGCGGCATCGCCCTCGCGGTCGACATCGAGATGGGGTTCACCGACCGCCTCTTCGCGGCGCCGATCTCCCGCTTCACGATCGTCCTGGGACGGCTGGCGGGGACCGCGACGCTGGGGCTGTTCGCCTCGCTGTGGTTCCTGGCGATCGGGTTGATCTTCGGAGCGGAGATCGAGAGTGGCGTGGCGGGAGCGCTGATCGCCATCGCCCTGGTCACCGCTTCGGCGATGGCGGTGGGGGGCATCGGAGCAGCGATCGCGCTGCGAACCGGTAGCGCGAGTGTCGTCCAGGGCCTTTTCCCCCTCGTCCTCGTCGTCCTCTTCATCTCCACCGCCTTCTTCCCCCAGGAACTGATGATCGAGCCGGCAAAGACGATCGCCGGGTACAACCCGCTCAGCTTCATCGTCGACGGGATCCGCGACCCGATGATCTCCGGGATCACCGCCTCGGACATGCTCGCGGCGGTGCTGTCGATACTCGGCATCGTCGTCCTGGGACTGGTGCTGAGCGCCCGGGCTTTGCGGCACCGGCTGAAGGTCGGCTGATGGAAGCGACGGTGACGATCCCGGCCTGGCGGGCGAACCTGGCAATGATCGGAGCGCTGATGTCGCGGGCGACGAACGAGTTGCTGCGAGTGCCCGGGGCGGCGATCCCGGGAGTTCTGGCACCGACGATCTTCTTTCTCGGGTTGAACGGGGTGTTCGGCGCGCTCACTCAGCTGAACGGCTTCACCACCAGCAACTACGAGAGCTTCATCGTCCCGATCAGCATGCTGCAGGGCGCCGGCTTCACCGGTGCGGCGGCTGGGGTCAACCTGGCCCGCGACATCGAAGGGGGCTGGCTCGACCGCCTGCTTGCCTCCCCCGCCCCGCGCTGGGTGCTGCTGGCCGGCACCGTGCTCGCGGCCAGCGCCCGCTCGCTAATCCCCGCCACCTTCGTCTTCGCCATTGCCCTGGCCCTGGGCGCCACCTTCCCCGGCATCGACGGCCTCCTCGTCACCTACCTGATGGTCGTCTCGATGGCGGCGGTAGCCGCCTGCTGGGGCTCGTTTCTGGCGCTTCGCTTCAAGAGCCAGTCCGCCGCACCGCTGATGCAGGCGGGGATGATGGCGCTGATCCTGACCACTACCGCCTACGCGCCGCTGGCGCTGCTTCAGGGCTGGCTTCAGGACATCGCCCGGGTCAACCCGGTGACGCAGGTGGTCGAAGCGGCACGCCAGGGATTCGTCGGCAGCGTCACCTGGGCGGAAACCTGGCCGGGGGTGCTGGCCCTGGCAGCGCTGCTGGTCCTGCTGGGGACGCTGGCGCTGCGCGAAATGCGCCGCACGGGAGCGTGAATCGCAAACTACCCTGCCGACGGGCCGAAAAGTCCACTCCTGCTGGACTTATCGGCCCATCGGCGGTCGAGATCGCCGAGCGCGTCCTGCGGCAGAACTGGCTGGAGGGCGATCGCGACGGTGTCCGCTACGCCTACACCCGCCCCAGCCCGGGCCGCTACCCGTGGCAGTGGTACTGGGACTCCTGCTTCGCGGCGATTGTCTGGCGGCGCTTCGACCGCGAACGCTCGCGAGCCGAGCTGGAGAGCCTGCTCGCCGCGCAGCGGCCCGACGGCTTCATCGGCCACACGATCTTCTGGGACCGCCCCGTATCGCTGACCAGGCTCCCCTTCTACAACGTCACCTCGCGCCGCTCATTCCAAACCGAGACGATCCAGCCGCCGCTGCTCGCCTGGGCCTGGAAGATCGCGGTCGGCGACCCCACGGAGGAGCCGCGGATCGGGGCGCAGGTCGAGTGGCTGGCGGCCAATCGCGACCTGGACGGCGACGGGCTGCTGTGGATCGTCCAGCCCGATGAGTCCGGCCTCGACGCCTCGCCCAAGTTTGACCCGGTCTGGGGCCGCCGAGCGAACGGGCGGATCGGCTTTCCCTGCTTGGTGCGCCGCAACCGCCGGCTCGGCTTTGATGCCCGGCGAGCGCACGAGCGTGGCGGCCCGGTCCTCTGCGAGACCCTGGTCAACACGATGTGGTCACTCTCGCTGCAGGCGCTGGGACGACCCTCCGCGACACCCGCCCTGGTCGAGCGCCTCTGGGACGAGCGGCGCGGCCTCTTCCTCGACGAGGCGCAGCCGGGAGCGGTGCGGCCCGACGTCCTCACCTGGGCCGCGCTGGCGCCGCTGGCCCTGCCCGACCTGCCTGAGGAGATCGGCCGGCGACTGGTCGAGGAGCACCTGCTGAACCCAGATGAGTTCCTGACCTCCGTTTCCCCTCCCTCGGTCGCCGCTTGCGAGCCGACGTATGAGCCGGGTGGCAGCCACGGCCTGATTCGCCGCTACTGGCGCGGGCCGACCTGGGTCAACTCGGCCTGGATGGTCTGGATCGGGCTGCGGCGTCTCGGCTACGAGGACGCGGCGCGACAGCTCGCCGCCGGCCTGATCGGCACGGTGGAGCGGGAAGGCCTGCGCGAGTACTACGACCCGCGCGACGGCACAGGCTTGGGAGCCAAGGACTTCGCCTGGTCCGCCCTAATAGCCGAGCTGGCCGACCCAGAATTGGCCTACCGCTACAAATAGCCCGCTGGCAAGGACACAGGGAGTGAGGCGAGGGGAGCGCACTCCGGTGCGTGACCCGAAGGCGAACGACCGAGGACACCGCCAGCGGGCTATTTGTAGCGGTAGGTGATGCGACCGCGGTCGAGGTCGTATGGGGAGAGCTCGATCTTGACCCGGTCGCCGGGGAGGATGCGGATGTAGTGGCGGCGCATCTTGCCGGAGATGTGCCCGAGCACCTCGTGGTCGTTATCGAGTTTGACCCGGAACATCGTGTTGGGGAGGGCCTCGGTGATCTCGCCCTCCATCTCGATCTTCTCCTCTTTGCCCATGCGCCGGGGAGCGTACCTGAAGCCCCGGCGTGCCCATCGTCACGATGACCAGCCGCAAAATCGTGCTCTAGCCGCGAATCCGGCGGGCGAGGGCGAGGGCCTCCTCGCGGGTGCTCACCTCGTCGGCGTACTGAGCGGCCTCGAGCTCGGCCAGCAGAGACCCCAGCTCAGGGCCCGGCGGGACCCCGAGCGCCTCGATCAGCTCCTCGCCGCCCAGCAACGGCTCCGGGGGGCCGTTCCGGCGCCAGTCGAGGGCCGCCGCGAGCATCTGCCGGGCCAGCTCCAGGTGGGCCTCGATCGCGTCATCCGTGGCGAGAGGGCCGCTGCCACGGGCGGAGAGCCGATCGGCAACGGTCAGCAGCGTCACGTCCGCGGCGACCGGCTCGGTCGCCCGCAAGTACTCGTGAACGCGCCGGGGCGGAAGGGGCGCCTCGTGCACCAGGAAGCCCAGGCGGAGGTGATGGAGGGTCAGCCCCTGTAGGTGCCTCCTCAGCACGCGGCTTGTCCGCAGCCGCTCGCACAGCCGGCCGACCATCTCCTCCCCCACGTGGTCATGGCCGATGAAGGTGACGAAGCCGCCCTGCGCCTGGCGCGTCGCCGGCTTGCCGATGTCGTGCAGGAGAGCCCCGAAGCGAAGCGCCGTGCCGCGGGTCATCTCATTGGCAAGCGGCTCCGCGAGCAGCTCCCGCACCTCGGCCGCGCGCTCGCCGGCGAACCGGTCGAGATCCGCCTCGACCTCCAGCAGCCGATCGAGAACGGTCAGGGTGTGCCCGTGGACGTCGAGGTGGTGGTTGGGACCTTGCGCGACGTCCCTCAAGGCATCCAGCTCGGGTAGGACCGTCGCCGCGACGTCGAGCTCTTCGAGCAGCGCGATCCCGCGCAGCGGCTGGGGGCCGGCGAGGATGCACCGTAGCTCGACCAGTTGGCGCTCCCCGGCGGTCTCCGCGGCGCGCGACGCTTCTGAGCGGGCCAGGCTGCGGGTGTCGGGGTCAATCTCCAGGCCCAACTCGGCGGCGAGGCGGGCGGCGCGCAGAAGTCGCAGCGGATCGTCGGCGAAGCTGCGCTCGCCAACGACGCGCAGGACCCGCCGCTCGAGGTCGTCGAAGCCGCCAAAGGGATCGATCGGCTCCCCGCCGGCCAGCGGGATCGCCACCGCGCCGACCGTGAAGTCCCGCTCGGCCAGGTCTGCCTCGATCGTCTCACCGCGCAAGGCCATCGCATCGACTTGCCAAGAGCCGTCGCGCGCCGTCGCGCGCCAGCTCCCAAACTCGGACGAGAGCTCAAACGCGGCGCCGCCACCCTCGGCCGCAATCGCCTTCGCGGTCGTGGCCGGGTCCCCGGCCACCGCCAGATCGAGGTCGGAGACGTCGTGGTCAAGCGCGGCGTCCCGTACCGCGCCGCCGACGATCCACACCTCGCTGTCCTCGCCCTCCAGTGCCCGTCGCGCCAAGGCGACAGAGGGGGCCACGGAGAGACGATCGGCGAGCGTCACTCAACCGCCCGAGGGACCCTGGCCGAGATCCCGCAGGTCACCTCGTAGTTGATCGTGCCGAGGCTCGCCGCCAGCTCCTCCGCCAGGATGGACTCCTCCCCCTGTGTGCCGATCAGGATCGCCTCATCGCCGGGCTCGACGTCGGTGTCGGGCCCGAGGTCGATCGTCACGTTGTCCATCGAGACGGTCCCGACCAGCGGATGTCGCCTGCCGCGAACCAGGACCTCGGCGTTGTTGGAGAGGCCGCGCCGCACGCCGTCGCCATAGCCCAGCGGCAAGACGCCGACGCAGGTCCCGGCGGCGGCCTGCCAGGTCCGCCCGTAGCCAGCGCTGTTGCCGGTTTCGAAGCGCTTCACGTCCGCCACGTAGGAGCGCAGCGAAAGCGCCGGGCGAAGGCCGTGGTCGGCGGGATCGCGCTGAAACGGGTCGAGCCCGTAGACGGCCACCCCGCAGCGCGCCATGTCGAAGTGGGAGCGCCGGTCCCGAAACACGGCGGCGCTGTTCGCGGCGTGGGCGATGACATCGGGGAACTCAGACCGGACCGCCTCCACCACCGCCTCGAAGCGATCGAGCTGCTCGTCGAAGAACGGCGACTCGGGTTCGTCGGCAGTAGCGAAATGTGTCCAAATCCCCACCAGCTTGAGCTCCGGAGCCTCCGCGCAGACACGCGCGAGGGCCATCACCTCGGAGGGGTCGCGGTTGCCGAGGCGGCCCATGCCGCTGTCGTACTTGACGTGGACACGAGCGGCTCGGTCCCGACCCCCAGCCCGGTCGATGAGCATCTCGAGAAACCCCGGGCGCCAGACCGTGACCTCGGACCCAGCCGACAGCGCCAGGTCGAGCTCCTCCGGAGCCAGGGCGCCCATCGTCAACAGCGGGATGTGGGGAAACCCCTCTCCGATCCGCTCGGCCTCGCTCGCCGTCGCCACCGCCAGCCTCGTGGCACCGCCGGCCAAGGCCGCATCGGCGCAGGCGTCCGCATCGTGCCCGTAGCCGTCGGCCTTGACCACCGCGCACAGCTCCGCATCGCCCAGCTCCGACTTGAGCCGCGCGCAATTGTGCTGCACGGCGCCGAGATCGATCCGGGCAAGAGCCCGCGCCATGATCAGGCGTCGACGAGCGCGGCCAGCGCGTCGGCCCGGGTGACCATGCCGGCAAAACGGCCGTCGCGGTCGACCACGGGCAGGTGGTTGTGATGCTTTTCGGCGATCGTCTTCGCGACCTTCTCCGCGTCGTCATCGATCGAGACGACCACCGGATCGGCGCTCATCAGGTCGCGGACGTTGGTCGCGAAAGCCTTGTTCAGCCGCTCCTCAAAGCCCTTCATCGAGCCGACGAAGACGATGCCCCCCATGATGTTGAGGTAGTGCGGTAGGTGCAGGTCGGCCTCCTCGTCGCCGAGGACCAGGTCGGACTCGCTGACGATCCCTACAACCTTGTTGTCAGAGTCGACGACCGCGATCGCCCCCATGTCGGTCTTGGCGAGCAGATCGATCGCGGTGCGGGCATCCTGCTCGCGGGTGACGGTCGGCACGTCGGCGTCCATGATCTCGGCAGCGGTCTTCATTGGCTTGCGAACGAGATTATTCGACCCAGCCGCCGGGGAGCATCCCCACCGGGATCGCATCGATCACGTCGGTGGCGATCACCGACTCGGCGGCTCCAATCCGGGCAGCCGCCTCGCGGCCGGCGCGGGCATGGGCCACCACCCCCGCACAGGACGCGGTAAACGGGTCGAGCCCACGGGCAAGCAGGGCGGCGATCATCCCCGAGAGGACGTCGCCGGTGCCGGCCGTCGCCAGCCCAGGCGCGGAGATGACGTTGACCGCGATGCGGTCGCCATCGGTGACGATCGTGTCGTCCCCCTTCAGCACGACGATCGCGCCGGCGGCACGCGCGGCCTCGCGCGCCGATGAGAGCCGGGAGCTCGAGACCTCCTCCGAAGTGCGGCCCAGCAACCCCCCCAGCTCGCCGGCGTGCGGCGTGAGGACCGTCGGCGCCTCCCTGGCGGCGATGTCCTCGATCCGTCCAGCGAACGCGTTCAACCCGTCCGCGTCGAGCACGAGGGCCGCGGGGATCGCCGCGACGACCTCACGGGCCAGCTCGATCGAGCCGGGGTCACGTCCCAGGCCGGGGCCGAAGACACCGGCGGCGGCCCCCTCGAAGGCGCGGTGGACCGCTTTTGCCGACGCGGGCGCAAGGCAACCGTCGCCACCGGGGCAACCCGCCGACATCACCTCGGGCTGCCCTTGCTCGAAGATCGGCTCCAGGTCCGCCGGCACGGCGACCGTCGCGTAGCCGGCACCCGCCCGGATCGCGGCCTGCGAAGACATCCGCACGGCCCCCGTCAAGCCCCGCGAGCCGCCGGCGATCGTCACCTGACCCGCGCTGAACTTGGTCGAGCGAGGGCCGCGGCGGGGTCCGAGCTCGAGCACCGAGGCCTCGACCTCCCCGCCCGCCGGCTCGGCCGGCGCCCCCTCCGGGATACCGATCGGGGCGACCGTGAGCTCGCCCGTGTGCCACTTGCCCGGGGCTATCCGGTGCCCGAGCTTCGGCGCATGGAAGCTGACCGTGATCGACGCCTCCACAGCGATGCCCTCCACCTCGCCGCTAGAGGCGTCGACCCCCGAAGCGATGTCGCAGGCGACGACCGGCGCCCCGCAGCGATTGATCGCCTCGATCGCGGCGGCGGCCGGCTCCCGCGGCGCCCCCGAGAAGCCGGTGCCAAAGATCGCGTCGACGACCGCTCCGGAGCCCGCCAGTCGCCCAATCAGGTCACCGCTCGCGTGCTCGGCCTCGAAGCGCTCCAGGTTGGCGGCCGCGTCGCCGCTCAGCTCCCCGGCCGGCCAGAGCAGCAGCGCCTCCACCTCGAAGCCCATCGAGGCAAGGTGCCGGGCGGCCACCAGCCCGTCGCCCGCGTTGTTGCCCCTGCCACACACCACCCGCACCGGCCCCTCTGGCGCAAGCCCCGCGACCGCCTCGGCGACCGGCCTGCCGGCCTCCTCCATCAGGTCCAGGGAAGGCACACCCCGCTCCTCGATCGCCCACCGATCGACCGCCCGCATCCCATCGGCGTCATAGAGAGGACTCAGCCACGGCTCCATTCGCAATCAGCCTACTCGCCGAGCTGCCGAGGATCAGCGCGTCGTGCCAACCGCCACAGCCACTGCAAAGTCCCTGGAATGGGTGAGGGAAATCTGCAGCTCCACATCCTTTGCGGCCTCGGCGGCGCGGCCTGAGAGGCGGACTGTCGGTGGCTCTCCGGCGACCACCTCGATCTCGCCAAGGCCGAAGCCTCCGGACATGCCAAGCGCCTTGACCACCGCCTCCTTGGCGGCGAAACGGGCGGCCAGGTGACGCGCGGGGCGCGCGCGGGAGGAGGCGTACTTGCGCTCGGCCACGGTGAAGACGCGCTCCGCCAAGCGCGGGTGGCGCGCAAGCGCGCGCTCCAGCCGGTCGATCTCCAGCAGATCGATGCCGACACCGGATGCCACTGGTCGATCTACTTCTTCTTCTCGAGCCCGACGATCAGCTTCGCCGTCACCCGATCCCCTTCGGTGCCCGAGCCGATGGCGACGAAGCGAATGCTGTCCAGGTAGGGCTTCGCCTCCTCGAATCCATCCTCGGAGCTGGGCACGAAAGAGTCCGCGAGCTGCAGAGCGCCAGGACCGTCGACAAAGCCGCTGATCGGCGTGCTGCCGAGGGCCGCGACGGCGGCTTTGTAGTCCGGCGAGTCGGCGAGCGTGGAGCCGCCCTGCCCCGAGAGGGCCTGGAGGGTCGGCTTGATGCCGTAGCCGATCGCCACCCGATCGTCTTTGGTCGCCACGACCAACGGCTGCGGGCCAAGCTCTTCCGGGTCGCGGACGGAGAAGCCGCTTGCTCCCCCGCTCAACGCCGTAACGCCAGGCGTGCCGGACTGGCGCACCAGCGCTCCGATGACCTTGACCGCGGTTGCGACTTCGCGAGAGTCGCCAGTCGTCAAGACAAAGGCGCCACCGATGTTCGCTTCGCTGCTGCCGCTGGCGAAGAGCCCAGCATCCTCGAGCGAGCCGACGACTTTGTCGAGGTCGAAGCCGAGTTCCTCGACGCCGCTCTTCAGCTCGCCCGGCGGGACCTCACCGGGAATGCCGGTCTTGTCGAGTTCGTCGAGCGCTTCCTGAAGCTGCTCACCGAAGCCGGAGACGGCGAAGGCGGCGAAGGCGTCGGCCGGCAGTGAGCCGAGCAGCTCAGAGGCGTTGCCGGTGGGGGCTTCCTCCCCGCCGGTGTCGCTGCTGATGTCGATCTCGATCTGATCGACGCCAGGGACGACGCTCGCTACCGCGGTTGCTTCGCGGGGGTCGATGCCGGCGCTCTTCAGCGCCTGCAGGACCTGGTCGTCGATTTGCTCTTCACCCTGCTCGATCAACGACCCAACGTCGACGTAGACATCCGCAAGGCTGCCCTCGGCGGCGGTTGAGATGGCCTCGCTGTAGGCCTCTTCGTCGGCAAGCGAATCGCCTTCGCTGGCGTCCACCGCGTGCTCGAAGGCCTGCGTTCCTTCAGCGACAACGAGGAAGTTGCCGATCAGCCCCATCACCGTGTCGTCGCCACTGTCAACCCAGTAGTCGACGCCATCGTAGGAGCCGTCTTCAACGGGATCGTCGTTGACTTTGACCTGTTTGTCGATGAAGGTTTGCGTCGCGTCGGTGTCGGTGCTCTCCAGCGCGATCCCGTACCCGGTGAGCTCCTCCCCGTCAAAGCCCTCAAAGAAGACGCCGGCACGTTCTCCCAGCCATGGTTCGATTTCCTCGCTGAAGTCAAGCGATTCGCCGGAGCTGATCGCCTCGCTTTCCAGCTGGAACGCGATCACCCCACCGAGGTCGGCGATCCCGGCCACGGTGCTTGCGATCTCTTCCACGTTCGCCTTCACCTGCCCCCTCGGCCTCAGGGTGCCTTCGACAAAGAGCGGAGTGCCGGCGGGAGCCAGGCTCGCCGGGTCGGTGCTCGACGACGACCCGCTGTCGCCACCGCAGCCGCTCACAGCGAGTGCAAGGGCGACCAGCACCGCGGCGACCGGCAAACGCAAGCTAAGACTGGACCTCATAGAACCCGCATCCTACCCAGACTCACTCGACCGTAACCGTCTTCGCCAGGTTGCGCGGCTGGTCGACGTTGAGCCCACGCTGGCGAGCGATGTCGTAGGCGAGGAGCTGGAGTGGCAGGATCGCGACGATCGGCTGCAGGATCCAGTCGGTGCGGGCGACCTCAATCGTCTGGTCCGCGACCTCGCCGACCCGCTCGCAGCCCTCGGTCGCGATCGCGATCGTTTCAGCGCCGCGGGCGCGCACCTCTTCGACGTTGGAGAGGATCTTGTCGAGGACGGGGCTCTCGGTCGCCACGCAGACGACCGGGGTCGACTCGTCGAGCAGCGCAATCGGGCCATGCTTCATCTCACCAGCCGCGTAGGCATCGGTCGGGATGTAGGAGATCTCCTTCAGCTTCAGCGCACCCTCCAGGCACACCGGCAGCCCAATGTGGCGGCCGAGGTAGAGGAAGAACTGCTGGTCGTGATGGGACAGAGAGACCTCGCGCACCCGATCCTCGCTGCTCGCAAGCGTGGCCTCGATCTTCGACGGGACGCTCTTCAGCTCCGCGACCAGCTCGGCCAGGCGCGGCGGCTCGATCGTCCCGCGCACCTCGGCAAGGCGCAGCCCGATCAGGTACATCGCCGCGACCTGGGCGACGAAGGTCTTGGTCGCCGCGACGCTGACCTCCATGCCGGCGCGGGTATAGAAGACGGCGTCGGCGTCCCGGGTCGCCTGGCTGCCCATCACGTTGGTGATCGTCAGCACCGTGGCGCCCCGCTCGCGGGCCAGGCGCATCGCTGCCAGGGTGTCGGCTGTCTCACCCGACTGGGTCATCCCAATCACCAGGTCATCGGGGCCGACCACCGGGTTGCGGTAGCGGTACTCGGAGGCGATGTCCATCTCGACCGGCACCCGCGCCCACTCCTCGATCGCATAGCGGCCGACGAGGCCTGCGTGGTAGGAGGTGCCGCAGGCGACGATCACGATCCGCCGCAGGCTGCGCAGGAAGGAGTCGTCCAGCCCAACCTCTGAGAGGTCGACGCCGTCGTCGGTCGGAAGGCGATCGGCGATCGTTTCGGCCACCGCATCGGCTTGTTCGTGGATCTCCTTCAGCATGTAGGTCTCATAGCCGCCCTTCTCGGCGGTTGCCTCGTCCCAGGAGATCTCTTCGGCCTCGCGCTCGACCGGATTGCCGTCGGCGTCGGTGATGCTGACCCCGGAGGCGTCGATCGTCACCACCTCGTCGTTTTCGATTGCCACGGCTTCGCGCGTCTCAGCCAGGAAGGCCGGGATCGCGGACGCGAGGAAGCTCTCGCCCTCCCCCACCCCGGCGACCAGCGGGCACTCCTTGCGCGCCCCGACCAGCAGGCCCGGCTGGTCGGCGTGCATGGCGACGAAGGCGTAGTGACCGCGCAGCTCAGCGAAGGAAGCGCGGACCGCGTCGGCGAGGTCGTCCTCATAGTGACTGGCGATCAGGTGGGCGACGACCTCGGCGTCGGTTTCGGAGCTGAATTGCTGCCCTTCGCCTTCGAGGCGACGGCGCAGCTTTGCGTGGTTCTCGACGATCCCGTTGAGGACGATGTGGACACGGTCGGAGCTGTCGCTGTGCGGGTGGGCGTTCTCCTCGGTGACGCGACCGTGGGTGGCCCAGCGGGTGTGGGCGACACCGGTGGTCGCGGGCGGCGCGGCAACCGCGACCCCACCGCCATTCGCGTCGTGCTCCTCCATCGCGGCCCGCAGGTTGGCGAGGTTGCCTACGGCACGGACGCTGTCAACCCGTCCGTCCTCGATCACCGACACCCCGGCCGAGTCATAGCCGCGGTACTCGAGCTTCTCGAGGCCCGCGACCAGCAGCCCGCGGCAGGGGCGCGCTCCGACGTATCCGACGATTCCGCACATGAGGCCGTTAAGGGTAGAGGGCGGGGGTCAACCGAGCTCTTGCCTGACAACCGCGACAAGCCGCTCGCAGACCGCGTTGGCCTCCTCGAGGCTGGGCGCCTCGGCCATTACGCGGACCAGCGGCTCGGTGCCCGAGGGGCGCAGCAGCACGCGGCCCCGGCCCTCGAGCTGCTCACTCTCGTGCTCGACCGCCTCCCAGACCGTGGTGGCGCCGGAGATCGCCTCCCGATCGGCGACCTCGACGTTGACCAGCGTCTGCGGCAGCTTCTCCATCGGCTCGGCCGCGGCGAGGGCGCGCCCGGCGAGCTCGCGCATGGTCATCAGCGCCGCCGCGATGCCATCCCCGGTCGCCGCGAACCCCATGTCGATGATGTGCCCCGACTGCTCGCCGCCAAGCGCCCACTCCCGGCGGCGCAGCTCATCGAGCACGTAGCGATCGCCGACGTTGGTAATCGCCACCTCGATCCCGGCGGCCTCCATCGCCTGGTGGAATCCGTAGTTGCTCATCACGGTCACCGCCACCCCACCGCCAAGCTCCCCGCGCGCCATCCTCCCGCGCGCGATCAGCGCGATCAGCTCATCCCCGTCAAAGGCGCGCCCGCTGCCGTCGATGGCGAGCACCCTGTCCCCATCCCCGTCGAAGGCGAACCCGATCGTCACCTCGGAAGCCGCGAGATGCTCGGTCAGGCGCTCGAGGTGGGTGGAGCCGCAGCCGTCGTTGATGTTCCGCCCGTCGGGCTCGACGGCGATCGCCTCGATGGTCGCGCCAAGCCGTTCGAAGATCGCCGGAGCGGCGCGGTACGTGGCGCCGTTGGCACAGTCGAGCGCAACCGTGGTCCCGGAGAGGTCGAGCGTGAACGCGGACTCCAGGGCGCGCAGATAGTCCTCGAGCCCACCGTTCAACTCGCGAACGTGCCCCGGCGACCCCGACTCGGAGTCGGCGTCGAGCATCGACTCGATCCTTGCCTCGGCCTCATCGTCGAGCTTCGTCCCCTCGCCGCTGAAGAACTTGATGCCGTTGTCCTTATAGGGATTGTGGGACGCGGAGACGACCGCGGCGAGATCGAGCCCGAGCCGCCGCACGAGAATGGCGGCGGCGGGCGTCGGCAGCACCCCGCCGAGCAGAGCGTCCCCCCCAGCCGCCGCGATCCCTGCCGCCAGGGCCGCTTCGAGCATCGGCCCCGACTCGCGGGTGTCCCTGACGAGCAATACCTGTGGGCGCTCGGCATCCAGCGATTTGACCGCCGCACGGCCGAGCGCTGTTGCCAACTCCGAGCTGAGAAACGACCCAGCCTCTCCTCGGACCCCATCGGTTCCGAAGAGCTTGCGCTCCAACGTCACACGACCCTCGTCAGCGCTTCGAGAACTGTGGCTTCTTACGAGCCTTCTTCAGACCGGCCTTGCGACGCTCCTTGACGCGTGCGTCACGCGTCAGGAAGCCGCGGCGCTTCAGCTCTCCGCGCAGCTCGGGGTCGATCTCAGTCAGCGCTCGCGCGATCCCGTGGCGCACCGCTCCGGCTTGGCCGCTGATGCCGCCCCCGTGAACGCGAATTCGGACGTCCACCGTGGACTCGTATCCGGTCGTGGTGAGCGGCTGGCGCGCCATCGTCTGGTGCAGGGGGCGCGGGAAGAACTCCTCAAGGGATCGCTTGTTGATCTCGATCTTGCCGTCGCCCGGCAGCAGCGTCACCCGCGCGATCGAGCGCTTGCGCTTGCCCGTCGCGAGGAAGCGGGAGCCGCTCTCCATCTTGGCGGGCGCGCGGCTCGCCACCTGCGGCTCCTCGTCTGACCCACTGACCAGCTCGGCCTCGCGGCGGGCGCGCTCCTCTTTCTCGGCCTCGCGGCGGGCGCGCTCCTCGGCACTGAGCTTCTCCTCATCGGACTCGACCGCGATCGGCTCAAGGTCCGCTCCCGGAATAGCGTCCTTCTTCTTCCCCTCAGGCTTCTCCTCGGCCTCATCCTCCGGCTCGGGCTGCTCGTCCTCCTCAGCCTCGTCGGAGTCGTCGGCGTCTACCTCTGCGGCAGGCGCCTCCTCAGCCTCGGGCTCATCAGCCGTCTCAGCCTCATCGGCCTCCTCAGCAACCGGCTCAGCCTCAGCCCCCTCGTCTGCGACCGGCTCCTCATCAGCTTCCGACGTCTCAGACGTCTCATCCGCGGGTGGCGTAGAGGACGACTCGTCGCCCGCAGCCTGCGAGGACGAGGAGTCGTCCTCTGCGACAGGACCCGCGGGCGCGGCGTCTGAGGACTCGTCGCCCTCGACAGGACCCGTGGGCACGGCGTCTGTGTTCTCAGTCTCTTTGTTGCTCTCGTCGTCCATCGTCATCTCTCGATCTCCATCGGCTTGGGCTGCTGGGCCGCGTGTGGGTGCTCTGGGCCGGCGTACACCTTGAGCTTGGTCAGCTGTCGGCGGGCGAGGCGGTTGCGGGGAAGCATCCCCTTCACCGCCTTGCGGATTACCTCCTCGGGACGCCGATCGAGCATCTCGGCAAGGGTGCGGGACTTGATCCCACCCGGGTAGCCGCTGTGACGCCAGTAGCGCTTCTGTTCGAGCTTGCGACCGGTGACGTGGATTTTCTCCGCGTTGACCACCACGACAAAGTCACCGGTGTCGACATGGGGCGTGTACTCAGGCTTGCGCTTGCCACGGAGCGCGTCGGCGATCCGCGTTGCCAGGCGCCCCAAAGTTTGGCCCTCAGCGTCGACCACATACCAGTCTCGCTGGCGGTCGGTGGATGTGGCGACATAGGTCTTCATCGTTGAAAAGCCGCGCGGTCGGCCCAGCGCGGCCGGAGGATGATAGCCGTCTTCCCCTCTATACTGCCGCGCCAGCAATGCCGAATCCCGGCCGGGCTATCCGGACGGGAGCGGAGGAACCGCAGGGACCCTTGCAGGTCCCGGGGGCGAATCGGACGAATCGGTCCGTAGCGCAACTCTTTCAGCGCGAGCCCGACAGCTAACTCCGCAGGCGATCGAAAGAGAGGGCAAGTGGTACGCAGCAATACGAGCGCCCGGCCTAGGCTGGCGCGAAGGGCCTTTACAGCAGTCGCGGCGACCACAGCGGCGCTGGCGGGTTTCGCGGGAACAGCCTCGGCCTTGACCGGTGGCGCCCCGACCGCCGTGGGAGGGCCCCCGCCCCCTGCGAGCCCCGCGGGCCGGCCCGCCCCCGGGGTCCCCAGCGCGGGAGAAGTGACCCTGCTCTCCGCCCAGGCCACGCCGCGCAAGAGCTTCTACTACGGCTTTCGCTATCCGAGCCTGCAGTTCACGATCAACAGCACGCAGCCCGCAAACGACCTCCGGATCGACGTCCTCGACGAGGCCGGCATGGTCGTCAAAAGCTTCTTCCGCAACGACGTGGCGCCGAACACGACCTACAGCATCCGCTGGGACGGCACGACCAACGAAGGGCGGCCGGCCCGCAAGGGGCGCTACCAGTTCCAGGTCTTGCCGCAGGGCGGTGAGGGGACTGTGAAGCAGCTCCCAGAAGAGGTGATCCAACGCAAGAGGGGCCGCAGCTCTTCCTCCTCGGAGCCGGTCAGCCTCGGCTTCAACTTCTACGCGTTCGCGTTCCCGGTGCTCGGCAAGCATGATTTCGGCGAGGGGGGCGCCCGCTTCGGAGCCGGTCGTTCCGGCCACACGCACCAGGGCCAGGACGTGATGGCCGACTGCGGCCTGCCGATGGTCGCCGCGCGCGGCGGCACGGTCCAGTACTCCGATTACCACAGCGCCGCCGGCAACTACCTCGTGATCGACGGCAAGGGAACCGGGTTGGACTTCCTCTACGCCCACCTCGCCGAACCTCCGGCGCTCAAAGCCGGCGAACGCGTCCGCACCGGCCAGCCGATCGGGCTGGTCGGCGACACCGGTAACGCCCAGGGCTGCCACCTCCACTTCGAGATCTGGGGAGCCCCAGGCTGGTACCAGGGAGGCAGCCCCCTCGATCCGTACGCCTTCCTGATGCGGTGGGACCGCTACAGCTGAGTCCTCCCTCCTCGCCAGATTTGAGAATAAGTCTCATTATCTGATACGGTCCCCGCCCATGAACTGGGCCGAGCAAGCGACACAGCGCCTCGAGCAGGCGGGGCATAGGAGCGGGGGCTCCCGCCGCAAGGTCGTCGAGTTGCTGGCGAAGGAACGCTGCGCGGTCACGGCGCTGGAGATAGACCGGCGGCTGGAATCGGTCGGCCGGGCAACGGTCTACCGCACGCTCGAGCAGCTGGAGAAGCTCCACCTGATCCAACGCGTCCAGATCGGCGGCGATTCCGCCGGCTACGAGCGCGTCGACGCAGAGGCGCATCACCATCACCTGGTCTGCGAGGCGTGCGGGCTGCTTTCCCCTTTCTCCAGCAAGGACCTGGAGGAGGCAATCGAGGCGGTCAGCCACCAGACAGACTTCACCGTCGCCGCCCACGACGTGGTGCTGCGCGGAACCTGTCCATCCTGCTCGAGCCGCGATGCCTGAGGTCGCCATACCGCTCTCGATGCTCGCCGTCGTGGCGATATTCGGCGGCGGCGCGGTTGCGCTGCGACTCGCCCACTCGCTGCCCACGGTGGTGGCGCTGAGCGGAGGGATCGTGGTCGCGGTGGCGCTTCTAGAGGTCCTCCCAGAGGCGATTGAGCACATCGGCGAGCCCCACGACGCGGTGCCCCTGGTCGCCCTCGGCTTCGTCGCCTTCTTCCTGCTGGAGCGCATTCTCGTCCTCCACCACCGCGACGACCCCGAGGAGGCGAGGTCCCACGGCCGGGTCGGCGTGCTCGGCGCGATGGGCCTGTCGCTGCACACGTTCACGGACGGCGTGGGCATCGGACTTGCCTTCAGCGTCAATGCCGAGGCTGGGTTTCTTGTGCTCTTGGCGGTCGTCAGCCATGGCTTCGCGGACGGGCTCAACACCGTCAGCTTCGTGCTCAGCCAGTCGGGCGACCGCGCAAGGGCAAAACGCTGGCTGCGAATCGACGCGCTCGCGCCCCTTGCCGGCGCCGTCGTCGGATCGATGATCTCCGTCTCCGATCAAACCCTCGGCTACTTCCTCGCCCTCTATGCCGGCTTCTTCCTCTATATGGGAGCCACCGATCTACTCCCCGCCGCTCATGCGCACGAGCATGACGACAGCGGCTCATGGCTCCGCGTCGCCCTAACCGTCGCTGGATTTGGCGCTATCTACGCGGTCACCCTGATCGGCCACCCCGGCTGATCGCCGGAGCGCTCCCTCGTCATGACAGCCGAGGCTGGTGCCCTTGGCGTGGGGACGCCATCGATCCACCAGCGCCAGGGCAAGCGCGACCGGGACGATCGCCGGCAGCGTGTCGACCGCAAAGAAGAGCAGGTCGAAGCCGAGGGCCAGGACCGCGACAAGCGCGGCCGCCCACAGCTGCCGAGTGGCCGAAAAGCGAACTATATGTTAGCTTTTTTGGCACTCGGCGCGCGCGGCCAAGAGGCAGCCGACCAGGGCGGCGAGAAAGGCGTCGCCGAACCCCATCCTTGCGGCGCCGAATTCGACCACCTGGAGCCGTGGCAGCCCGCTTGGGCCGGCGGCGCTGAGCACCGCGCTGGGCTCCTGCAAAAGATGAGCGCCGACGAACCAGACGTCGATCGCGGCCATCGCGTAGATGCTGATCTTGAGCCAGTGGGCCGGGGCGACCGACACCAGCAGCCAGCCGAGGCCGATGCAGCCCAGCGCGGTCAGCACCGCAGCTGCCGTCTCCCCCACCAGCGACCCCGACGCGGCCCAGGCGAGCGCGAAGAGCGGCGCCGCCGCAAGGGCAAAGGCCGGACGCGCTCCGCGCACGAGCGCACCGAGCGCGAGAGCCGCCAGAGGGGGCACCGTGACCAGTGCCAAATAGGCGAGGACCGTCGCCGAATCGGAGCTGAGCTCGATCACCGCGATGACGACGACGATCGAGAGCGCCGGCACAAGCGCCCACCAACGGCTGCGCAAACCCTTCAGCGGCAGCGCGAGCAGCGGGGACCTCGGCAGCGCGACGAGCGCCGCCTGCAGCAAGCTAAGCGTGGCTATCGAGACCGCAAAGCTCATGACGAGATCAGGAGCTTGCCTGGGTAGGACGCAGGCAATTCGCCGCCGGGAGCGTAGGAGCCCCTACGTGACCAAGGCGAATTGTCGAGGACACCGCCAGGCGAGCTCCTGGCTCGTCATTACTCCCACTCGATGGTGGCCGGAGGCTTCGAGGAGATGTCGAGGGCCACGCGGTTGACGTCGCGGATCTCGTTGATGATCCGGTTGGAGACGCGCTCCAGCAGGTCGTAGGGAAGGCGGGCCCAGTCGGCGGTCATCGCGTCATCGGAGGTGACCGCCCGGATCACGATCGGATAGGCATAGGTGCGGCCATCCCCCTGGACCCCAACCGAGCGCACGACCGGCAGCACGCAGAACGACTGCCAAAGCTGGCGGTAGAGCTCCGCGGCGCGGATCTCCTCCTGGAGGATCGCGTCGGCGGCGCGGAGGATGTCGAGCCGCTCTTTGGTCACCTCACCGCCGACGATGCGGATCCCGAGCCCCGGCCCGGGGAAGGGCTGGCGCCAGACCAACCGCTCGGGCAACCCCAGCTCGATCCCAACCGCGCGAACCTCGTCCTTGAACAGCATCCGCAGTGGCTCGACCAGCTCGAACTCGAGGTCATCGGGCAGGCCGCCGACGTTGTGGTGGGACTTGATCGTCGCCGCGTGGTCTGAGCCGCCCGACTCGATCACATCGGAGTAGAGGGTGCCCTGCACCAGGTAGCGGGCGTCTTCGAGCTTTGCCGCCTCCTCCTCGAAGACGCGGATGAACTCGCCGCCGATGATCTTGCGCTTGGTCTCGGGGTCGTCGACCCCGGCGAGCTTGGCGAGGAAGCGCTCCTCAGCGTCGACGTGGACGAGTGGGATGCCGAACTGCTCGAACGCCTCGACCACCTGCTCTGCCTCGTTGAGCCGCATCAGGCCGTGGTCGACGAAGACGCAGGTCAGCTTCTCCCCCACCGCGCGGTGGACGAGCAGCGCCGCGACCGAGGAGTCGACCCCACCTGAGAGGCCGCAGATCACCCGGCCCTCGCCGACCTGGGCCTGGATCTTGGCGACCTGCTCGGCGATCACCGACTGCGGCGACCACTGGTCCTCGCAACCGGCGATGTCGCGCAGGAAGCGGGTCAGGACCTCGGTCCCGTAGGGGGTGTGGACGACCTCGGGGT
>JBBDYO010000049.1:0-23882 GCA_040901495.1 Solirubrobacterales bacterium
GCGAGATCCAGTCGGGCGAGTTCGCCAAGGAGTGGATCGCCGAGAACCGCGCCGGCGGGGAGAACCTCTCCCGCATGCGCGAGGAGGGCACCGGGCACCAAGTCGAGGAGGTCGGCAAGAACCTCCGCGACATGATGCCCTGGATCGACCAGAAGTTTTGAGCTAGGCGCCGAGAGGGGCGTTGTCGCCGAAGCGGCTGACCTCGTCCTCGGGCAGCTTGCCGTCGCGACCGACGTAGCCGTCCTTGCCGCCGACGACGACGTAGACGGCGTCCTCGGAGTCGCTGAGGTTGCGAATCTTGCGCACCGTCGGCGCGTCGACCCAGGCGAGCCCGCCCGGCTCCAGCTCATGGGTCGAGCCGTCGCCGAACTCGATCGCGATCCGGCCGCTGTGCAGGAAGTAGAGCTCCTCCTGCTTCTCGTGGAGGTGGCGGCCGGTCTCATAGGAGGGTGGGATGACGATCGCGTTGGCGCCAAAAGCCGTCACCCCCAGGCCCTTGCGGATCTTGCGGAACCCGTATCCCTCCCCGAGGTCATCGAGGCCGGCCACGGCGTAGCCGTCTCCTTTGACTACACCGTCTGCTGCGGTCTCCGACATCCCTATCCCTACGCCGTCGGGGCGGTGGGTGGAGTCGCCTGCGTGTCGGGCGGGGGAATGGTCTCATCCGACCTGGCCGCCTCGAGTCCAACCGGCGGATAGTCATCGGTGAGCATCGCGGTGTAGCCGGCCAAGCGGAGGTTGAAGCCGTTGACGTAGGTCATCGCGCTGTTGACCGCCTCCGGCAGATAGCCGCGGAAGACGATCGTCAGCCAGGCAACGAGAGAGATGCCAAGGCTGATGAACGAGATGCCATAGGAGACGATGAGCATCGGTAGGACGAGGACCATCCGGAAGAGGGCCTTGAGGCGGCTCTGGCGCTCCGCCGCCGGGGCGATGTTGACGCGGATCGGGTAGCTGGGGTCATCGCTGAGGCCGAAGGGCGGCCATTCGTCGGTCTGCAGGCCGATCCAGGCAGAGAACCGTGCCCCGAAGCGGATCACGCCGGAGTTGAAGTTGAAGAGCCATTCTGGATAGCGCCCGAGGATCACGATTGCGATCAGGGCGAGGAGGTAGGTGACGTAATAGAGCAGGCCCCAGAAGACCGCGACAATCATCCATGGAATCGCTAGGAGGTACCGGAAGAACGTCGTCCCTCGGCTCGGGTGCGGATTGAAATCAGCTTCATAAGTAATTGGGTACATATGAGTTGAGCTCCTCCTATAGACGGCTCGGACTGGCGCTGCCCATGCGGCATGGCGAGCCTACTCGGGTGCTCGGCGGGAGTCCACCCGCGGGTGTCAATAACCTGTGGCCGCGATGGCCGTCTCGATCTCGACCCAGATTCCCACCGACCTCAAGCCCGCCGACGGACGATTTGGCTGCGGCCCGTCCAAGGTGCGCTCCGAGGCCCTGGCGAAGCTCGCCGAGCAGGCGACGCTGATGGGGACCTCGCACCGTCAGGCGCCTGTCAGGGACCTGGTGGCACGTGTCCAGGGCGGGCTTGGCGAGCTCTTCGACCTCCCCGACGGATATGAGGTCGCGCTGGGCAACGGGGGCGCCACGGCCTTCTGGGATGCCGCTACGGCCTGGCTCGTGCGCAGCCGAGCCCTGCACCTGACCTACGGCGAGTTCTCGCAGAAGTTTGCGAAGGCGACGGCAAGCGCGCCCTTCCTCGAGGGTCCGATCCTGGTCGAGGCTGAGCCTGGCAGTGCGCCGGAGCCCACCGCGAATCCCGACGCCGACGTGATCGCCTGGGCGCACAACGAGACCTCGACCGGGGTGATGGTCGACGTTCGCCGCCCCGACGGCGCCGGCGACGCGCTGGTCCTGATCGACGCCACCTCGGGCGCCGGGGGCCTGCCTGTCGATGTCGGCCAGGCCGACGCCTATTACTTTGCGCCCCAGAAGGCCTTTGGCGCTGACGGTGGCCTCTGGCTCGCCCTGCTCAGCCCGGCGGCGATCGAGCGGGTTGAGCAGCTCGACGGGGCGGCTGATCGCTGGCAGCCCGACTTCCTCTCGCTGCAGACGGCGATCGAGAACTCGCGTAAGAACCAGACCTACAACACCCCGGCCCTGGCGACCCTGCTGCTCCTCTCCGACCAGGTCGAGTGGATGCTGGCGGGCGGCGGCCTCGCCTGGTGCGTGGAGCGCACCAGCGCCTCTTCCGGCCATCTCTACGGCTGGGCCGAGGCCCGCGACTTCACCTCGCCGTTCGTCGCCGATCCGGCAAATCGCTCGCTGGTCGTCGGCACGATCGACTTCGACGATTCCGTCGATGCTGCCCAGGTGGCGGCCACGCTGCGCGCTAACGGCATCGTTGACGTCGAGCCGTATCGGAAGCTGGGTCGTAACCAGCTCCGAGTCGGCATGTTCCCGGCGGTCGAGCCCGCCGACGTCGAAGCGCTGACGGCATGCATCGACTGGGTCGTCGAGAACGTCGAGGAGGCGCGCCGGTGAAGGTCCTGGTCAAGGAGAAGATCGCCGACTCGGGCGTCGACTTGCTGCGCGCCAACTTCGACGTCGACCTCGGCCTCGAGATGTCCGACGAGGAGCTGGGCGAGGCGATTGGCGGCTACGACGCGATCCTGATCCGCTCAGCGACCAAGCTGACCGCGGAGCTGATCGACCGTGCCGACAACCTCAAGGTGATCGGCCGCGCCGGCACCGGCGTCGACAACGTCGACATCCCCGCCGCCACGCGTCGCGGCATCATCGTCGCCAACGCGCCCGAGTCGAACTCGGTCGCCGCCGCCGAGCACACGCTGGCGCTGATGCTGGCTCTCTTCCGCAACGTTCCGCAGGCTCACGGCACCCTGGTCGACGGTCGCTGGGACCGCGCCAAGTTCAAGGGCGCCGAGCTCTACGGCAAGACGCTCGGGGTGGTCGGCTTCGGCCGCATCGGCCAGCTGGTCGCCAAACGGGCCCAGAGCTTCGAGATGGACGTGGTCGCCTTCGACAAGTTCGTCTCGGCCGAGCGCTTCCGCGAGCTCGGAGTCGAGGGCGCCGGCAGCGTCGAGGAGCTGCTCGAGCGAGTCGACGTGGTCACCCTGCACGTCCCCAAGACGCCGGACACCATCGACCTGATCGACGCCGACGCGATTGCCGCGATGAGGGACGGCGTTCGCGTCGTCAACTGCGCGCGCGGCGAGCTGGTCGACCTCGATGCCCTTCTCGCCGGGATCGAATCCGGCAAGGTCGGCGGCGCCGCGCTCGACGTCTTCCCCTCAGAGCCGTTCACCGAGCACCCGATCTTTTCCCGTCCGGAGGTCGTCGTCACACCCCACCTGGGGGCGTCGACCACAGAGGCCCAGGATCGCGCCGGGATCGTCACCGCCGAGCAGGTCACCGCCGCCCTCACCGGCGGAGTGGTGACCAACGCGGTCAATATCGCGGCGGTGCGGCCGGAGGAGATGGAGGCGCTCGCGCCCTTCGTCCCCCTCTGCGAAAAGCTGGGCCGCCTCGCGCAGGGGCTCGGCGACGGGCCGGTGGAGCGGATCACCGCTGAGTTCCGGGGCCGCATCGCCTCCCACGACACCCGCCTGCTGGGCATCGCGGTGCTGGCCGGGGTCCTCTCCGGCCACACCGAGGAGCCGGTCAACCTGGTCAACGCGCCGCAGATGGCTGAGGAGCGGGGCATCGAGCTGACCGAGACCAAGGACACCGGCGCAGGTGACTTCACCGAGCTGATCACCGTGCGCCTCGGCTCGGGGGACGACGCGGTCGAGGTCTCGGGCACCGGGGTCGGCCCGCGGAACGAGCCCTACCTCGTCTCGGTCTGGGGCGAGAGCTTCTACCTCCCCTTTGCCGAGCACCTGGCGATCTTCCGCTACGCGGACCAACCGGGGATGATCGGCCGGGTCGGGACGACGTTCGGTGAGCAGGGTGTGAACATCGTCTCCGCCGCCGTCGGCGCGACTGACGATGGCCGCCGAGCGGTGATGGCGCTCACCACGGACGCGCCGGTCCGAGACGAGACGATCGAGAAGATCCTCGAGCTCGACGGGTTCTCCATCGGTCGCTCGGTGGACTTGTAGCGAGTCCACGCCGGCGAGCCGACAGATCGGTCCCGAGTTGTCGGCTTTCCCGATTTCGACACAAATCGGGGATAAGGTTGCGCCAATGAAGCGCATGGCAAGGGGGCCGCGATGAAGGCTGTGGTGCAAACCGGGACGGGTGGGCCCGACGTCCTACAGGTCCAGGACCGTCCCGACCCTCCGGTCGGCGCCGGAGAGGTGCGCATCGCCGTAAAGGCCGCCGGGATCAACTTCGCCGACACGATGGCCCGCGTCGGGCTCTACCCCGATGCGCCAAAGCCACCGTGCGTACTCGGCTACGAGGTCGCCGGCGAGGTCGAGTCGGTGGGGGATGGAGTGACCTCGTGGAAGCCCGGTGACCGGGTCACCGCCGGCACCCGCTTCGGCGGGCATGCCGAGTTGGTCTCCGTTCCAGAGGGCCAGGTGTGGCCGTTGCCGGATCGACTCAGCTTCGAGCAGGGCGCCGCCTTCCCGGTGAACTACGCCACCGCCTACGCCGGCCTGATGATCATGGGCAGCCTGCGGGCGGGGGACCGCGTCCTGATCCACGCGGCGGCCGGTGGCGTGGGGATCTCCGCTACCCAGATGGCGCGCAACGTCGGCGCCGAGATCTTCGGCACGGCCTCCGCTTCCAAGCACGACGCGATCCGTGCCCAGGGTGTCAAGCACGCGATCGACTATCGCTCCCAGGACTTCGAGCAGGAGACGATGCGGATCACGGGTGGGGAGGGGGTCGACCTGATTCTCGACGCGCTTGGACCGACCTCGTTCCGCAAGGACTACCGACTGCTTCGCCCAGGCGGTCGCCTCGTCATGTACGGGCTCTCGGAGGCCAGTAAGGAAGGGAAGCGCGATATCCCCGCGGCCCTAAAAGCCCTCGCGAAGATGCCACTGGCAACCCTGCCCTGGTGGAAGAGCCTGTCGATCATGAACGAGAACAAAGGTGTCTTTGGCCTCAACATGCTCAAGTGGTGGGACCAGGAGGGGGGCCTCGATCGCCTCGCCAGGCCGCTGATCGAGGACCTGGAGCAGGGACGCCTGGACCCGGTCGTCGCCGAGGCTTTCCCCTTCGAGCGAGCCGGCGAGGCACACGAATTCATCGCCCAACGCCGCAACGTCGGCAAGGTCGTGCTGTTTCCCTCTTAGACGCTCCGACCGGAGAGCGGCGGGGACGACAACTTAGCGATGAAGAAGATCCTCCTTATTTCCCTTGCGATTCTGGCGCTGCACGCGCCGGTGTCTGGCCATGCCGAGCCGAGGACGTTCAGCATCCTGTTGGCGGGCGGGGTGGAGGCCAACATCATCAATATCTGGCTCACAGAGGACGGCAAGACCTACGTGATCGATTCGATCGTCCCGCTCGAAGTCGGGGGCTCGGTTTGCACGAATCCCGAAGGCCAGCCGAACGAGCTGCTCTGCCAGGCGCCGCTGGTCAGCGGCTTTGAGGTGAACTCCGACGGTGGCGACGATCAGATCACGGTTGCCCCCAACATCACCGTTTCGGTGACCATGCGCGGGGGCGCCGGAAACGACGTTCTGCGCGGTGGGGCTGGAGACGACAGGCTGTATGGGTCGAGCGGCGACGATCGCCTGTTCGGAAAACGCGGTAACGACGTCCTCAACGGAGGTGCCGATAACGACGTGGTGTTCGGGGGGCCCGGCGACGATGTCCTGGTGCGCGGCCTCGGTCAAGACACACTGCGTGGCGGGCCCGGCGACAATGAGTTCCGCGACCATCGCGGGAAATCGTCGAAGCCGGCAGCGAGCCCTTCACAGCCGCCCGCCAAGACGTGGCACCCGTAGGCGCCCAGCCTTGCGGTGCCCCTAGCCTGAGCAAAAGCTTCAAGCCTCGCTGGGCGTACGCTAAGCTGGTCGCGAATGACGCACCGGTTCGACAGCCTCGCGCTTCTCCTTCTCCTCCCCCCTCGGGGGGAATAGCGCTGGGCGGCGCGTAGCCGCGAGAGACAAGGTCATTCAAGTCAGTTGGAGAAGGAGGTAAGTCCGATGGAGTCAGCAAACGACGCAAACCGCGTCCACATCTTCGATACGACGCTGCGCGACGGTGAGCAGTCGCCTGGCATCTCGCTCAACACGGCCGAGAAGGTCGAGATCGCCCAGCAGTTGGCGCGTCTTGGCGTCGACGTGATCGAGGCCGGCTTTCCGATTACCTCGCCGGGTGACTTCGAGGCTGTCGAGGCGATCTCCCGAAACGTCGAGGGGCCGATCATCTGTGGCCTCGCCCGCACCCACAAGGCCGACATCGACGCCGCCTGGGGGGCGATCAAGGATTCCCAGCGTTCCCGGATCCATACCTTCATCTCCACCTCTGACATCCACATCGAGCACCAGCTGCAGACCGACCGCGAGGACGTCAAGGGCCAGGCGCGGGCCGCCGTGGCGCTGGCCAAGTCCTACTGCGAGAACGTCGAGTTCTCGCCGATGGACGCGACCCGCGCCGACGTCGAGTTCACCGCCGAGGTCTGCGCAATTGCGGTCGAGGAGGGCGCCACCGTCGTCAACATCCCCGACACGGTCGGCTACACGACGCCGAAGGAGTACGCCGAGTACTTCCGCCGCCTTTACGAGCTGGTCCCCGGGCTGCGGGATGTCGAGACGTCCGTGCACTGCCACGACGACCTCGGCCTGGCCGTCGCCAACTCCTACGCCGGCGTGCTGGCCGGGGCCAGGCAGGTCGAGTGCGCGGTCAACGGGATAGGCGAGCGAGCTGGCAACTGCGCGCTGGAGGAGATCGTGATGCTGATCCAGACCCGCGAGGACGTCCACGACCTGACCACCGGCGTCAATACTCGCGAGCTGGCCAAGACCAGTCGCATGGTCTCTCGCCTGACCGGCTATCCGGTGCAGCCCAACAAGGCGGTCGTCGGTCGCAACGCCTTCGCGCACGAGTCCGGGATCCACCAGGACGGCGTGCTGAAGGAGCGGACGACCTACGAGATCATGGACGCGACCGAGGTGGGCCTCGAGTCCAACTCGATCGTGCTGGGCAAGCATTCGGGCCGCCACGCACTGCGCGACGCCCTGGAGCAACTGGGCTTCCAGGTCGAGGGCAACGCCCTCAACGCCGCCTTCAAACGCTTCAAGGAGATCGCCGACCGCAAGAAGCAGGTGACCGCGCTCGACCTGGAGGCGATCGTCTCCGACGAGATGCGCGAGCGCGAGAACGCACACGAGCTGGCCTGGTTCGAGGTTGAGGCCGGCTCCCGGCGAGACCCGCTGGCGAAGGTAGCCGTGAAGCTTCCCTCCGGCGAGGAGTCGGTGGGCGAGTCGAGCGGGGATGGTCCGGTGGACGCGATCTTCCACGCAATCCAGAAGGCCGTCGACACCGAGTGCGAGCTGCGCCAGTACACGGTCGAGGCGGTGACTGGGGGAGATGACGCCCTCGGACAGGTGACCGTGATGCTGCGCGTCGCCGGCCGCCTGGCGACCGGCCAGGGCGTTGCCACCGACATCCTCGAGGCTTCAGCCCGCGCCTACGTGCGGGCGCTCTCCAACGCCCTCGAGGGCGCGGCCGTCCGCGAGGCGGAGGCGGCAACCGCCGAAGCCGCCGTAGAGCGCACCCCCGGCCCTTAGCGCAACCGAGCAAGCGTCGGCACAGTTCCGTGCCGATCGCTTTGCGGACATTTGACACCAGCGCACCACGCGTCACACGCGCCCGGGCAACCTAGGCAGCGATGCCCAACGAATCCGCAATTACCCCCGCTCAGAGGGGGTAAATGCAGATGCGTGGTCTGGATGCGCGAATTGCGGAGTTGGCCGGGCAGCAGTATGGGGTTGTTTCTCGGTCGCAGTTGACCTCATTGCAAGTTGGAAGCAATTCGATTGATCGGCGGCTTAAGAATTGCCATCTCCACCTGCTTCATCGTGGTGTTTATGCGGTGGGGCATCGGGTGGTCTCGCGCGAGGGGTGG
The DNA here is from genome assembly GCA_040901495.1 of Solirubrobacterales bacterium. Classification (GTDB taxonomy): domain Bacteria; phylum Actinomycetota; class Thermoleophilia; order Solirubrobacterales; family 70-9; genus VRUE01. The sequence continues at coordinate 8,003 of JBBDYO010000049.1, forward strand.
TGGATGGCGGCTGTTCTTGCCAGCGGCCCCGGGGCCGTGCTCAGCCACCGCTCGGCCGCGGCCCTCTGGCGGATCCGCTCGCCTTCAAGCGGGGCAATCGAGATCACGACACCTTCGAAGAGCCGCTCGCACGGGGGCATCCGACGCCATTTCTCGGTCTTACCTGCTGACGAGGTAACGACCAAGGACTGGATTCCCGTCACCACACCACCTCGGACACTTCTCGACCTCGCTGCGATCCTGCCGGTTAACGCGGTGGAGCGGGCGATGCGCGAGGCGGAACGGCTTCGCCTTTATGACTCGCTCTCGCTCGAAGACCTCCTGGCTCGCCATCCGCGCCGCCGCGGTGCCGCCGCAATCCGCGAGTGCCTGCGGCGTCGGCGCGAGCTGCCCGGTGGTATCAGCCGCGAAGAGCTGGAGGCGCGCTTCGTCGCCTTCCTCGACCGCGCGGGCCTGCCACGGCCGCAACTGAACGCCTGGCTGGCCTTAGACGAGCGGCGATTCCAGGTTGACTGCCTGTGGCGGCGCCAGCGGCTGATCGTCGAGATGGACGGTTACGCCACCCACGGTATTCGCACCACCTTTGAGAGCGACCGCGAGCGGGATCGCCTCCTCCACGTCGCTGGTTGGAGGGTGGTGCGAATCACTTGGCGCCAGATGCACCAGGAACCGGAGACGATCGTCGGCGATCTGCAGAAGCTGCTCGCAGCCGGTCTCTAACCGCGCTTTCGACCGGTCCAATACAATCGTATGTGATAACTTACAGGCCAATGAGCACCGCAGCGAAGACATCTGTGAAGCCAACCGGGACGGTGAAGCCGGCGGCGGTCGGCGGAAGGGTTAAGGCGCTGCGCGAGGCGATGGGCCTGTCGCTGCGCGATCTGGCCGAGCGGACGGGCGTTAGCGCGCCGATGCTTTCGCAGGTGGAGCGGGGGGAGACGAGCCCCACTCTTGCCGTTGCCGCCAAGATCGCCACCGGCCTCGACTTGACGCTGTCGCAGCTGCTGCGCCTCGATGAGGGTGAGCACGTCGCCATCAGCAGGGCGGGGGAGAGGCGGCGCTACGAGCGCGGCGGCCACCGCTTCGAGGAGCTGACCCCACCGCTGCCAGGCCAGCGCGCCGACGTCTCGCTGCACACCCTGAAGCCCGGCGCGACGACCGGCGGGCCAGACGACCCGCCGATGCACGAGCCGGGCAGTCGCGAGACCGCGGTGGTCCTCGAGGGCGGCCTTGCCCTCTTCGTCGAGGGAATGCGCCACGAGCTTTCAGCGGGGGACAGCGTCACCTTCGACGCCGACCTGCCCCACCACTTCGAGAACGACGGCGACGAGCCGGCCCGCTTCCTGGCAGTGATCGCGGCCGGCCTGAGGAGGAGCTGACCGGTTATGCCAAAGACGATGTTCGAAAAGATCTGGGAGGCCCACGAGGTCTCTGACGGGCTGATCTACATCGACCTGCACCTGGTCCACGAGGTCACCTCGCCGCAGGCGTTCGATGGCCTGCGCATGGCCGGTCGCCCCGTGCGCCGCCCTGACAAGACGCTCGCGACGGCCGACCACAACACGCCCACCGACGGCACCATGGCTGCCCGCCTGATCGCAGATGAGCTCTCAAGGGTCCAGGTCGAAACGCTGGAGCGCAACTGCGAGGAGTTCGGCATCCCGATCTACTCGCTGGGCTCCGACCGGCAGGGCATCGTCCACGTGATCGGGCCCGAGCTGGGGGTCACCCAGCCAGGAATGACGATCGTCTGCGGGGACAGCCACACCTCGACCCACGGCGCCTTCGGGGCGCTTGCCTTCGGCATCGGCACCTCCGAGGTCGAGCACGTGCTGGCGACCCAGTGCCTGGTCCAGAAGCGGCCGAAGACGATGCGGATCACCTACTCGGGTGAGTTGGGGATAGGGGTGACTCCCAAGGACCTGATCCTGGCGACGATCGGCCGGCTCGGCACCGGTGGGATGACCGGACACGCCGTTGAGTACGCCGGCCCCGCGATCGAGTCGCTGAAGATGCCCGGTCGGATGACGATCTGCAACATGACGATCGAGGGCGGCGGACGAGCCGGGATGATCGCCCCGGATGAGGCCACCTTCGAGTGGGTGCGCGGCCGCTCCGCCGCTCCCGCGGACTTCGACGCGGCCCTCGCCCGCTGGCGCGAGCTGCCGACCGACGAGGGCGCAAGCTTCGACACCGAGGTCGAGATCGACGCCTCCGACATCTCGCCGATGGTCACCTGGGGCACGACCCCGGGAATGGTGATCGAGGTCACCGACCGTGTTCCCGACCCGGCGGAGATGGAGTCGCCCGCCGACCGCGAGTCGGCCGAGCGCGCCCTCACCTACATGGGGCTGAAGCCGGGCACGCCGATGACCGAGGTTGCCCCCGAACGGGTCTTCATCGGCTCCTGCACCAACTCCCGGATCGAGGACCTCCGGGAGGCGGCCGCGGTCGTCGACGGGCGCCGTGTAGCGGACTCGGTGCGGGCGATGGTCGTGCCGGGGTCCCGGCAGGTCAAAGCGGCCGCCGAGGCGGAGGGGCTCGACGAGGTCTTCCGCGGCGCCGGCTTCGAATGGCGCGAGGCCGGCTGCTCGATGTGCCTGGGGATGAACCCCGACACGCTCTCCGAAGGCGAGCGCTGCGCCTCGACCTCCAACCGCAACTTCGAGGGGCGCCAGGGCAAGGGTGGGCGCACCCACCTGGTCAGCCCGAGGATGGCGGCGGCAGTCGCGATCGAGGGGCATTTCGTCGACATCAGAGACTGGAGCTGAAGATGAGGCCGATCGACGTAATCGAGGGCAAGGTATCGGTGCTGGACCGCGCCGATGTCGACACCGACCAGATCATCCCCAAGCAGTTCCTCAAGCGCGTCGAGCGCGCCGGCTTCGGCGAGTTCCTCTTCTACGACTGGATCCGCGATGGGGAGATCGAGTTGGAGCCGAACCCGATCCTGGTGACGGGACCGAACTTCGGCTGCGGCTCCTCGCGCGAGCACGCCCCCTGGGCGCTGGAGGACTTCGGCTTCGAGGCGATCGTCGCTCCCTCCTTCGCCGACATCTTCTACTCGAACTGCACGAAGATCGGGCTGCTGCCGGTGATCCTCGACGAGGAGCACTGCCGCATGGTCGCCGAGGCCGGCGAGGCGCGGATCGACGTCGACGACGAGACGGTCAACTGCGCGGCGGGCGTCTTCAAATTCGAGATCGAACCCGACGTCAAACACCGCCTCCTCAACGGCCTCGACGACATCGGCCTCACCCTCGAGAACGCGGGCGCGATCGACTCCTTCGAGCAGTCCGGCGCGGCCGAGCGCGGCGCGGTCACCACGGCGCTGTGAGCGCCCGGGCGATCAACACCGGCCCGCGCGACTGGGACGCCGAGACTTACGACGAAGTCTCCGACCCTCAGTACGAATGGGGGATCGAGGTGCTTGAGCGCCTCGAGTTGCACAGCGACGAGGTCGTGCTCGACGCCGGTTGCGGCTCCGGCCGCGTCACCGCCGAGCTGGCGAAGCGGTTGCCCAGTGGCCGGGTCATCGCGGTCGACGGCTCCGCCGCAATGGTCGAGAAAGCGAAAGAGCGCTTGGGCGAGGGTGTCTCCTACCTGGTCGCCGACCTCTCCGAGCTGGAGGTCGACGAGCCGGTTGACCTGATCTTCTCTACGGCGACCTTCCACTGGATCCTCGACCACGATCGTCTCTTCGCGCGCCTCCACGCGGCCCTGCGCCCCGGTGGGCGCCTCATCGCGCAGTGCGGTGGGCAGGGCAACGTCGCCGAGTACGCGAAAGCGATCGCGACGGTGGCGGCTCAGCCGGAGTACGCGCGCCACTTCGAGGGGATGACGGGGATCTGGAACTTCGCCGCCCCCGAGGAGACCGAGCAGAAGCTGAGAGGGGCGGGATTCCCCGACGCGCGCTGCTGGCTCGAGCCGAAGCCGGTGACCCCGGAGCGCCCGTTCGAGTTCACCGCCACCGTGACGCTGGGCCCTCACCTGGCGCAACTCCCGGAGGAGCTTCACCGCCCGTTCGTCGAGGCGATCCTCGAGGAGTCGGCGAAGCCGCTGACCCTCGACTACATGCGCCTCAACATCGAGGCGCATGCGAGTACTTGAGGCCGCGCCTTAGCGGTCCGCCTACCGCTGGCTATCCATAGAGTGACCGTGATGGCGAGCGCACCCCACATAGTCGTGCTGCCCGGCGATGGGATCGGGCCGGAGATAGTCGCCGCCGCACAGCGCCTGCTCGAGTCCCTGGGGGAGTTCGAGTTCGAGGAGCACCTGCTCGGCGGCTGCTCGATTGACGCCCACGGCGTCGCGCTCACCGACGAGGTGCTCGCCGCCTGCCGTGCGTCCGACGCGGTGCTGCTCGGTGCGGTCGGCGGCCCGAAATGGGACACGACCGATCCCGACGCCCCCCGTCCGGAGCAGGGCCTGCTCGGCTTGCGCAAGGGGATGGGCCTGTACGCCAACCTGCGCCCCGTGCGCCCCAGCCCAGCGCTGGTCGGGGCCAGCCCCCTGCGCGAGGAGCGGATCGTCGGCACGGACCTGCTCGTCGTCCGCGAGCTGACCGGCGGCATCTACTTCGGCGACTCCGGCCGCGACGGCGACCGGGCCCACGACAACTGCGAGTACTCGGTCGCCGAGATCGAGCGGATCGCCCGCATCGCCTTCGAGGCCGCCCAGCGCCGCGCCGGGGGCTCCGGCGGAGAGCCACGCGTCACCTCCGTGGACAAGGCCAACGTGCTGGAGACCTCGCGGCTCTGGCGGGAGGTCGTGAGCCGCATCGCCTCCGATTACCCGGACGTCGCGCTCGACCACCTGCTGGTCGACAACGCCGCGATGCAGCTCGTCTCGCGGCCGGCCGACTTCGACGTGATCGTCACCGAGAACCTCTTCGGCGACATCCTCAGCGACGAGTCGGCGATGCTGACCGGGTCACTGGGGATGCTGCCCTCCGCCAGCCTCGGCGCCGAGGGAGAGCCCGGCCTCTTCGAGCCGGTTCATGGCTCCGCCCCCGACATCGCGGGGCAAGGGATCGCCAACCCACTCGCCACCTTCCTCTCGGTGGCGATGATGCTGCGCCACGGCCTCGGCCGCCCGGAGGACGCCGTCCGCATCGAGGCCGCGGTGGACGCCGTCCTCGACCGCGGCCTCCGCACCCAGGACCTCGCGGTCGCGGGGGAGGCCACGGTCGGAACCGACGAGATGGCCGCAGCGGTGCTCAGCGAGCTTTCCGCCTAGCTAGTAGGGCGCAGTCCCAGGCGCGAGCTCCAGCCCTACGGGGCTGTCACCGCCCACTGTCCGTAGGCGACCGCTTCACCGGCTTCTTTCGATTTTGCCGCCAGGCCGAAGCCCAAGCGCTGGTTGTTGAACGCCTCCAACGGCGTGGTTTCGTCCAGGTTGACTTCTTCGGTCAGGTAGACACAGAGGTTGCCCGCTGTCGCCGATGGGGCCGAGCCGCTGCCGATCCCAGCGCAGTTGGCGTTCGTCTGGCCTTTTTTCAGCACTGTGACGGCAGGCGGGTTCCCGCTGATCGGGAATGGGTAGCTCACCGAGTCGCTGCCGAACTCGGGTGCGACGCCCGAGATGAACTTGACGTAGAAGACACCACGCAGAGTCTGCCCGCTGCGCAGCGTGCCCAGCAGCGGGCCGATTTCGCTGTTCAGCTTTGCCGCGGTCACCGAGCCGTTGTCGAGCTTATCCGTGGTCACCGCTTCTTTGGCGAGTTTTGCGCTCGTCACGACCTCGTTGCCGAGTTTGTTGGTGCCGACGACGCCGTTCGCGATCGTCGCGTTGATCACGGAGCTTTTGGCCAACTTGGCGGAAGTGATCACGCCGTTGCCGATGTTGCCCGTCCCGACCGCGTTTGGACCGATCTTGCCGGGGATAACTGCGCCGCGGGCGATCTTGACGCTCGTCACGGCCCCGTTGCGCAGCTTGACGGCCGTGACCGCACCACGCTTCAGTTGTTTCGGGCCGACGCTGTTGCGGGGCAGCCCCGCGGCGACCGCGACGCCGCCAAGCGCGACGAACAGCGCCAGGCTGGCGATCACGTTCGAGTAATTCAGCTTGCTGCGAAAACGGGGGGACATCTGGGCCTCCTCTTGGTTGACGTCTTTCCTTTCGCACGTACCACCCGAAGCCCTTGTCGCATCGGGCATACTTCCCACAACATGGAGCAGGCAGAGTTGATTTGGCATAACGGCGAATTCGTGCCCTGGGAAGACGCCAAGGTGCACGTGCTCAGCCACGGATTGCACTACGGGACCGGGGTCTTCGAGGGCATCCGCTGCTACGAGACAGAGCGGGGCCCGGCGGTCTTCCGCCACCGCGAGCACCTGGCCCGGCTCGAGCAGTCGGCCAAGCTCTACTACTTCGATCTGCCCTACTCGACGGAGGAGCTGCGCAAGGCGACCCACGAGCTGATCGCGCGCAACGGACTTCGCTCCTGCTACATCAGGCCGCTCGCCTTCCGTGGCTACGGCGAGATGGGCCTCTACGCGAAAAGCGCGCCGATCGAGGTGATCGTCGCCGTCTGGCCCTGGGGCGCCTATCTAGGCGACGAGGGCAAGCAGAACGGCATCCGCGCCAAGGTGTCGAGCTGGCGGCGGATCAGCTCCGCCAGCCTGATCCCTCACGCCAAGGCCTCTGGCCAGTACCTCAACTCGATCCTCGCCAAGACCGAGTCGGCCAGCGCCGGCTACGAAGAGGCGATCCTGCTCGACGAGCGCGGCTTCGTCTGCGAGGGCTCGGGCGAGAACATCTTCCTGGTGCGGGACGGGCAACTCGTCACGCCCCCGCATGTCGCCTCGATCCTCGACGGCATCAGCCGCAAGTCGGTGATCCAGATCGCCCGGGACCTCGGCTACACGGTGGTCGAGCGCGACGTGGCCCGCGCCGAGCTCTACCTCGCCGAGGAGATCTTCCTCACCGGGACCGCGGCGGAGCTGGTGCCGGTGCGGGAGATCGACGACCACGAGATCGGCGAGCCCGGGGAGATAACCCGTCACGTGCAGGCAAAGTTCGAGGACGCTCTGCACGGTCGCGCCGAGGAGTACCTGGAGTGGCTCGATTTCGTCGAGGTTCCAGCGGAAGCGGACGAACCGAGTAAGGTGAGCTCGTGATGCGCACTCGTTTCGAGGCAGTCGGGCGAATTACCGCAGCCGCCTAGCGGCTGGCGTGGCGACGTCCACGCAGGCGGGCCAGAGCAGGCCCTCTCCCCGATCTCTCGAATCGAAAGGCCTCAGATGGAACAGGTAAAGCTCTACGACACCACCTTGCGTGACGGCATGGGCGGCCAGGGCATGTCGCTCTCGGTCGGCGAGAAGCTGAAGGTCGTGCGCGCGCTCGACCGGCTGGGCATCCAGTTCATCGAGGCCGGCTTCCCCAGCTCCAACCCAAAAGAGGCGGAACTATTCGAGCTGCTCGCCGAGGAGAAGCTGGAGCAGGCGACGATCTGCGCCTTCGGGATGACGAGGCGCGCGGGAGTCGCGGCGGCCGAAGACCCGGCGCTCGAGACCTTGACCAGCTCCTTCGCTCCCGTCGTCTGCCTGGTCGGCAAGAGCTGGAAGCTCCACCTGGAGAAGGTGATACGCGTCCCGGTGGAGGAGAACCTGGCGATGATCCGCGACTCGGTCGCCTTCTGCGGGGGGAAGGGCAAGCGGCCGGTCTTCGATGCTGAGCACTTCTTCGACGGCTACCGCGACGACCCCGGCTTCGCGCTCGAATGCGTCCGCGCCGCGGCCGACGCCGGGGCCGAGAACGTCACCCTTTGCGACACCAACGGGGGCAGCCTGCCGGACTTCATCGGCGAGGCGACCGGGGCGGTCGTCGCCGCGCTTGGCGACGATGTCGAGATCGGCATCCACACCCACAACGACGCCGAGTGCGCGGTCGCCAACTCGCTCGCCGCGGTGGCGGCGGGAGCCCGGCTCGTACAGGGCACCGTCAACGGCTACGGAGAGCGCTGCGGCAACGCCAACCTCGCCTCCATCCTGCCGGCCCTACAGCTGAAGATGGGCTTCGACGTCGTCCCCAAGGAGTCCCTGGCCAACCTCACCCCGACCGCCCACTACCTGGACGAGCTCTGCAACATGACGCCGAACCCAGACCAGGCCTACGTCGGCCGCAACGCCTTCGCCCACAAGGCGGGCATGCATGCCGCCGGGGTGGCGACTGACGCCCGCACCTTCGAGCACCTCGACCCGGCCGAGGTTGGCAACGAGCGCGACATCCTCCCGTCCGAGCTGTCGGGGAAGGCGACGATCCGCACCCAGGCCGAGCAGGCGGGGTTGGAGATCGACGACGCGGCGACCGGGCGGGCGCTGGAGCGGCTGAAGGAGCTCGAGCACAGGGGCTACCACTACGAGGCGGCGCAGGCATCGTTCGAGCTCCTGCTGCGGCGCGAGTCGGGGTCCTACGAGCCGCTGTTCGAGTTGGAGAGCTTTCGTGTCACAACCGAGAAACACGCTGACGGGAAGGTCGAGACGGAGGCGACCGTCAAGGTCAAGGTTGGCGAGGAGCATTACGCCGAGGTGGCCAAGGGCAACGGCCCGGTCAATGCACTCGATAGCGCCCTGCGCGCGGCGATCGCCGACCGCTACCCGCACCTGGCGGACATCGAGCTGACCAACTACAAGGTGCGAATCCTCGACGAGAGCCACGGCACCGGCGCGATAACCCGCGTCCTGCTCGACTCCTCCGACCACGAGCGGGAGTGGGGGACGATCGGGGTCTCCGAGAACATCATCGAGGCGTCCTGGGAGGCACTGGTCGACTCACTGGAGTACGCGTTCCAGCCGCGCATGGAGAACGACGCCGGGTAGGGTGGCCATCCCGATGGGTGGCCTGGCCGACACGGAACCGATCCCGCTCGCGCGCCCGGAGCTCGGGCTGCGGGAGGAGGAGCTGGTGCTCGAGGTGCTCCGCTCGGGCCGGCTCTCGCTGGGGCCGATGGGAGAGCGCTTCGAGCGCGAGTTCGCCGCCTGGCTCGGCGTGGAGGACGCGATTGCCGTTTCCAGCGGCACCGCCGCGCTCCACCTTGGGGTGCGGGCCCTCAAATGGGGAGAGGGCGACGAGGTTCTGACCAGCCCGTTCAGCTTCGTCGCCTCCGCCAACTGCCTGCTCTACGAGGGCGCCCGGCCGGTCTTCTGCGACGTCGACCCGGTGACGCTCGACCTCGACACGGCGGCGGTCGCGGCGGCGAAGGGCGAGCGGACCGTCGGCATCCTGCCCGTCCACATCTTCGGCTATCCGGCGGCGATGGCGAGCCTGGAGATGTTCGCCTCCAGCCATGGCCTCGGCATCCTCGAGGACGCCTGTGAGGCGGTTGGCGCCATCGACGCCGACGGCCACAAGGTGGGCGCGCGCGGCAACCTCGCGACCTTCGCCTTCTACGCGAACAAGCAGATGACGACGGGGGAGGGGGGGATGATCGTCCCCTCCAACTGGGAAGTGGCCGAGCGCCTGCGCTCCGAGCGCAACCAGGGCCGCGCCACCAACATGGGCTGGCTCGACCACGGTGGCCTCGGCTTCAACTACAGGCTCTCCGATGTGGCCGCCGCGATCGGCGTCGCCCAGGTCGAGAAGCTGGATGAGATGCTGGAGCGGCGCTCGAGGGTGGCGGCGCTGTACGAGGAGGGGCTGGCAGGGATCGAGGGCTTGGAGACGCCTATCGCCGGCCGTGGCGAGGAGGGTCGCAGCTGGTTCGTCTACACCATCCGCCTGCCACGCGAGGTCGACCGCCGGGAGGCGATCGTGCAGCTCGATGAGCGCGGCATTGCCAGTAAGGCCTATCTGCCCTGCATCCACCTCTTCCCGCACCTGCGCGAGCTCGGCTACAGCGAGGGCCAGTTCCCGGTCGCCGAAGAAGCCTCGGCGCGCTCACTCGCGCTGCCGTTCTTCACCTCGATGACCGAGTCGCAGGTGACCCAGGTTTGCGAGGCGCTGGCGTCGATCCTCGGCCAACGGGCTGGGTAGGGATAATCGCGACTCCCATGTCCCGCTTCCGTAAAGATCCCGACCCCCGCTTCTGGCGGCTCAACCGCTCGATCGAGTTCGACTGGCGGCTGGCGCCGTATGACATCGACCAGTCCCAGGCGCATGCCCGCGGCCTGCGCGACATCGGCGTGCTCAGCGACGACGAGCTGGAGCAGATCGACACCGGCCTCGAGCGGGTCCGGGCCCGCATGGGGGAGCACGGCTTCGAATTCGACGATGCCGACGAGGACATCCACATGGCGATCGAGCGCCTGCTCGGCGAGGAGATCGGCCCCGTGGCCGGCAAGCTGCACACGGGCCGCTCCCGCAACGACCAGGTCGCAACCGACGTCGCGATGGTCGTGCAGGCGCACTCGCTGCGCGCGATCGAGCTGGCGGGGGCGACGATGGAGCAGTTGCTGGAGCTTGCCGAACGCCATCGCGACTGGCCGATGCCCGGCTATACGCACCTGCAGCGGGCCCAGCCCGTCTACCTCGGCCACCACCTTCTGGCCTACTTCTGGATGCTGGCCCGCGACGTGCTGCGCTTCCAGTTCGCGCTTGACAGCGCGTCGGTGATGCCGCTCGGCTCGGGTGCCCTGGCGGGCGTCAACTGGGAGATCGACAGGCGCGCCGTCGCCGACGATCTCGGCTTCGAACACGTCAGCCCCAACTCGATCGACGGCGCCTCCAACCGGGACTTCGTCCTCGACTACCTCGCCGCCGCCTCGACCTGTGCGATGCACCTCTCGCGGTTTGGCTCGGAGCTCGTCATCTGGTCGAGCAGTGAGTTCGGCTTCTGCCAGCTCGACGAGTCGTTCTCCTCTGGGTCGAGCATCATGCCCCAGAAGGTGAACCCGGACTCGGCGGAGCTGCTGAGAGCTAAGAGCCCGCGGGTCGGCGCCTCCTACGCGGCACTGCTCGGCGCGATGCACGCGCTGCCGCTCACCTACGGCAAGGACATGCAGGAGGACAAGGAGCCGCTCTTCGACGCGATCGACACGGTGGAGCTGTGCCTCGACGCGCTCGAGGGCATGTTGAGCGGGATCGAGTTCGACCGCGAGCGGCTGGAGCAGGCCTCCGGCGACGAGATGTTGGCGGCGACCGAGGTGGCTGACCTGCTGGTGCGCAAGGGCGTGCCCTTCAGGGAGGCGCACGGGATCGTCGGCGGGTTGGTTCGCGACGCGCTCGAGCAGGGCAAGACCCTGTCCGAGTTGACGTCGGAGGAGCTGCAAAAGCACTCCGAGCACCTCGACGACTCCTTCTATGACCTCCTGCGACGGGACAGCTGGCTCGAGTCGAAGCGGATCGAGGGTGGGACGGGCTCTGAGGCGCTCGGCAACCAGATCGCATTCGCACACGAGACGCTCGCCGCGGTCAAGGCGCGGGTGCTCGAAGAGAGGGAATGAGCTCGGCGGCGGCCCTGGAGTCGAGGCTTGGCCCCGGCTTCTTTGACCGCAGCGTGCACGACGTCGCGCGGGAGCTGGTCGGCTGCCGCCTCTTCTACGGCGGTTGCGGTGGAACGATCGTCGAGGCCGAGAGCTACGAGCGCGACGACCCAGCCTGCCACGCCTACGTCGGGCTGACCGACCGCACCGAGGTTCTCTTCGGCCCGCCCGGCCGAGCCTACGTCTACCTCTCCTATGGCATCCACAGCCTGCTGAACGCCGTTGCCGAGCCCGACGGCCAGGCCGCCGCGGTGCTGATCCGGGCGCTGGAGCCGACCGCTGGCTTGGAGGAGATGCGGGCCCGGCGAGGCGGGCGCACCGATCCAGAGCTCTGCTCGGGACCCGGAAAGCTGACCGAGGCGCTGGGCATCGGCCTCGAGGCCAACGGCGCCGACTTGGGGAAGAACCCGTTCCTATTCCTGCCTCGCGAGGACGGCTGGGAAGGAAAGATCGTCGCCGGACCTCGGATCGGGATCACGAAAGCTGTGGAGAACCCGTGGCGCTTCTGCCTTGCCGGCAGTCGCTTCGTCTCCCGCCCATGGCCCGCGCCTGACGCTTAGAACCTATCCCGATCGGGATAGGTTCTTAACCCGGGGCGGCTGCTCCGCCGGTGCCGCCGCTGACGCCGCCGGATTCCGGTGCGGGAGCGGCCGGTTCGGGTGCTTCTTCGGGCGCCGGCGAGCTGGATTCCGGTTCGGTCGGGGCGCTCGATTCGGGTTCGGGCGCCGAGGATTCCGTGCTCGGGGCCGAGTAGTCGGGGACGTAGGTGGAGCCGGAGCCCTCTTCGCCGGTCTCCTTTTCCACCGCCCGCTGGGCCTGGATCTCTTGCCAGGCCGAGATCACCCCGGCCCAGATCAGCGCCGGGAAGGTGCCACCGTCGACGGGGCCGCCGACGAACTCCGTCAGCATCGGCGTGGTGGTGTCGGCGTAGCCGACCCAGACGCAGGCGGTCACCTCTTCGGTGGCGCCGCAGTACCAGGCGTCCCCGTTGTTCTCCGTTGTCCCGGTCTTGCCCCATTGCGTTTCGTCGCCGATATCCGCCCGCACGCCGGTCCCGCTCGTCACCACGCTGTGGAGGATGCTCTTCGCTTCTTCGGCCACGCCCGCGTCCAGGACCTGTTTGTGGGTCGAGTCGTTGTCTCCACCCTTGATCAGGTCACCCTCTTGGTCGGTGACTTCGGTGTAGGCAACCGGACTGTCGCCCGGCACCGGCGCAAGCGTGCCGCTGACCCGGTCGCCGTTGTTGGCGAGGGTGGTGAAGGCGTAGGTCCACTCGAGCGGCGTCACCCCTTCCTTAGGGGCTCCGAGGACCATCGCGGGGTTGGTCGAGAGCTGGGTCTGCACACCCAGCCGATGGGCCATGCCGGCGATCGCCCGGGGACCACCCTTGATGCTTTCCAGCCCGACCTGCGCGTAGACGGAATTGTCCGAATAGGTGGTGGCGGTTGCCAGCGAGGCCGAACCGAGGTAGCTGTCACCGTAGTTGTTCACCTCGAAGAATTCCTTGTCTTTTTTCCCGAAGGTGAACACCTGTGGCGCGGAGGTGTAGACCGAGCCCGCCGAAATCCCCTGCTCGAGGGCGGTGGCGAGGATGAACGGCTTGATCGACGATCCAGGCTGGCGGTGGCCCAGGGTCGCCAGGTTGAACGGCCTTTCCTCGAAGTCGGACCCGGCCACCATCGCCTTCACCGCGGCATTGCGGTTATCGATCACGACGACAGAGGCAGTGGGGGGGACGCCGCTCAGGTATGAGCTGACCACCCCTTCGGCCGCAGCCTGGAGCTCTAGGTCGATCGTGGTCTTCACTTTCAGCCCGCCGAAGAAGGTTTTGGCCGCTCCGTATCGGTCGACGAGCTGCTGGCGCAGCCAGGCCGTGAAGTAGGGAGCTTTGGAATCGAGCGACGGCGGCTCGATGTCACCTGGGGCCGGCAGCGCCTGCGTAATCCCTTCCTCGTACTGCGCTTCGGTGATGTACTCCTGTTCGTACATCCGTTCGAGGACCAGGTTGCGTCGCGCGAGTGCGTTTTCGGGGAAGAACTTGGGGTCGTAGGAATAGGGCGATTGGATCACCCCCGCCAGCAGCGCCGCCTCCCAGGGCTCGAGCACCGCGGCACAGGGCTCGGTCTCGGTGCCGCAGCCGGGGTGGGCATTTCCGAAGAAGGTCCTGGCGGCGGCCTCGATCCCGTAGGCGCCGGAGCCGAAGTAGATGGTGTTGAGGTATTCGGTGAGGATCTTGTCCTTGCTCCAATGGCTCTCCAGCCGGTAGGCGAGCGCCGCCTCGCGGAACTTCTGCAGCACCGTTCGGTTGCTCTGGGCGGCCAGCGCATCCTTGATGAACTGCTGGGTGATGGTGGAGGCTCCCTGGCTGGCGCTGAGCGAGAGCACGTCCTGGACGAGAGCGCGGCCGATCCCCTGGAAGTCGACGCCCTCGTGCCCGTAGTAGCGGCTGTCCTCGATCGAGACCACTGCGTTCTTGACGTTGGGAGAGATCTGACCCGACTCGAGCAGGACCTTGTTCTCGTTGCTGGTCAGGGTGCCGATCGGCTCGCCGGTCGCGTCGAACACCTCGCTGTTTTTCGACGCCTTGTACTGGGCGAAGTTGTAGATCGCCGGCAGGTCCTGGGAGACCGCCATCATCATCCCGAATACAGTCGAGACCAGGGCCAGGATGCTCAGTCCCAGGAGGACGAAGAGGACCCGCAGCTTCTTGAGGCGTGGCTTAGCCGCCCTGTCCGGCAGGGAGGGCGGACCCGGCGGCAGAACCGCGCCGCCCGGCCGGCGGGGCTTTGTTCCAACGGCCGCCATCGAGATTCGCCTGACGCAGATGCAACCGCAAGGCGAAGGCGGCAGTCTAGCATTGGGCCATGCGCATCAAGGGAGCAGGGGCGAAGGGGCGATCCGTCTCGTGGCGGGCGGGGCAACCGCGATCGCGATGACGGACCTGACGCGCAACGCGGTGGACGTGCTGCCCGCGGGGATGCTCGACGAGCAGCTGAAGGGCGGGCCCCTGCGCGTCAAGCTGGGCATCGACCCGACCACGGCCGATATCCATCTCGGCCACACGGTGGTTCTGGAGAAGCTGCGCGAGTTTCAGGAGGCCGGGCACACAGTGGTGCTGATCATCGGTGACTTCACCGCCCAGGTCGGTGACCCCAGCGGGCGATCAACCCAGCGCCCGCTGCCTTCTCCCGAGGAGATCGCCGCCAACGCCACCACCTACCAGGAGCAGGCCTTCAAGATCCTCGACCGCGAGCGCACCGAGGTTCGCTTCAACAGCGAGTGGCTGAGGATGGAGCCCGAGGCGCTGCTTGGGCTACTGGCGCAGACGACGGTGGCGCGGCTGCTCGAGCGCGACGACTTCCAGAAGCGCATGGCCGCAAATGCGCCGATCGCGGCCCTCGAGTTGCTCTACCCACTGTTACAGGGGTATGACTCGGTCGCGGTGGAAGCTGATGTCGAGATCGGGGGGACCGACCAGAAGTTCAACCTGCTCTTCGGTCGTGACATTCAGTCCGCCTACGGACAGAAGTCGCAGTCGATCTTGACGATGCCGATCCTGGTGGGGATCGACGGCACACAGAAGATGAGTAAGTCGCTGGACAACTACGTCGGCGTCACAGACCCCCCGGAGGAGATGTTCGGTCGGCTGATGCGCGTTCCCGACGAGGCGATGCCCGAGTACTACCGGTTGCTGCTCGGCGAGGACCCACCGACGGAGATGGCGCCGAACGAGGCGAAGCGCCACCTGGCCCAGCGGGTCATCGTCCGCTTCTACGACGCGGACGCTGCGCGGGCGGCGGAGGAGCATTTCGACCGCCTCTTCGTCGAGCGGGCGGCGCCGGACGACGTCGAGGAGGCCGAGCTCGGCCCCTACATGGGTGGGGAGGGCAACGGCAGCGTGCATATGCCCGGCCTGATGGCCGATGTCTTCGAGATGAGCCGCAGCGAGGCTCGCCGTCTGATCAAGGAAGGCGGCGTCAGCCTAGATGGGGAGCCGCTTGCCGCCGATCGGCTGGACGTCGCGCCTGAGGAGCTCGACGGCCGGGTGCTCCGCGTGGGGAAGCGGCGTTTTCGCCGCCTGCGGGCCTCTGCCTAGGCACGCCTGCGCCCCGGCTAGGCAAGCGAGCGCCGCAGCGCTATACTCCCCGGTCCTTCTGGGATAGGCCCTTATGCCCATCCCTGGCGCGAAAGGCGGCGAGTCCCGTCGCGAAGGCGCAGCGGTCTTTGAAAACTGAGCAGCGTGCACTCCGCAGGCCCTAGTGGCTTGTGGATTGTTTGAGCCCGATCCACTCGGCGCGCCAGCGCGCTGGGTGGTCTGATTTACCCGTCATGCCGATCGCCGAGTATGTGTACCCGGCGATTGCAAGTATTGCCAGGCATGACACTCTCTGTAAAGAAGTACCTTTCACGGAGAGTTTGATCCTGGCTCAGGACGAACGCTGGCGGCGTGCTTAACA
>JBBDYO010000050.1:0-23441 GCA_040901495.1 Solirubrobacterales bacterium
GGCTACGGCCTCGCCGTCGCCCAGGCCCAGCACGCGATCAAGGAGGTCGCCGACGAGCTGGAGAAGCGCGGCGTCACCGTCAACTACGCGATCCATCCCGTCGCGGGGCGGATGCCCGGCCACATGAACGTGCTGCTCGCCGAGGCCGACGTGCCCTACGAGAACCTGAGGGAGATGGAGGAGATCAACCCCGAAATGGCGCGCACCGACGTCGCTGTCGTTGTCGGCGCCAACGACGTCACCAACCCGGCGGCAAAAAACGATCCCGACAGCCCGATCGCGGGGATGCCGATCATCGAGGTCAACGAGGCCCAGCAGGTGATCGTGATCAAGCGCTCGCTCAGCCCCGGCTTCGCCGGCATCGACAACGACCTCTTCTACGAACCGAACACGTCGATGCTCTTCGCCGACGCCAAACAGGCCGCCGCGGACATCGCCGCAGAGATCAGCAACCTCTAAAGAGCCTGGCTCGAAGGTCTGCCGCGCCCGGGCACTACGGCGCAGCGCCACACATTCCGAGGACAGTCGGTGATTCCTTTGCCGCCTCCACCGCTGCGCGGATCCACCCCCCTATAGGGGGTAAAGATCGCGCAGCGGTGCGGCGAAGGTGCTTACGTGCGATGACGATCGACCCAGTCGCCAGCCTGACGGAACCGGATAGTCATGAGCGCTGCTATTCGGGCTCCCTGCGTTCTTGCCTGGCTTGGTCCGGCGCTCGCCAGCCACACACGATCGCTCCCCTCGACGGCTCCAAAGGGGGAGAGAAGAGACGGTTCGCAGCCTTGACTTCGTGTGGAGGAGCGGGGGCAGGGGACTGTCGAGTGGGTCGGCCTGGTCGCTGTCGTGGCGCTGTTGCTGGTTGCGCTCGTGGCGGCGGGGGCGCGGGTGCCCGGCGCGGAGCTGGCGCAGGCGATCGCTTCGCGGATCCTCTGCGCGGCCACGCAGGCTGAGCATTGCGGCGACGAACCTACGCTGATCGCCGCCTACGGGAGCGAAGTAGGCGAGCTGGTGCGCCGTCACATGCCGACGCTGATGTTCGAGGAGGGCTCGCGGGCGCTGCCGGTCGACTTCCGTCGTTGCCGAAGCGCCGCCTGTGCGGACGGTTCGGCGGACGGCCTCGTCCTGCGCAGCGACAGCGGCCTGCCTGTCACCGCCTTCGTCCACGTGGTCGACTGTCGTCCCGGGGCCGCCGAAGACTCCGAAGCGGCCGGTGCCGACTGCTCCGGCTCCCGGGCAGGCAACCTCTACATCGGCTACTGGACCTACTACCCGGAGTCGGCGACCCTGCGCGGCGTCCCGATCGTCGGCGCCAAGGGATTCCACGAGGATGACTGGGAGAGCGTGCAGGTCCGGATTGGCCCCGATGGCAGCGCCTCCCAGCGCGCCTCCTCCCATCACGGCCACAACTCCGAGAAGAGCGTCGTCAACTGGGCCTCCGATGCCGGCATCGGCCCTCTCAAGGACCTCACCGAGGCGGTGGGGGTTCGCGACCAGGGCGGCTGGGGAGCCGAGACAGGGGTCCTCTTTGTCTCCGGCGGCAGCCACGCCGGCAACACCGGTGGGGACTCTGAAGGAGACCGGTTCACCCCGGGGCGTCGGGTTCACCTAATTCCCCTGGAGCCAGTCGCGCTCTCTGCAAAGGGGCTCCGGTTCGCCGTCAGCCCGCCATGGCTCAAGCAGGTATGGCGCGATCCCGAGGCCGAGGGGACCGATTGATTGACCTCTGTAGAGTGTTTCCCATCGCCACTGAAGTGACGGCAAGCTCCAGCGAAGCGATCGCGATCGAGGTCCACCTTGGTGCGGGAGGTGCGGCCACGATGGCGCGCGATATCCGCCTCGGCCTCACCGCCACTCCCAAGGAGCTGGCGCCCAAGTACTTCTACGACGAGCGTGGCTCGCAGCTCTTCGAGCGGATCACCGAGCTGCCCGAGTACTACCCGACCCGCGCCGAGCGCACGATCCTTGCCAAGCGCTCCGCCGAGATAGTCGCCGCGGCCGGTGAGCCGTCGACCCTGGTCGAGCTCGGCTCGGGCTCCGCATCCAAGACCCGCCACCTGTTAAGCGCGATGCGCGACGCCGGCTGCCTGGAGACCTATGTCCCGGTTGATATCTCCGAGGAGATCACCCACGCAACGGCGTGCTCCCTGGTCGAGGAGTACCCAGACCTCGCGATTCGGGGCCTCATATGCGACTTCGAGCAGGACCTCGAGCGGATTCCCAATGGAGAGGGAGGGAGGCTCATCGCTTTCCTCGGCGGCACGATCGGCAACCTCTACCCGAACGCCCGCCGCGAGTTCCTCCTGCGCCTCGCCGCGCTCGTGGGCCCCGAGGACCAGATCCTGCTGGGAACCGATCTGGTCAAGGAGACGCCTCGCCTTGAGGCCGCCTACGACGATTCGCAAGGGGTAACCGCCGAGTTCAACAAGAACGTGCTGGCCGTCCTCAACCGTGAGCTGGGGGCGGATTTCGACCTCGACGCCTTCGAGCACGTCGCCCGCTACGACGCCGAGGAGGCGCGCATGGACATCCGCCTGCGCTCACTCTCCGACCAGACGATCCGCATCGACGGCCTCGACCTCAACGTGCGTTTTGCCACAAGCGAGGAGATGCGCACCGAGATCTCGTGCAAGTTCACGCGCGAGCATCTCGAGAGCGTCTACGCAGAGGCTGGTCTGGTGATGAATGGCTGGTTCACCGACCCAGCCGGCGATTACGCGCTGTCCCTTGCTGGGACAGCCGTGGGCTCACCCAGCTAGTGTCCTGAGTCGTAATTTCGGGTGCAGCGTCGCGAGTGGCTGGGGACGCCTGGGGACACACGCACGGCAAACAGGTACTGGAGTACCTGTGCCGGGCGGGTGGGTCCAGGCGTGGCCAGACGCCGCGAGGTGGCCGCGAAATTACGACTCAGGACACTAGACCTCGCCAGGCACGCGTTTCACCGGCGCATAATCTCGCCCGCCAGGCGGCTCGATTCAAGCTCTCGTGCCCAAATGTCGAGCTAATAAGCGGACATATGAGAGAGAAACTCAACAGCAACCCGCTCATGCAGGCCGCAATAGTCGGCGTGCTGCTCGTTGTGGCAGCCGTTTTCTTCCTCTCCATGAGTGGGGGCGAAGAAGAAGAAGCAGCGGTGGAAACGACCGAAGCGACGGTGAGCGTCGCCGGCACATCCGCGACGGGCACCGCTACGGGCGCCTCCCCAGGGGAAGCGGTCGAAGGCGCGATCGAAGCGGTCGAAGGAGTGACCCCCACCTCATCCGCGGTTCCCGCCCTGCCGCCCGAGGCCGCCGCTGCCGCTCCGCCGCCACCTCGCCCGGTCCTCGACGCCTTCAAGGCGAACCGCACCGTGGCCCTGCTCTTCGTCCATGAGGACGGCATCGACGATCGCCTGGTGATCGATGCGGCCAAGCGCATTCGCTCGATGCCGGACGTCTCCGTCTTTGTCGTGCCTGTCAACCAGATCTACCGCTACGCGGGGATAGCTCAAGGCGTCGCCGTCGATCGCGTGCCTGCGCTGGTCGTGCTGCGCCCGCGGAACCTGAGTGACACGCCCCAGGCGTCGGTCAGCTACGGCTTCCAGAGCCCCGAGAGCGTCGTGCAGACGGTTATCGACGCTGGCTACCAGGGCAAGACCCTCGACTACCACCCATGACGATGCACGCCGAGCAATACCCCAGTCACCTGCGCCCAGTCCCCGACTCAGGGGGCTCGACGGCGCCTGTGCTGGAGCCCGAAGGCACGCCCGGTCTCACCCCCCCGCACGCGCGCACGCGCTCGACGGGGTTCGTCACCGACGTACTCGTTGAACTCGGCCACGTCTCGACCGAGAGGGTGCATCAGGCGATCGAGGAAGCCCGCGCCATCGGCACTCCGCCTGAGCAGCTGCTGCTCGCGCAGGGCGCGATCACCGCCGACCAGCTCTCCCGCGGGGTTGCTGAGCGCTATGGGCTCGACCACATCGACCTCGCGACCTACCAGGTCGACATGGCCGCGGCGAACCTGATCTCGGTCAACACCGCCCGCCGCTACAAGGCCCTGCCGGTCGGCTTCGTCGACAAAGAGACGCTGCTCGTCGCGATGGCCGACCCGACCAACGTGCTGGCGGTCGACGACATCCAGATCGCCACTGCTCTCGACTGCCGCGTCGCAGTCGCCGCCGAGGAGGACATCGAAGCGCTGATCGGGCGCCTCAACACCCTGCAGAGCGCCGTCAGCGAGGCAGTCACCGAGGGCGAGGGCGAAGATGAGCTGGCCGAAGTCACCGACATGGAGGTCAGCGCCGAGGACGCGCCCGTGGTCAAACTCGTCTACAGCATCCTCGGCCAAGCGGTGGCGGAGGGCGCCTCCGACGTGCACTTCGAACCCGGCGAGGACGAGATGCGCGTCCGCTTCCGCGTTGACGGCGTCCTGCGCGAGGCGGCGCACGTGCCGAAGCGGATGGTCAACGCGGTCGTTTCGCGCGTGAAGATCATGAGCGACCTCAACATTGCCGAGAAGAGGCTGCCCCAGGACGGCCGGGTCGGCATCACGATCGACGAGCGCCGCGTCGACCTGCGCGTGACGACGCTGCCGACCCAGCGCGGCGAGGGGTCGACGATCCGCATCCTCGACACAGAGAACGCCCAGCGCTCGCTCGACGACCTGGGCATGGACGGCGACGCCCGGGAGCGCTTCGAAAGCTCCTTCAAGCAGGCCTACGGCGCGGTGCTGGTCACTGGCCCAACCGGCTCGGGCAAGTCGACGACCCTCTATGCGGCCCTGGATGAGCTGAACGATGTCGAGAAAAACATCATCACGATCGAGGACCCGGTCGAGTACCGCATGCAGGGCATCAGCCAGATCAACGTCAACCGCAAGGCCGGCCTCGACTTCGCCACCGGCCTGCGCTCGATCCTCCGCGCCGATCCCGACATCGTCATGGTCGGCGAGATCCGCGACGCCGAGACGGCGCGGATCGCGATCGAGGCGGCGCTGACCGGGCACATGATGCTGACCACGCTGCACACCAACGATGCCCCCGGCGCGATCGCCCGGCTCAACGAGATGGGCATCGAGACCTTCCTCACCGCCTCAGCCGTCGACTGCGTTGTCGCCCAGCGCCTCGCTCGCAAGCTCTGCTCGGGATGCAAGCGGCGGACGGTGATCCCGACGACGGCGCTGGTCGAGGCCGGCGTCCGGGTCGGGGCCGAGGTCGAGGCCTACGAGCCGGTCGGCTGCGCGCGCTGCGGCCACAGCGGCTACCGCGGCCGGGTCGGGATCTACTCGGTGATGAGCCTCAGCGACCGGCTCAAGGAGATGACCGTCTCCCGCGCCGCCGAGACCGAGATCGCCGCCGTCGCCCGCGAGGAGGGGATGCTCACCCTGCGCGAGGACGGCGTCTCCAAGGTCCGTGCCGGGCAGACCAGCCTCGAGGAGGTACTCCGTGTCACCGCCTGAGTTCGATTTCTCCGAGGTTCTGCGCACCATGGTGGAGACGAAGGCGTCCGACGTCCACCTCACCGCGGGCTTCCCCCCGGCGATCCGCGACAAGGGGAAGATCCGCCCGATCGAGGGCTTCCCCGTCCTCAACGGGCAGCAGACCCGCGAGGTCGTCTACGGGATCCTCAACGACGACCAGCGCAAACGCTTCGAGAACAAGCAGCAGCTCGACTTCGCCTACGCGATCCCCGGCGTCGCCCGCTTCCGCGTCAACTGCTTCTTCCAGCGCGGCTCGGTCAGCGCCGCCTTCCGCCTGGTGCCGCAGGACATCCCCAGCCTCGACTCGCTGAAGGTGCCGCAGGTGCTGCGCGAGCTGGCCGCCAAACCGCGCGGCTTCGTGCTGGTCACCGGCCCGACCGGCTCCGGCAAGAGCACGACGCTGGCGGCGATGATCGACGTGATCAACAGCGAGCGCCAGGACCACATCCTGACGATCGAGGACCCGATCGAGTTCCTGCACCAGCACAAACGCTCGATCGTCAACCAGCGCGAGGTCGGCTCCGACGCGGAGGACTTCGCGCTCGGCCTGCGCGCCGCCCTGCGCGAGGACCCGGACGTGATCCTGGTCGGCGAGATGCGCGACCTGGAGACGATCTCCACCGCGCTGACCGCGGCCGAGACCGGGCACCTCGTCTTCGCCACCCTGCACACCCAGTCGACCGCGCAGACCGTCGACCGGATCATCGACGTCTTCCCGCCCGAGCAGCAGGGCCAGGTGCGGACACAGCTTTCAATCGCGCTTCAGGGCATCGTCACCCAGCAGCTGTTGCCGACCGCCGACGGGATGGGCCGCGTCGTCGCCACCGAGGTCCTGGTGCCGACCCCGGCGATCCGCAACCTGATCCGCGAAGGGAAAACTCACCAGATCTACGCCGCGGTGCAGACCTCCGGCGCGGTTGGGATGCAGACGATGGATGCCGACCTGGCGCGCCTGGTGCGGGCCGGGAAGGTCACCCGCTCGCTGGCCGAACAGCGCGCCTCGGTGCCGGAGGAGCTGAAACGGATATTGGGCGCCCAACCCGTGAGCCCCGTGGCTCCGCAGGCGGGAACCGCGATTGACAGCGCCCCGCCTCCCTCTTCCGGTGCGCCCAGCGCTGTCCCCGCGCCCGTGGCGCCTGCGGCGCCTGCGCAGGGCCCGGCGCCTGCCGCTCAGCCCCTTGCACCCCAGGCTCCTGAACCCGTTCAACCGCAACCCCCGGCGCAGTACGCGACCGAGTCGGCTCCCCCGCCCAGATACACGCAGGGGGGCTAGGCGATGGCCGGCGCGACGACATTTGCGTTCCGAGCCATGGATGTGGCGGGGGCCGCCACGGCCGGTGAGCTCGAGGCCGAGTCCAAGGCCCAGGTCACCGAGCAGTTGCGCCAGCGCGGGTTGATTGTCCTCGACGTCAGCGAGAAGAGCGAGCCGTTCAAAGTCGAGGACCTCTTCAATCGCTGGAAGGGCATCGACATGCGGGAGCTGGCGGTCTTCTCGCGCCAGTTCGCGACCCTGGTCGCGTCGGGGATGCCGATGCTGCGCACCCTCTACACGCTGGAGGAGCAGACGCAGGACGAACGGATCCGCAATGCGGTGGCGAGCCTGCGGGCCGATGTAGAGGCCGGCAGCACGCTGGAGCAGGGGATGGAGCGCCACCCCGATGTCTTCAATCGCCTCTACCGGGCGATGGTGCGTTCGGGTGAGCAGTCGGGTCGCCTCGAGGACGCCCTCGACCGGGTTGCGTTCCAGGTTGAGAAAACCGACAGCCTCCGCCGTCAGGTCAAATCGGCGCTGATGTACCCGGCGCTGGTCTTTGGCGTTGCGGTAGTGGTGCTGCTCGCGGTCGTCGCTTTCATCATTCCGGTCTTCGTCGGCATCTTCGAAGAACTGGGTGAAGAAAACCCTGAAGAAGCCGCCGGCCTGCCCCTGCCCACTCAACTCTGCGTGACCGCCTCGGATGCGATCACCGGGTACTGGTACCTGTTGATCCCAGGCCTGATACTCACGGCCGTTGTCTTCTTCAGGGCGAAACGGACCGATCGCGGCAAGGAGGTATGGGATCGCTTCGTCCTGCGCATTCCATTCAAGATCGGCGATGTGATCCAGAAAGTGGCTCTTGCCCGCTGGTCGCGCACTTTCTCGGGCTCGGTCGCTGCCGGAGTGCCGATGTTGCAAGCAATTAAGCTCACCGGTGACACCGCCGGTAATGTCGTTCTTGAGCAGGCGATGGATGACGTCTACGCGTCGGTCAAGCGCGGCGGCAGCATCTCGGGGCCGATCGAGGCCAACACGTTCTTTCCGCCGATGGTCGGCCATATGGTCGCCGTGGGGGAGGAGACCGGCCAGCTCGAGCACATGCTGAGCAAGGTCGCCGACTTCTATGAGGACGAGGTCGACGCCAAGGTCAAGGCCCTCACCGCCCTGATCGAGCCCCTGATGATCGTCTTCGTCGGCGGAATCGTCGGCTTCATCGTGATCGCGATGTACCTGCCGATCTTCAGCCTCTACGACAAGATCCGCTGAGCTTCCCCAGGCTCAAAAGCTGGGTTGACCGGTTATCCCTTTTTGGGTCGAGAATCCTGAGTTTTTGCGGAATGAACCCCAAATTTCGGGGATTAAGGGATTTGCGCAATTGCCGATGAGGGGAAGGTGATGAATCTGCCAGTGCTTCGGTGCAAAAGGCAAACTCGCTGTGAGGCGGGGGCGCAAAGCTGTCGGGGCTCCTTTCGGGGAGTCAGCCGGGCTACCACCGGGGTCTACAGACACCACGTGGCTTCACGCGACGGGGCTCTGGCGCAAACGATTAGGACCACAGGAGGTCTCTAAATGTTTCTCCAGAATCTCCGGGCCAAAGTTGGCGCCCGGCTCAACGGCGACAGTGAGGCCGGTTTCACACTGATCGAGCTTCTCGTCGTCATGCTCATCCTCGGAATCCTGGCCGCGATTGCGCTGCCGGCGTTCTTCAACCAGAAAGACAAGGCCGGCGACGCCAAGGCCAAGGAGTACGTCCACAGCGCTCAGGTGGCAATGGAGACGTACTACACGGACAAAGGCACGTACAAAGAAGCCACCGAGGAAGTGCTCGAGGGTATCGAGCCTTCGCTGAAAAACGCGACCTTCTCGGCTGTGACGCCGACCGCGGCTGGTGACGGTTACACCATCACCATTGTGGGCAGCAAAGCTGCGCAGACTTTTTCGATCAAAAACGAAAAAGGCACTCTGACGTTCACCTGCGTGGTGGCTGGACAGGGCGGTTGTCCGTCCGGCGGTACCTGGGGTTAGCCACATCGCTTAGGCGTATGCCAAGCGAAAGCGTTACTGAGGGGGGGGCCAAATCGCCCGCCCCTCATGCTTTTGTCCACTGCGCGTAGCGGGACTTGAGGCTCTGATGCAGGGGGCCGACACAGTGTTAATGAGCTGTTTTTCAGGGACATTGAGCTTGCGGGGTCTCAGTCTTCGACTGAGCCTGCTGACACTCGCGGCCGTGTCCCTACCGATTCTGTTCGTCGCGCCTGCCGGAGCGGAACAGCCGAATGCGCCAAGGCTGACTGGCACGGCGCCGGAATCGCCCTCGACTGCGCTGCGACCGCTGATCCAGGGCAACGCGGAAGAGGAAGTGATCATCTCCGGTGCAGACCTTTTTTCTGAGGGGGTAATGACGTCGGCTGCCGAGCCGGTCACGATGGCGACCGAACACCCGGAGTACATGATCACCATCTACTCCGGCGATCCGACCTGCCAGGAAGGCAGCGCCATCGTCGCGACCGGCGAAGCGAAAGACCTCGAGGGCGCGGGCATCCTGGTCGAAAGCGACGTCTCTAAAGACGCGACAACGACCTTCTTTGCAAAGCAGACGGACCCAACCGACCCGGGAAACCCCTCGGAATGCTCCAAAGGCCTGGCCTACCGGCAGGTGACCACGCCCCCCGGCCAACCGGTGCTGACAAGCGTCACCCCGGACTCTCCATCGAACAACAACTTCCCGCAGCTGGGCGGAGAAAGCGACCCAGAAGCAATCGTCTCCATCTACGACACGGCCGACTGCAAAGGGGCGGTGCGCGGCCAGGGCACGGGAGCCGAATTCCTCGGCGCCGGCATCGCGGTCTCCGTCCCGAACAACTCGACCACGACGTTCTACGCAAAGGCGACCCTGGGCGGGCTTCCCTCGCCCTGCTCGGCGTCCTCCGTCATCTACCAAGAGGTGACACCGCCCGAAGAAAACCCGGGCGAAGGCGGTGGCGGTGGGGGTGGAGGGGGGACTCCACAAGAGCCGATTCCCGACGTTCCCGGCAAGCCTCAGTCACCGAAGCTGCGCGTCACTCCCAACGGTCCGGCCAACGACAACACACCGCGGGTCACCGGCAGCGCACCCGGCGCGGTGACGGTCAAGGTCTTCGGCAATGCCGACTGCAAGGGCACGGTCTTGGTCCAGGGCTCGGCAGCGGAGCTAGCCGCTGGGTTTCCGTTGCAGGTGCCGAACGACACCGTGGTGGTTTTCTATGCGGTCTCGATTGACTCGGGCGGCGACCGGTCGCCCTGTTCGCCCGAGCCCACCGTGTACGTCGAGGACTCGACCGCACCGCGCACGCGCATCACCTCTGGCCCCGGTGTCAAGACCTTCAAGCGCAAGGTGATCTTCCGCTTCGCCGATATCAACGGCGACGTGGCCACGAGCTTCGTCTGCAAGCTGGACAAGCGCAAGTGGAGGCCCTGCCAGGCCCCGCTTCGGCTGCGCAAGCTCGGCCGTAAGCGCCACGTCGTCCGCGTCAAAGGGGTTGACGCCGCCGGCAACCGCGAGGGGCGAGGGGCGAAGCGAAGCTTCAAGGTAATCGGCCGCCGCCGCTAGCTCGGATAGAACTCTCTGCCCAGTGGCGGGCTTGATAGCGATCGCGTTTGTCGGGGGGTTGGCGGCGGGCAGCTTTGCGACGGCAGTCGCCCACCGGGTGCCCCGGGGGATGTCGGTCGCGCTGGCGCGCTCGCAGTGCCCGGCCTGCGAGGCCCAGATCGCGGCCTACGACAACGTGCCGCTCTTCTCTTGGCTCTTGTTGCGGGGAAGGGCCCGCTGTTGCGGGGCACGGATCTCGCCTCGCTATCCGCTGACCGAGCTGACCGTCGGCCTGCTGTTCGTCGCGGTCGTACTCGTCTACCGCGACGACCCCGCCCTGGCGGCGATCGGCCTCGTCTTCGTCGCGATGCTTGCCGCGGTCACGCTCACCGACCTCGAGCAGCGCATCATCCCCAACAGGATCCTGCTTGTCGGCGCTGTGCTCTGCATTGCGATTGCCGCCCCCACCGATCCCGGTGGCCTGCCCGAACGGGCCATAGCCGCGGCGGCTGCAGGAGGCCTTCTGTTCCTGTCGGCGCTCGCCTATCCGGCCGGGATGGGCCTTGGCGATGTCAAGCTGGCGGCGGTGATGGGCCTGTTCCTGGGGGTCGCTGTGGCCCCGGCCCTTCTGGTGGCGCTGTTCGCCGGTAGCGCTGTCGGGATAGCGCTACTCGTTCGCCATGGGGCAGGGGCCCGCAAGATGGCGATTCCCTTTGGCCCCTTCCTCGCGGCAGGTGGCGTGATCGGGCTGCTGGCTGGGGATCAGCTGATCGATCTCTACAACCAGCTGATCGATCTTTACCTGGGCTGACCCGGCCGGTGATCGGCACGCGGCCGACCGGCCTTCAGCCCGGCCTGCTTCTGCTTCTTCTTGGGGTCGCCCAGTGGTGCGGTGTTGAGGCGATCGGTTTCGAGAAGCTGGATCTTCAGCACTTCGATCCTGAAGGTCAGTCGTTTGCCGCCGTACACGAACGTCTCCGGAATCCCCGGCTCGAGCGCCATCAGCTGGCAGGTTTTGGACCCACCGGCCACACAGACGCCGTCGCCGAAGGCGCCCGTGACGTCGGAGGAGATCAACATCACAGCCTTCTTGGCGTCTCGGGTGACCCCCATATAGGTGACCGCAGGGGACTCCCGACTGGGCAGCATGGTCAGATTGGGGAGCCTGCGCCGAACGGATGGCTTGGCCTTGCTCTTCTTGCCACCGGAGGAAACTGGCACGACCCTGACATCGATCGCATAGGAAAAATAGGTCAGGTCGTCGGGATCGGGGGATTCGTCGCCTCCACTGGGCGGCGTAAGTGTGTCGTCG
This sequence comes from Solirubrobacterales bacterium, assembly GCA_040901495.1. Taxonomy (GTDB): domain Bacteria; phylum Actinomycetota; class Thermoleophilia; order Solirubrobacterales; family 70-9; genus VRUE01. Next base: position 11,593 of record JBBDYO010000050.1, read on the forward strand.
ATGGGTGGGGGCTGGCTTTCAGCTTCGGCGCTTGAGTCGCCCGAGCCGCCTTCTTCAGGGGTGGAGCCGGCCTCAGTGGGCCCGGTGAACTTCTGCTTGAAGGGATCCCTGGGCGTACGGTGCTTGAGCCTCCGCTGGTAGTCGCGCAGCCCCGGCGCACTTTTGGCGACCACGATCTTGCCTTCCTCTTCGGCTTCGCTGGGAGTGGCGAGGCCCCCTTCCGCCAAGCCCAGCCCGGGGGGCACGGAGGCCTCGTCATTGCTCAGCGCAATCGGCACCGCGATGATTGCGAGCACGAGGAGGACGACCAAGGGCAGCAGGTGACGCTCGCGCAGGTCGTAGTAGAGGTCCTCGAGGAACGGGGGGACCTTGAGGTTGGGCATCGTGATCTCTGGGCCGCGTTTCAGCATCTCAGCGGGCTTCGGTCGTGGTGGGCGATTCTTCGGTGGTTGGTTCTTCGACGGGTGGTTCTTCAGTCGATACTGGTGCGGGTTCAGATTCGGTGGCGCCCGCTGTGATCCCTTGGGCGAGGGAAACGAGGTACGTCGTCACCGAGAAGGTCGCTTCTAGCTTTGGGAAGCCAACCTCGCTGTCGCCGTTGAGTGCGAAGCCATCAAGCGTGAGCAGGCGCCCATTCACGCCCACCTTTTCGCCTTCCTTCGTGGCGACCAACGAGTCGATCCCCTGCATGAAGTCGGTGATATCGAAGAAGGTTCCGGTGAAGGTGAGGTCATAGGGCAGCACACTCAGCCCGGCGGGGCCGACGGTGGCGCCGATCGGCTGCAGGGCCGCGGCGGCCTCGGTTGGGGCGACCGATGCCGCCGGCACGCCTAGCGACCCTTCGCCGCTGGGGGCTGTCGTCGGGGGAGGGGTTTCCGCACTCGCTTCGGTTGCCCCATCGGTGCTCCCAAATTGGATGCCGTTGAATTTGACGCCCGAGTCTTTCGCGACGCGGCTCAGCTCGACCAGCAGCGATGAGGTTTCGTCGTTCGCTGGAACCGCCTTTCCAAGCTTGACCAGTTGCTGGTAGTTGCGCGGGAACTGGTCCTTCGCGGCTTCCGCTTCGGCCACTTTGGCTTGGGATTGCGCCAGGGCTGACTGGAGCTGTTCGACCTGTTCGCCGAGTTCGGATGCTTCCTCTCGCTTCGGCGAGAGGAGCAGCATCCAGAAGGCGACGGCGATCGCGCAGACGAGGAGGATCCCGATGATCATCCGGCTGGAGTCACTGGCTTTCATCATTCGCCTTCTGTCCCGGTTGCGGGGATGGGAGCGGCGTCGAACGCCGCGACGAGCTGGAATTTGGCGATGAAGTCACGGGTTTGACACTCGGTGGAGCCGCCTCCCCCTGCGGAGTCCCCTCCGCCGCCACCGGATTCGCTGCCGCTGGCGAGCTCAGAGGACTGCATCGCGACGCGCGTAACGCCGTCGATGTCCTTGAGGTCTGAGACAAACCCGGCAACCGCCTCCTGCCCCTTGGCGCAGCCGATCATCTCCAGCGCTGGGCCGGGGACCGAGGCTCGCAGCGCCACAGAGGTGGCGCCGTTGACCGCCACCTCTGGCTTGACCGTCCCCGTCAAGTTCGTCAGCCAGACGTCGCTGGGCAGGATCAAGGCGAGTTCGTTCATCACGCGCTCCCAGTCGAAGCGGCTGTCGGCGAGGCTGGTGACCGTTGCCACACGTTGGTCGCGCACGGTCTGCAGCTCGACGTATGCGGCGAGCTCGGCGGCGCGGGCTTCGGCGGCAGCGTTCTCGCTTTCAAGCCTGCTCACCTCGGCTTCGCGGTCGGAGATCTGGTTGTTGGTGATCACAAGGAGCGTGACCCCGGCGAGCAACGCCACCAGCGCCCCAAGGACGATGTAGGTGAGGGGGCCACCTTTGGCCCTGGCCCCTGGGCCGCGGCGTTGCTCAGTGGGGATGAGGTTGACGGGGCGCATCGCTCAGCTGTCCAGTGCGAGGCCGTAAGAAAGGGTCAGACGTGCGGCTGAAGCGGGGTCAAGCCCTGCCAGTGCCTGGGGACAACCCACCTCGAGCGGCAGGCCAAGCGAAGCCTCGATGCGTTCAGGCAGTCCGGCGATACCGCTGCCCGGACCGCTGAGGACGACGTGGTCCACCGGAATCGCGCCCTCTTGGGCTCCGTAGAAGTCAAGCGAGAGGCGCAGCTCGTCCTCCAGGGAGGACGCCCCGGCTTCCATGGCAACGCGGGCGGCGGTGACGACCGAGCGGTCCCCGTCGATCTCATCTACCGGCTGAGACAGGCCAACGTGTTTGACCCACATCCGGGCGTGCTCGAGCGTAAGGCCGGCGGAGCCCGCCAGGGAGGCCGCGATTCCCTCGAGCCCGGCGGGGGCAACACGGGTGAAGAGGCACGCCCTTCCCCTTGCGACCGCCAGATTCGCGCCCTCGCCGATGTTGCAGTAGAGCGTCGCACTGGGCGCCGGCGCGGCATCGCCTCTCTCGACAAGAGTGGGAGCGGGGGTGGAATCGCCGAGAGCGCGGATCAGGCCAAAGGCTGAGAGGTCGACGCCGACCGGCTGTAGGCCGGCCTTCTTCAGCGGGACCAGAGAAGCCTCGATCATCTCCCGCCGGGCGGCGACGACGACGACGTCGATCTGCGCTGGAGACTCCGGGGTGGCCGGTATCCCTCCCACCACCCGATGATCGAGAACGACCTGGTCGATCGGCATCGGGATCTGCTCCTGGGCTTGGAAGCGGACCGCGGCGTCCAGCTCTTTCGGGTCGTCGATCGCCGGCAGCCGGATCGTGCGAACGACTACTCGTTGGTTGCCGACGCCGAGGCGAACCCGCTTGGACAGCTTGTGGGAGGAGAAAAGCTCGGAGAGGGCCTCGGCCAGCGCCTCCGGGTTCGCGACCTCGCCGTCGATGAAGGCGCCGGGAGGTAGGGGCGCGATCGCCGTCGTGGAAAGAGTGGACGTGCCGTTAACGCGAACCTCGGCCGCGGCGATGCTGTCGGCCTCGATCTCGAGTCCGACCAGCGCCTTCTCTCTCTTTCGCGTGAGCTGAATCATCTAAGTAAGGGAACTGATTCACGGGGGGCGGCCCGTCTCCTGCTGCCTCAGTCGGTCGTTTCGCGGCCGATCACCCAGCTATATCCGGTTGGCTCGATGAAATAGGGCGGCTCGAGGTAGAGGAGGCGGTCGTCGTAGACGTAGTTCTTCGAATAGCCCGTGCTGGCGCCACCGCCGTTGTGGGTGCCCACCGGGCCGCGGAACTTCTGCGCGATTGCCCCTTCGACGCTGAGGTTCCCGAGCGCGTTTCCGCAGTTGTACTCGTCGACGATGAACGAGTGTTCGAGCGACATGATCGCGGCGTCGATCGACGGGTTCCCAAGCGAGCCGCTGCCGTTGGTTCCGCTGGAGCAGGGGTGGTAGACGCGGACGAAGTTGATGGCGATCAGGCCTAGGATCCCGTTGCTCGACCGGTTCAGGTTTCCGCTGATGATGATGTCGTTCTCCGCGGCAATCGTCAGCTCGCTCGAGTAGGTCCCCGAGGAGGTGGTGTTCCTAACGTAGGCATTGCCACACCCGGAGGTGCTGGGGTAGGTGACAGTGAACGGGTCATAGGCTTCCGAGCAGACTCCGTTGGCGACATAGACAACGCCGTTGGAAGGAGTCGCCCCGGAGTAGAGATTGCTCGGGCAGGAGCTGCTGCCGGTGCCCACCGTCATGTTCGCGTTGCTGAGGCAGATTTTCACCTGGCCGGTGAATCTGAACTGCGGCAGCGCGACTTCGGAGAGTTTGGAGTTGGTGGGCGGCGGTTTGAGAACCGGGGCCGAGGGGATGGGCGTGCCTTTGAAGACAGGTTCGCTATTTGAGCAGGATTTGTACCAGCCTGGTGATTTTGCTCCCATCTCGATTTTGTCGAGTGTGGTGCGTCCAAGGTCGGGGTACCCACAGATTGCCAGCGCGTCGTTAGTGTGCAAGGGGCCGTCAATGTCATCGTTGGTGATGAATGAGATTGTGTTGCAGTAGTCGTCACCACCCGTGCCTGGGATCGCTTTTTTGTACCGCCCCGCTTCGTAGGTGAGTTCGCACTGTTCGTAAGCTCCGGTCAGCTCCTCGGACGGGTTGTCGTACCCGTAGCTCACCGGGTCCGAGGTCTCGAGTTGGGTGAAGTACATGAAGTCGAGAAAGCTGGGGCGCTTGAAGGTGGCGACTATCGAGGCTTTGGCTTTGCCGGAGAAGCCGGTCGCCCGGATCCGGAAGGAGCCGGGCAGCGAGCCGCTTGCCTCGAGCATGCTCGTGCTCGGGTTTGAGGGATTGCATGTCGACTGGCCAGTGGCTGGGATCAGTTCGATCGCGTATTCGGCGTTGGTGTCGCCGGGGACTTTCCGCCGTTTAGCCGTCGAGCCTTTCTGGTTGACCGGGCTCGTGCCTTCGACGTTCGTGCATTTGGCCCAGTAGAGGTTGTCGGCGTAGAGGTGGAAGGCGTAGTCGCTGACCCCCGCCCTTGCCGCCTCGTAAGCGCGCTTACTGCTCAGGTCATAGCCGGTCTGGCCGAGGTCGCCTCGGACCGCAGTTACGGTCACCAGCGCTAGGGCAGCAATCACCGTGGTGCCGATCATCGTCGCCACCATCGTGAAGCCGCTCTCTGACTGTGCGCGGATTATTCGCATGGCAGGTTGCTCGCGCTTGTGCTGAAGGTGGGCGGGGTGAAGCGCAGCAAGACGCTGTCTTCTACGTGGGCAGCGGCTTTCGCGTCGGTGATCGAGGATCCTGGCGCGCTTACTTTGAAGGCGACGTTGACCTGGACCGCTTTTGCCGCGTCTGCGCTGCTGAGAGGGACGGCCAGGGGGGTAGAGGAGATTTGGCCGCCGGAGTAGGCGTAGTAGCGGAAGACGGGAATGCTGCCTGAGATCGCGCTGACCCGGGTCCTTAGGGTTTGGGTGGAGAGTTTGGTCGTGGTGGGGGTCCATTTCGGGGTCGTTCCGGTGACGGAATAGGTCGACTCGGAAAGGGTTGTGCCGCTGAGGCTGATTTCACGCATCACCGGGACCGGGGATACCGCCGAACCGGTCTGGTGGATGAACTTAAGGGTGGTTCCGGTGCTCCCCTGTATGACAGGCGCGACCTTGGGCGCGACGCATGAGGAGTGCAGCTCGGTGATGATCCGGTGGAGGGCCGACCGTGCCTGCTGCGTCGTGTGGACGCGGTTGGTGATTCGCGTCGTCTGATGCATCGCAGCGATGACGATCATCGTCAGGCCAAAGAAGATGATCACTCCGGCCAAGGTCGCCACCAGCAGCTCGATCAGCGTCATGCCGCGCTCGTCGTCGCGGATCGACTTGAAGCGCTTCGTCAGCATGAGACTGAGCTGTCGTTCGACGTGATCCTGATCGTTGCGGAGCCTCCGTCGAGGCTGTCCAGTTTCACATTGTCCGCGTCGTCATAACGGATTTTCCACCCGCTGCTGTAGACCCAAGCCGATGCGCAAACGTCATAGGTTCCCCAAGGAAGCCCCGGATTGCTCAGCCGCCCCGAAGAATTCGTCTCGTACACACGGGTGACGTCGTGCCCGTTGACTTCGCAGTTGTCATCGGAGACCAGGACTTTGGCGTCGTCGATCGGGTCATCGTCACTGTCTTCGACGGTCAAGCGAAGCGGCGGCAGCTGGATCGTCTGTGTCGCGGCTTCGCCGCCGGCGGGCACAAGCACGCTGGCGCTGGCCGGAGCGGGGCTTTTGGGATTGTTGGTCGAGCAGGAGCCTGCGTAGAAGGTGTCTGGCGAGGTGAAGGGGAACAGCGAGGTCGCTTCGAGGATGTTTTTCCGTGTGCCCTCCGGCGTGCCGACGAGCTTCGCCGTGCTCATTCCGGTGTTGAACGCAATCATCGAGTCGGAGCTGGAAGCGATCACCGATCCGGAGTAGTTCTTCGTCGTGAATTTGACCGGAACCGATCCTGGTTTGTCGAAGAGGAGGACAACGCTGTTGGTGGCGGCGCCGCTGACGCCAATCGTTATGGGGCCTGGGGCATTGCCGTCCTTGTCGATCAGGCCGGAAGCTACGCCCGACGGAGTGAGCGTGTAGTTGCCCACCCCCCGCTCGGAGAAGAAAGCGCAGCCGTTGGTGTCTGTCGTTCCGCTGAAGGAGGTTGGGCCGCTTCCAAATAGGCCAACTTTGGGAATGCCCACATTGGCGGCGTTGGTCGCCGTGATGATCAGGTTGCCGCTGTTTGGGTCCAGTGAGCCGCTCGACGGGGCGACGATGCTGCGGATGGTGGTGGGTGGGGCTCCGGACATTCCTTTCCACGTCACTTCGGAGGAGAGCCGCACATAATCGGCCGTCGAAAGGCCGGTGCCGCAGCCCGCGTCTCCACCGCTGACGTCGTTGACGTGCTGCGCGGTCGATTTGACTTCGAATTCGCGGCCATCGAGCGTCACCGTGCGGGTTTCATTCAGTTTTTTCAGGCTGGGCAGGCGCATCGCGCGCAGTCGCGTCTGGTCTGCTTGGGCGAGGGCGTAGGACTGTGAGCGGGAGCGCTCGCCTGCGGCGGAGCGGGTGACGGCCTGCATCAGGGTCATGACTGCGCCCGCCGCGATCACCGCGATCAAGCCGCTGATCACGACCTCGATCAGGGCAAAGCCGTCCTCCCCAGACGGCGTCGTTCGATCCTCACGCAAACGCATGGATATCCCATCGGATATACGAGGGCGGGGCTTTAGCCTTGGAGGCGCCTGGAACCACGTTGCACAGCGCTTTTCGCCAATGCTTCAGTAAGTAAAGCCACGTCGCTACACTTGTTGAAGCGAGATTTTCAAGCTCTCGCTCATGATGAGCGCGCTCAGCAACTCCCAATGCCCCGTCTGCAGGACCGCCGACATCGTTTGCGGGAAATGGACTCTGCTGGTGATTCGCGATCTCGCCAGCGGCTGCAGCCGCTTCTGCGAGCTGGAGCGCTCCCTAGAGGGGATTAGCCCACGCACGCTGTCGCTGCGCTTGAGGGCGCTTGAAGAGGAGGGCATCGTCGAGCGCCGGACCTTTCCGGAGGTGCCGCCCCGGGTCGAGTACGCGCTCACCGAGAAGGGCAGTGCGCTTCTGCCCCTGATCGAAGACATGCGCAGCTACGGCAAGCGCTGGCTCTTCGCAGACGCTGAGCGCACCCCCACGCCTGTCTAGGCCAAACGTCCAACCCACCTGCGCGATTTGCAATGCATCGTGCAGGCGCAGGAGCGCCCGTGGCCGGACGGAAGCCTGGGACGTGCGTGACCCACTCCTCAGCGAGGCCTTGAAGCGGCTTGCCACCGAGGCCGCGACCCGGTTCAGCTCCCTGGTCGCCGGCGGTGACCAGATCCCCTTCGACGTTGCCGAGCAGCCCGGCCCCGACTCGCTCTTTCACAGCTATGTGCCCCTGACCGCGCGGTACGTCCGCGAGCGGGAGGCAGAGCTGCGGTCGCTGCCGGCGTTTGACCCGGCCCGTGAAGCCGTCGAGGCCGCCGGCGTCGCGGCGTCCTACCTCGAGGAGCGCGGTGAGCCGGTCTCTCCCGACCCTCGCGAGCGGGCGGCGCGGATGCTGACGGCCTTCATCGCCGCGCTCTGGGACGGCTGCACCGAGTTCTCGCTGGACCACGAGCGGCTCCAGAGCGCTCTGGCGGTGCTCGATGCCGAAGTCTGCGACGTCGACGAGGCCGATGTCCTTATCGTCCCGATCGTCGGTTTGACCATGTCGCTCCCGCGCCTGCAGCTCCCACGTGGAGTGCAGATCGTCCGCGCCGACACCTTTGAAGCCCCCCTTGAGGCGATGCGCAGCGAGGGAATGGGCAGGGCTGCCTGGGAGCCGCAGTTCCTGGCGATCGCCGAGCAAAGCGACTGCGCGGAGAGCGGTGAGGCCGCGCTGCGGCAGCTTCGCGAGCTGATCAGCGTGATGCGGATGTTCAAGGGTGGCGGCATTGGCCTTGGGCCCTACGCGTTTGCCCCGACCGGAGAGGGCCGCTGGCGCCGTATTGCCACCGGTGTGCGCCCGCCGCGGGCCGGTGGGTACCGGCTGAGCGAGCCGGAGGCCTCCCGGCTGGCCGCGTTCGCGAGTGACCTCGAGGCCCGCCCCGACCCCCACAGCTCGCTTGCCTGGGCGGTAAACCGCTTTGAGCTGGGATGCGAGCGGGAGACGGCGCTGGAAGGCCTCAGCGACCACCTGCTGGCGCTGCGAGCCGTGCTCGACGGCCACGGTGGCCCTGTGAGCGCCTCTGTGCCGATGAGGGCGGCGGCTCTGATCTCCACCGGGTCGGTGGACCAGGACGGTGCGCGCGAGCGGGTCGAGCGGGCGCTCGAGCTGGAGCACTCCCTGATGCGAGGGACCCCGCCGATGGGGGCGGACGAGCTCGCCGGATGGATCGAGCAGAGCGTGCGCGAGGTCCTCAGCGAAGCGGCTCTCGGTGAGCTCGGAGGAGACCTTGGCGCCGCCGCCGACGAGACCCTGATCGCCACAGGCCTGGAGGCAGGCGACGCGGCGATCGTGGGGACGACTTCAGAGTGGGAAATACCCGAGACGATGGGAGAGGTGGAAGAAACCGTGCCCCAACAGCATGAAGACCAGGACACCCGCATCCTCGAGCCGATTCCAGCCGAGGACGAGATCCGGATCACCGCTACTCCCTGGCTCGACGAGGTCGAGATCGAGGAGGACGCCGGCACCCTCGAGTGGCCCGTCGGTGGCAGCGATGTCGAGCACCGTGAGCGGATCGACACCCCCCGCGTCCGGCACCTGTTCCCGGTGCCGGAGGACGCCGAGTGGGAGGTCCGCGAGCTCAACTACGACCACTACGGCCGCCACGCCAGCTGACCGCCTCTTCCGCTTTGTAGAGCCGCGCGAAGCGGGATCTCGGCCGCGGATATGATCCCGCTCGCATGGGATCCATGAGCAGAGCCTGCGCTGTGGTTGCAGCCGTGGGCGCGGTCTTCGCGTTCGGCGGCGCATCGGCGCTGGCCGGGACGACGAAGGACGCCGCCGCCCGCTACGGGTATCCCTATCCCAGTGCCCCCGATTGCTACGAGCCCGGCGGGTCGGGAGGCGCTTGCGCGGAAGATCAGTGGCACTTCTTTCAGGGGCAGTGCACGTCCTGGGTCGCGCATCGCCTCAGCACGCGCAGTGGCGTCTCGTTCAGCAACAGCTACAAGAAGCAGCGCTGGAGCAACGCGACCAACTGGAAGACTGTCGCCAAGCGGCTGGGGATAACCGTCAACAAGACGCCGGCGGTTGGCGCGATCGCTTGGTACTCGAAAGGTCACGTCGCCTACGTCGAGGAGATCACTCCGAAGGTGGTCATCTCGGAGATGAACTACGACTACAAGAACGGGTTCCAACGCATCGCGGTCAGCCCCGGGGGGCGGTCCTGGCCCACGGAATTCATCCACATCAAGGACCTCAAAAGTGGCAGCTGGTACCAACGCAACTACAACTCGTCTGGGGCAAGCGCGGCCTCTTTCTCCTACGGCCAGGCGGGAGACAGGCCAATCGCCGGCAACTGGGATGGGGTCGGCGGCGACACCGTGGGTGTCTTCCGTTCCGGCACTTGGTACCTGCGCAACTACAACTCGTCCGGATCCAGCAACGCCTCGTTCAGCTTCGGAAAGTCCACCGATATCCCGGTGGTGGGTGATTGGAACGGCGATGGCAAGGACACGATCGGCGTCTTCCGTTCCGGCATCTGGTACCTGCGCAACTCAAATTCAAGTGGGCGGGCGGACATCACCTTCAGCTACGGCAAGTCCACCGACGTCCCGATCGCCGGCAACTGGGATGGGGTCGGCGGCGACACCGTGGGTGTCTTCCGTTCCGGCACCTGGTACCTGCGCAACTACAACTCGTCCGGATCCAGCAACGCCTCGTTCAGCTACGGCAAGTCCACCGACGTCCCGATCGTCGGCAACTGGGACGGGGTGGGTGGCGACACTGTGGGCGTGTTTCGGCTTGGCACGTGGTACGAGCGCAACTACAACTCCAGTGGGCCCAGTTCTTCTCCCTTCGGGTACGGCCGCTTGGCCGACAGGCCCGTGGTCGGCGACTGGGACGGCTACATCGGCGACACGGTGGCTGTGTTCCGTCCCTGAGCAGGGCGCAGCAGCCGCAGCGTCAGGCGCGGCCGGCGGCGATTGCTACCCGCTCCTTGCTGGTGGCGAACAGGTAGCGGTTGATCTCGGCTAGGCCGCCAAGGTCGTGGACGTCCTCGTCCAGGTAGGGGACGCGGATCACACCCGTCGCGCGAAGCTCGCCGGCGAGATGCTCGATGTTGCGAGCGTCCCGCTCGGCCAGCGCCTGGTAGTCGCCGAAGTTGTCGGCTACCCGCTGCGCCAGGTCCGCGTCGCCCAGCTTCTTGGTGAGGGCGGCCGGGAGGTCGCCTCCGTCGGCGCGCAGCCGCTCGGCCGGGTAGTGGACCTTGTTGACGATCACGCCGCCGAACGGCAGCTTCGCCTCGACCAGCTTGCGGTGGAAGTAGACGGCCTCGTCGATTGGCTCGCCCTGTGGGCCACAGACCACGAGAAAACAGGTGCGGCGGTCGGCGAGCAGGCTGTTGACGCGCTTCGCGCGGGCCTGGAAGCCGTCCACCATGCCGCTGAAGGCATTGAAGAACTCGGCCAGGTCGGCGAGCAGGTCGAACCCGACGATCCTCTTCAGCACGGACAGCGCCACCGAGGCGCCGCGCCCGGCGACCCGGGCCGCCAGCCCGGTCGGCCGCATGAAGACGCTCAGCGAGCGCCCTTCGATGAACTGGGTCAGGCGCCGCGGGGCGTCGAGGAAGTCGAGCGCGTTGCGGGTCGGCGGGGTGTCGAGGACGAGCAGGTCGAAGCTGCCCTCGGTGTGGAGCTCGAAGAGCTTCTCCATCGCCATGTACTCCTGCGAGCCGGCCAGGGCGTTGGAGATCTGCTGGTAGATGCGGTTGTTCAGGACCCGATCTCGGGACTCCTCGTCGGGCGCCTGGCGGGCGACGAGCTCGTCGAAGGTCGCCTTGGCGTCCAGCATCATCGCCCACAGCTCGCCCTTCATCTCGATGCCATGGCGCTCGAATAGCTTCGGGTCGACCTGCTTGGCCTCGTTCCCCAGCTCCGCCAGCCCGAGCGAGTCGGCGAGGCGCTTCGCCGGGTCGATCGTCAGCACGCAGACTTTGAGGCCGCGGGCCGCCATCCCGGCGGCTATCGCCGCCGAAGTCGTCGTCTTGCCGACTCCGCCGGAGCCGGCGCAGATGCAGATGCCCTTGCCCTCGAGGATCTGGTCGACCGAGGGCATCAGTTCAGCCTTCTCGCGAGCTGTCGCGCCGCCTCGACCCCGAGCTCCGGCTCAAAGAGGAAGGGCAGGGTTTTGACCGGCGTCTCCACGCGGCGTCGCAGCCGTGCGAGCTGGGCGCGCTGGGAGCGGGCGCGGTTGTGCTCGGACAGGGCGGCCCGCGCCGCCGTCCGCGCCAGGCTGCTCTCCCCGTCTCCGAGGGCGATGAGCTTCTCGGCCTCCTCCTTGGAGAAGCGCTCCGGGTACAGGCCGTTCATGTAGATGCGGTCGACGGCGACGCCGACCTCGGCCCGGAGCTCGCTCTCCAGCGCGGCGGTCTCGTTGACCGGCATCTCCTCGGGCAGGGCGACGATCGCCGTGCCGGTGTGCTCCTGGTCGGTGATCAGGCGGTCGAGCTGCTGCGCCTGGGAGTGGATCGGGCCGACCCGGGCGATCGCGGCAAAGGTCCGAGGTGTCTGCAGGAAGCCGATCCCGTGGCCGGTCGCCGGCGCGTCGACGATCACCAGGTCGTACTTGCGGCCCTGCTTCACCTTGCGGTCGAGCTGCGCCAGCTCCCAGATCTTGCCGATCGTCACCAGCTCCTTCAGTCCCGGCGTGGCGGCGGCGAGGTAGTTGAAGA
>JBBDYO010000051.1:0-11956 GCA_040901495.1 Solirubrobacterales bacterium
AGCGCTGGCGCACGATCGGCTACCCGACCGAGGAGATGCCGCCCGGCGTCTTCCCATTCGACCCGGAGATGGACGAGAGAGAAGTCGCAGAGCGCCAGGTGAAGCTGATGATGGCCAGCGTCCTCGGGCCACCGGATGGGCCAGCGCCCGACGCCTCTCCCGAGGTCCAGCGCCTCTACTTCGACGTGGTCACCCGCGTCGTCAACCCGAAGGCCGCCAACGGCTCCCGGCTCGTCTACCAGTGGCGCTTCAGCGACGCCGACCCCTGGCATCTGGTCATCGACAACGGCTCGACCCGGGCGGAGCCAGGCGAGGCGCCCAATCCCAACCTGGTCCTCGAAGCCAGCTGGGCCGACTGGGTTGCCTCCGGCAAACCCGACGCCAACCCGTTGAAAATGGTGCTGCAGCGCCGCATCCGCCCGCGCGGCTCGATCCGCGAGATGGCGCGGATGCGCAAGGTCTTCAACTAAGAACCCATCCCGGTAGGGGTTCCACTTAACTTTTTTTGAAGACAGATAGCGGCCCTCCACGGAGGTCGCCGCAAAAAAAGTACAAGACGTTCCACCCCCACCGGGATGGGTTCTCGGTGCCTAGTGCTTAGGAGATTGGGGGGCGCTTGTCCGCCCAGGGGCGCTCGGCCTCGATCTGGGCGGCGAGGGAGAGCAGCGTCGCCTCGTCGCCGCGGCGGCCGATGACCTGCACCGCCAGCGGCATGCCGTCGGCGGCAAAGCCCATCGGCACCGACATCGCCGGGTTGCCGAGGTGGTTCCAGGGGATGCAGTAGGGATAGAAGCGGCTCATCCCGAGCACGGTGCGCAGCGCGCCCATCCCCTCCCAGCGGCGCACCTCGACCGCCGTGCCGCCCATCACCGGTGTGATGAGCACGTCGAAGGAGTCGAAGATCGCGTTGACGCGGGCCTCGTCGGCTTCGCGGCCGCGCATCGCCCGCTTGAAGATCGAGTCCGGAAGCCGGCTGCCCAGCTTGCCGAAGCCCCGGGTACGCCGTTCGAGCCGCTCGGGATGCGGGACCCTGGCGACGTCCTCGGCGACGCCGCGCAGGAAACGCGGCGTGATGTTGTTGCCGATCCCACCCCAGTCGGGGTCCCGCTGAGCGACGTCGTGCCCGAGGGAGGTCAACAGCTCGGCGGCGTCGGCAACCGCGTCCTTGACGACATCGGAGACTTCCGGCGGCGCGGCGGCGCGGGGCGCGCGGGTCGAGTAGGCGACACGAAGCTTGCCCGGCGGCGTCTGCGCCGACTCGACGAAGGATCGCTCCGGCGGGGGCGGCTCCTCGGCTTCGCCGGTTTCGCCCGCCGTGATGTCCAGCCACAGCGCTGTGTCGAGCACCGTGCGGCTGACACAGCCGTTGACAGCGAGCCCGGTCCACGGTTCGTCCGCGGGCGCGAGGGAGACCCGCCCCCGCGAAGGCTTCAAGCCGAAAAGCCCGCAGGAAGCGGCCGGCAGCCTGATCGACCCGCCACCGTCCCCAGCCGAAGCGATCGGGACCAACCCCGCCGCCACCGCGGCGGCTGACCCCCCGCTCGAGCCCGCCGGGCTGCGCTGTGGGTTCCAGGGATTGCGGGTCACCCCGTAGGTGGCCGACTCGGTGAAGCCGCAGATCGCCATCTCCGGCAGCAGCGTCAGGCCGACGATGATCGCTCCCGCCTCGCGCAGACGCCGCACCATCTCGGCGTCGGCCTTCGCCGGCTCGTCGAAGCCATCGGTGCCGTGCGTGTTGACCTCGCCGGCAACGTCGCTTTCGTCCTTGACCGCGATCGGCACGCCCAACAGCGGCCGCTCCTCGCCCGCCTTCAGCCGCGCTTCGGCCTGCTCTGCCTCGAGTAGTGCTTTCTCGGCGAAGACCTTGCGGAAAGCGTTCAGCTGCGGGTCGAGTCGCTCGATCCGGTCCAGGCACATCCGCACCAGCTCGGTCGGCGAAACCTCTCCGGCGCGCACCATCTCCGCCTGCTTGGCCGCACCGGCAAAGGCAACGTCCTCGTCAACCCGTCGGGTCTCTACCTCCATTGAGGAGATCGTAACCGGCTGGGACGGCTCAGGCCTCGGCGGGCTCTGGCTCTGCTGCGGCGGGGCCTCCCTCGAAGGAGAGGTTCGGCAGCAACCGGTCGAGCCAGGACGGCATCCACCAGTTCCAGTTGCCCATCAGCTTCATCGCCCCCGGAACCAGGATCAACCGCACCAGGGTCGCGTCGAGGGCGATCGCCACGGCGCACCCCAGCCCCAGCTCCTTGATCGAAGGCACGCCGGTGAGGACGAAGACCGCGAAGACCGAGCTCATGATCAGCGCCGCCGAGGAGATCGTGCCGGCGCTGGAGGCGAGGCCCTCGGCGACCGCGCGCTCGTTGTCGCCGTGGCGCAGGTAGCGCTCCCGGATCCGGGACATGAGGAAGACCTCGTAGTCCATCGAGAGGCCGAAGACGATGGCGAAGATCAGCGGCACGTTGATCGTGTCGAGCGCACCGATGCTTTCGAAGCCGAGCAGGCTGTCCAGCCAGCCCCACTGGAAGACCGCGACGAGGACACCGTAGGCGGCGCCGATCGAGAGCAGGTTCATCAGCACTGCCTTAAGCGGCAAGAGCAGCGAGCGCAGCATCACCATCAGGACCAGGAAGCTGAGTGCCAGGACGAAGCCGATGATTTTCCAAAGCGAGCCGGAGATCTGGACACGGGCGTCGTCGGTGCGAGCGGTCTCGCCGCCGACGTTGACCGTGGCGACCTTGGCCAGCGCGGTCGCGGGGACGATCTCCTGGAGACGATCGACCAGCGCCCTGGCCCCCTCGGACTCGCTCGGGGCTCGCGTCGTCGCTTCGATCAGGGAGCTTTCCGCCGAGTAGGTCGGAGGGGCAACCGAGCTGATGCCGGGCTCGGCGCTCAGGCGGTGGGCGAAGGATGCGACGGCGGCGCGATCCGGCTCGCCGGAGAAGGTGGCCGTGATCTGCACCGGGTCGGCGCCACCGCCGAGCTCCTCGGAGACGAGTTCGTTGCCCACCCTCACGTCGTTGTCCTTGGGGAATTGCGCGATCGCCTCGGTCCCGGTTTCGAGCGAGAGCACCGGGATGGCCAAAGTGAGGAGCACGGCGCTGGCGCCAAGCACCGCGAGCCAGGGCCGCGCCATCACCCTCGTCGTCCACCGCTCCCAGAAAGCGGCGCGGCCTCCTCCGCTCTCGGGAGAGCCTGAAGAATCGGAAATGGACAGGGCCTCGCTTCCGGGGGCGGCGCGCCCTCGCCTGAACGGTCGTTTGATCCAGCGCAGGACACGGGCGACGACGCCGCCCGGCATCACCCGGTCGCCGAGCAGCGCGATCAGCGCCGGCAGCAGGGTGGTGGCGGTGAGGATCGAGACGGCGACCACGGTCATCGCGCCAAGCGCCATCGAGCGCAGCGCCTGGTTGTCGATCATCCAGAGGCCGGCCAGCGAGACGATCACGGCGAGCCCGGAGAAGGCGACGGCGAGCCCGGAGGTCGCCAGCGCCTCAGCGCGGGCCTCCTCGCAGCCGCGCCCAGCGTGCCTCTCCTCCCGGTAGCGGGCGAGGATGAACAGCGAGTAGTCGATCGCCACTCCAATGCCGATCATCGAGGCCATGTTGGTGACGAAGACAGAGGTCGCCATCTGCAGCGAGATGAAGTAGATAAGCGCTCCGGTGACGAGCACGCTGACGAACCCGAGGGTCAGGGGCAACGCCGCGGCGGCGAGCGAGCCGAAGACGACGAGCAGGATCAGCGCGACGATCGGGAACCCGCTGGCCTCGGCCTTGGCCAGGTCTTCCTTCGAGAGTTCCTGCATTCCGGCCCAGACGGTCGCCTGCCCGGCCAGGTAGGGCGCCACCCCACCCTGCGCCGTGCCGGGCTCGATGCTTTCGCGCAGGTCCACGGCGGGGTCGACCAGCTCATCGGGTGGAACGGTGCCGGCAAGCGGCAGCACTGTCGTTCCGGTGCGCTGTAGCTGGGCCTCGGCCCGGCGCGCCACCGGAGCCGGTAGGGCGATGCCGTCGACCTTCGAGACCTCGCGCCGGACGCGACGCACGGCGGCCGCGCGCTGCGCCTCGGTCGAGCCGGCTTCCGCCCGCAGCAGCACGGCGATGCCGTTGGCCTGGCCGGCGAAGTCCTTGTCCAGCACGTCGCTGACCGCTTTCGATTCGCTGCCCGGCACGTCGAAGCCGCCACCGGTGAGGTGGTCGGTCTGGTGAGCGGCGAAGGGAAGAGCGAGGACTACGACGGCGATCCAGGCCCCGAGCACCCAGCGACGCCTGCGTCCCAGGAACCCGGCCAGTTTGATCATCGCGTCGTGCATTGGCTGGTTAGCCAGTTTTCTAGATGCGCAATCCCGCGTCTGTGAGGAGAGTCACGGGACGACGGAAACTCCGCCGCTCGCGGAGCTCACCGGCCGGAGATCGCCGCGGCGCTTACTCGCTGGTCAGCAGGTAGCGCGCCGAGGCGGTGCCGACGACGAGGGCGTCATCGACCTTGCGGCTGGGATCGGACAGCGCCTGCAGGGCGAACCCGTCACCGACCGCGAACAGGTAGGACACGATTGCCTCCGCGTCGTAGCGGAGGTTGAGCACCCCCTCCTGTTCCTTCGCCCTCAGCACATCGGCGACGTGGGAGCGGGTGCGTTCGTAGAGCTGGCCGACCTCGCGCTGGATGTCGGGGTTGCGACGCCCCTCGCTGAACAGCTCGTAGAGGAGCAGGAAGAAGGCGGGCTCGTTCTCGATCATGTCCGTGAGGCTGGAGACCAAGACGTCGAGGACGTCATCGACCGTCTCCGCCTTTGCCAGCGGCTCGTCGAGGCGGGCGACGCGGATCTCCGCGTCACGGCGGACAACCTCGACAAGCAGCCGCTCCTTGGTCCCGAAGTAGTAGTGGAGCAGCCCGCGGCTGACACCCGCCTCGCGGGCGACATGCTCGAACGTCGATCCAGCGGCGCCGCGCTTTGCGACGCTCTCGCGCATGGCGTTGACGATGCGCTGGGCCTTCTCGCCGCTCAGCTCTCGCTCTTTAGTCGCAGCCTCCATCGAATCAGTCTAGTCCGGCCTGACGAGACTCAGGTGTTGTCAGACAAGGACGCAGGGAGGCTGGCAAGGGCTCAGTGCGTGACCCGCAGCCAGCCGACTGAGGACGCCGTATGACAACGCCTGAGGCCGTCAGGAGCCGTTGATGCTGGTGGTGCTCGTGTACTCGAACTCCTCCTCAGCACCGAAGAGGGCGTCGAGCACGGACCTGCGAGCGTCCTCGCTGAGCACTATCGCGATTGCCGCTCCCACCACCCCGAGGAGGATGAGGCGACCGAGCCGGCTCCGACGCTTCTTCGGCGCCCGCAGCTGCTCGGAGGCATCGCGAAGGCTCTCGGCCGCCGCGCGCAGGTCCTTCTGGACCTTCTTGTCGGTGGTCACAGCCTTGACCGCGCCCTTGCCGTTGCCGGTCGCGCGCGAGTAAGCGCCACGCGCCGCTTCGAAAGCCTCACGGAGGTTGTCGCGCAGCTCGTCGTCCTCGATCAGGCGCTGCACGTAGGGGTTCGCGCGCGCGGCCGAGTAAAGATCGGTTGCTCGGTCGGCGGTCTGGGTCCGTGATGTCATGGCCATGCCTTCTCCTCGCTGGGATTCGTGGTGCTAGCTGAGGATACCCACAGTGGGAAAATTTCAGACCGTGGGCGGAGCGATGGTGGCCAGAGACCAACGGCCATCCTTGGTGAAAGCGCCCCTATCCGGGGCCGATGCCGTCAACGAGGACGCCGTTGGTGCGGAAGTTGAGCTGGGCGCCGCGCACCTTCCGCAAGCGCAGGTGCCCGAGGTCGGGCCCGGGCATCTCATAGCGCCTCACGTAGAGGCGTCCGACCTTCTCATAGGCGACCTGGCGAAAGCCGGGGCCGAGCGCGTGCGCGGGGGGCGGCGGCGCCGGGCCGTTGGAGATGAAGTCGATCTCGTGGACGTACCACCTGTAGCCGTCCTCCGCGGCGACCTGGTAGGCGCCGGTATCGATGTAGTGGCGAAGCGACGCCTGGCCGATCGTCCAGGTGACCATCGCGCGGGGCGCTTCCGGGTCGCCCAAGCTGGCGGCGACCGCGTCCCAGCCCGGGCGCTGCAAGGCCTGCGAGAAGTTGGTCCAGACCGAGAAGCCAAGGGAATAGATGACCAGCACCGCGCCGAGGATCGCGCCGGTGCGGCGAGCGCTGGGAAGGGTGAGCCCGATCGCCACCGCAGCCAGCAGCGGCACCAATGCCGGCAGCAGGTTGCGGGCGAGCACGTAGTCCTTGCTCGGGACGAGCAGGCCGAGCAGGAGCGGGGTGGCGACGGTCGCGGCGGCGATCGCCAGCATGCGACCGCCCCCGAGGCGCGCGCGGCGGTCCCCCCGCACAGCGAGCAGCACCAGCGCGGCCACGATCAGCGCCGCCGGCAGGACGCCGAGCAGCGGGCGCTCGGGCCGGGCGATGATGTCCCCGATCTCGCCCACCGTGAAGGTGATTCCCGTCTCCCAGAGCCGGTGCCCCAGCGTGTGCACGCCGATCCATTCGGCATGGCCCTTCAGCATCTGGTGGATCGCGAGCGGCGCCAGGAGCAGCCCGGCGCCCACCACGATCCTGAGCCCCGCCACCGCGTCCCTGCCCCGGCGGCGCAGGAGCCAGAGCGCCTCGATGGCGATCGGGAAGATGGCGAAGTAGTGGGTCGCCAGGGCGAGCGCCGAGGCGATGCCCCAGCGACGGAAGTCGCGACGGCTTCCCCGGTCCAGCGCCCGCACGAAGTAGAGCGCCGCAACCGTCGTCAGCAGCACGAGCAGCGAGTAGCCACGCGCCTCCTGCGAGTACCAGAGCAGCATCGGGTTGACCGCCACCAGCGCCGCGGCCAAGATGCCGGCGCGGCGGTCGCGCAGCTCGGCGCCGAGCAGGTAGGCAACCGGAACCGTCGCCACCCCGGCAAGCGCCGAGAACGAGCGCAGCCCGAACTCGCCCGTGCCGGTGACCTGCGTCCAGAGCCAGGCGAGCGCGTAGTAGAGCGGCGGCGCCGACTCGCTGAAGCCGACGGCGTTCATCGCATGGCCAAAGTCGCTGCGCAGGATCCGGGCTGTGGTGACGACCTCGTCGTGGTGGTAGGCCTGGAGGCCGAGCGTCGCGAAGCGCAGGCCGGCGGCGAGGACGGCTACCCCGGCGACGATCCAGAAGGTGCGTGAGCGCGAGCGCACCTTCTCCCGCGCCGCCTCGATGTAGGTGGACAGGCCGGACCTGTCCAGCGCCTCCGCAGCCTCCATTGCTTAGGCGAGGGCCTCTTGGACTGCCTTCGACACGTCGTCGACGAAGACGAACTCCAACTCACTGCGCTCCCCCTCGGGGATCTCCGCCACGTCGCCTTCGTTTCGCTCGGGCACGATCACCCGCTTGATCCCGGCCCGCTGCGCCGCCAGAGACTTCTCCTTCAGCCCGCCGATCGGCAGCACCTGTCCGGTCAGCGTCACCTCGCCGGTCATCGCGACATCGTTGCGAACGGGACGGCCGCTGATCAGCGAGGCGAGGGCGACGGTCATCGCCACTCCCGCCGAGGGCCCGTCCTTGGGAACCGCGCCGGCCGGCACGTGGATGTGGATGTCGTGCTCGGCGAACCAGCCCTCGCCCAGCTCGGGTGCCAGCTCCTTCCAGTGCCCCCTCACATATGAGAGCGCGGCCTGCGCCGACTCCTTCATCACGTCGCCGAGCTGGCCGGTGATCGTCAGCTTGCCTGAGCCGGGCATCGAGGTCGCCTCAATGAAGAGGACGTCTCCGCCGGTGGGAGTCCAGGCCAGCCCGGTCGCCACACCGGGGTCCTTGGTGCGCCGGCGCTGCTCGGCGAAGAAGCGGCGGCGGCCGAGCAGCTCGCGCGCCCGCTTGGCGGAGATCTTCACCTTGGCGTCGACCTTGCCCTCGGCGACGTCGCGGGCGACTTTGCGGCAGATCGTCCCGATCTGGCGCTCCAGGTTGCGGACGCCGGCCTCGCGGGTGTACTCCTCGATGATCGCGGCCAGCGCGGAGTCGGAGAACTCGATCTGAGAGGGCTTCAGCCCGTTGGCCCCGATCTGGCGCGGCACCAGGTAGCGGCGGGCGATGTGCTTCTTCTCCTCCAGCGTGTAGCCGGCCAGCTCGATCGTCTCCATCCGGTCCTGAAGCGGGCCCGGGATCGTGTCGAGGACGTTCGCGGTCGCGATGAACATCACCTCGGAGAGGTCGAACTCGAGGTCGAGGTAGTGGTCGCGGAAGGAGTCGTTCTGCGCCGGGTCGAGCACCTCGAGCATCGCCGAGGAGGGGTCACCGCGGAAGTCGGCGCCCATCTTGTCGATCTCATCGATCATGAAGACGGGGTTGCGGGAGCCGGCGTCGCGCAGCGCGCGGATGATCGTCCCCGGCAGCGCCCCGATGTAGGTGCGCCGGTGGCCGCGTATCTCCGCCTCGTCGCGGACGCCGCCGACGCTGATCCGCTCGAACTCCCGCCCCAGCGCCTTGGCGATCGATTTGCCGAGGCTGGTCTTACCCACCCCGGGCGGGCCGACGAAGCAGAGGATCGGCCCCGGCGAGTCGGGGTTCAGCTTGCGCACCGCCAGGTACTCGAGGATCCGGTCCTTGACTTTCTCCAGGTCGTAATGGTCGGCGTCGAGCACCTCGCGGGCGTGGGCGATGTCGAGGTTGTCCTCGGTCCCCTGCGCCCAGGGCAGCTCCACCAGCCACTCCAGGTAGGTGCGGATCACGCCGTGCTCGGCGGCGGCGGGAGGCAATTTCTCCAGCCGGGACAGCTCGCGCTCGGCGGCTTTCTGTGCGTGCTCGGGGAGCTTCGCCTCTTCGATCCGCTCTCGCAGCTCGTTGACCTCCGCCTGCTGCTCATCCCCCTCGCCCAGCTCGTCCTGAATCGCTTTCAGCTGCTGGCGCAGGAAGAACTCGCGCTGTCCTTTGTCGACTTCCGACTGGACCTGGGACTGGATCTGGGTGCCGAGCTGGACCACCTCCAGCTCGCGGGCAAGGATCTGGGAGAGGTGCCGCAGGCGCCGGGCCACGTCGACCTCTTCGAGCAGCTCCTGCTTTTCCTCGAGGGAGATACGCAGGGCCCCGGCGATCAGGTGCCCGAGCGCGGCCGGGTCGTCGATGTTGGCGACCGCCATCTGCAGCTCCTCCGGCAGGTAGGGGATCTGCTCGATGATCTCCGAGAAGGTGCGCTGCACGTTGCGGGTCAGCGCCTCCAGCTCCGGGCTCGGCTCGACGACGTCGGGCTGCTCGGCGATCCGCGCGACGAGGTAGGGCTCCTCGGCGACGTAGGGGCCAAGCTTCACCCGCTGAGTCCCCTGGACGAGGATCCGGATCGTGCCGTCGGGGATCTTGATCATCCGCGCGACCACCCCGGCGACCCCGACCTCGTGAAGGTCCTCTGGGCCCGGCTCGTCGTTCTCTGGGTCCCGTGAGGCGACCATCACCAGCATCCGGTTGGCGCCGAGCACGTCGTTGACCAGCTTGATCGAGCGCTCCTGGCCCACCGCCAGCGGGGTCAGGGTGTCGGGAAAAGTGACCGTCTCGCGCAGCGGCAGAACCGGCAGCGCATCGGGCAGCGGCTCGTTGGCGCGAATCGCGTCCTCAAGGTCGTCGGGCGCCTCGACGACTTCAAGCACCGGCGAGCCCTCCATCAGTGCCGCCTCGCGCGGGTGCGGTCCGGCTCTGACGAGTGGCTGGGTGAGACTGGCAAGACCGGTGGGCGAAGGCGATGCAGCGCATCGTCGAGCCCGCTGGGCGCCGCCAGGCGCGCCCAGACGCCGTCAGAACGGAGCGTAGTCGCGGGAGGCGGCACTAGTCCCGCCCGATTGGGACCTGCCGGGTGGTGTCCGCCGGATCGCGCAGCGGCAGCTCTACGCGCAGGATGCCGTCTTCGTAGGTGGCCTTGGCGCGGTCGGCGTCGACGTCGACCTGGAACTCGACGATGCGGCGAAACGGGCCGGAGGGAATCTCCACCTGCTGGTAGACACGGCCCTCGGTCTCCTGCACATGGCGCTGGCCGATGATCGCCAGGCGCCGGCCGCTGACCTCGATCCCGATCTCATCGAGATCGACGCCGGCCAGATCGACCTTGACGACCGCTCGCTGCGGGTCGCCGCAGTAGTAGACGTCCACGTTCGGGGAGAACCCGGTCGTGCGCCGGCTCACATAGGCCGTTCGGCCCCACGAATTTCCCAGCATCTGGTCCATTTCCCGCCGCATCCGGGCGAAGTTGGCGAATAGGTCCTGTCCTGGCATGGGCAAAAACGATAGCCGGGCTTGTGACCGGCGGGTCCTGTCGTGGCGAGAAGGGCCTTGTCCTCGCAGGGCTGCGGGCGAAGACCCTCCTCGCCACGCCACCCACCGGAGCAAACCCCCGAAATTTTGCCTATGCCGATTGAGACTGAGCTGCCCAACGCGGGGGGCGCATCAGGAGGACCGGCTGGCGGGGTGGGACCAGCCCCTCGGGCCGGTTGGGCCGAAACGTCGTGCAGGGCTCCTCCAGCTCGAGCGCGCAGAGTTGGTTCTTGCGGAAGTAACAGTCCTCGCAACTCGACGGCTTTGGCTTACGCGGCATGGCGGCGCATACTGGCACCGATCCGTTGCATTCGTGGCGGCCATTTCCGCAAAGCGCAACGTCTTTGACACAGATCCGTCACAGGTTCTTTGCGTTTTGCGGAAAGGGGGTCGTCCGTCGCTACCATTCGCCTGCGGATGGACGCCCAGGATCGCACCGACAAGCTCGCCGCTTCGCCCCAGCTCTTTGAGAGCGAATTCCTCAACTTCTTCTCGCGGGTGCACCCGGCGATCCCAGCCGTGATCTTCGTCCCGGTGGTCGTCGCGATGGAGTGGCTCGGAGCGGATCGCGGCCTCGGCGCCTGGCAGCTGGCGCTGTTGACCCTGGGCGGCGTCGGCATCTGGACGCTAACGGAGTACTGGCTGCACCGGCTCGTCTTCCACTGGGAGCCCGACAACGCCTTCGGCCGCAGGATGCACTTCATCATCCACGGGATCCACCACGACCATCCCAACGACAAGTTGCGCCTGGTCATGCCACCCGCTGTAGCGATCCCGCTGGCAGCCCTTTTCTTCGCCGCCTTCATGCTCATCTTCGGCGCCCCGGCGGCATACCCGCTGTTCGCCGGCCTGATCGGGGGCTATCTGGTCTACGACTACATGCACTACTACGTACACCACTTCGTGCCCAAATCACAGCTGGGGAAACGGCTGCGCGAGCAGCACATGCGCCACCACTTCCAAGACCACCGCTTTGGGTACGGCGTTTCCTCGCCGCTCTGGGACGTCGTCTTTCGCACCCTTCCCGGAAAACGTCGTAGTTAGATCCCCAGCCCAGCGGACGCTTGGTTGACTTTCTGCAAAGTCCGCCGCCGCCATCGTTTTTGAATGGCTATAGTCACTGCTTGACTGCACGGTGACCAGTCACAGTAAAGAGAACTTTTCACTGTGCAATACCAGCTTGACAATGCCGCCGAACCCGTTCGGGGAACACGGCGGGACGAAAGGAATCATCTAATGCCCAGTACCAGTCACGTTCTCGACGAGGCACGCAACCTTCTGCAGAAGCGCCTCGCGGAGTTGGATGAGGAGCGCAAGCGCCTGGAGAGTGCCCTCTCCGAGCTCGGCGGAAAAGTGACCGGCGGTGGCCGCCGGGGACGTCCGGCGAAAAAACGCTCCGCCGGCAAAACGTCGAAAGGCGCACCTCGCCGGCGCCGGCGCAAAGGCGGCACTCGGGCCGATCAGGCCGTGAAGTTGGTGGAGCAAAATCCGGGCATCAGCGCTTCGGAGATCGCCAAGTCGATGAAAATCAAGCCCAACTATCTCTACCGTGTCCTCAGCGACCTCGAGAAAGAGGGACGGGTGAAGAAGAAGGGGCGCGCGTACCAGCCCGGTAAGTAGCGCCGCTTCTCACGCCAGCTTTAGAAAAGGCCGGCCCTCTGGGGCCGG